>CANCRX010000054.1 GCA_947380655.1 Alcaligenaceae bacterium | reverse complement strand
GCTTAAGGATAAGTCATGACAAGTCGCAAGCAAGCTATACCGACCACGCAAATCAATAATGAACGTGCGATTGTGACCGAATGGCGCTTTGCACCCGGCACTGAAACAGGCTGGCATACGCATGGGCACGACTACATTGTTGTGCCCATGACCAACGGCATGCTGCATCTGGAAACACCAGAGGGATTAAAAGAGTTCGAGCTGATTGCAGGACAATCCTATACGCGTGGTGCAGGGGTCAATCACAACGTCATCAATGCCAGCGCACATGAAGTCGTCTTTGTTGAAATCGAAATCCGTTAAGTGGAGACAAATATGCTTGACCCACAAGCCAAAGCCCTGATTGATCTTGTCATTGAAAAAGGTATTCCACCTACCCACACGCTGTCTCCAAAAGACGCAAGAGAGTATTACGTACAGCGACGATTTTTCAGTCAGCCTGATGCGCCTGAAGTAGCGGAATCAAAAGATATCCAGATTCCAGGACCCGGCGGCGAGATTACCTTGCGCTGTTATCGCCCGCTTGGCAGCTCGCCTGCAGCTGTGTTACCGGCCTTGGTCTACTACCATGGTGGCGGGCATGTGATCGGAGATCTGGACACACACGACACACTGTGTCGCACGCTCGCCAATCTGGCCAGCTGTGCTGTATTTGCCGTGCACTATCGCCTGGCGCCTGAACATATTTTTCCTGCTGCTTCGGATGATTGCGTCGCTGCAACCAAATGGGTGCATGACAATGCGGCGTCGTTAAAAATCGACCCCGCGCGTATCGCGGTAGGTGGCGATAGCGCAGGTGGACATCTTGCGGCAGTCGTTTCACTGGCCCTCAAACAAGACAAGAGTTTCAAGCCCGTGCTGCAACTGCTGATCTACCCCGTTGCCAATGCGGCAGAAGTCAGCGCCTCAATGATCATCAACGCACAAGGCTATTTGCTGACACGTGATTCGATGGATTATTTTTACGGCCACTACATGCCAGAGACCTGGATGCGCGAAGACTGGCGTGGTTCACCCATGCTGGCAACAGATCACACGGATCTTCCCCCTGCTCTGGTGCTCACAGCAGGTTACGATCCTCTGCGAGATGAGGGACGTGCTTATGCAGACAAACTCTCCGCCTCAGGCGTGCCGACACAGTACATCTGCTTTGAGCGTCAGATCCATGGCTTTGTCCCAATGGGCAGGATTTTGCGAGAGGCCAACACTGCGGTCAAACTCTGCGCAGAGGTATTACGCGACGCTTTTTAGTGGTTGTACGGACGGATATTTTCGCGATTAGAGAGAAATTTAGGGCGCAGTAGAAGTCAAACTCGACTTTTACTACGCCCTTTTTCATGGGCTTTATAAAACTAAGCCAATGGATTACTATACAAATTGATCACAATTGCTGAACTACCTGAATTTTCCAGAAGATCATCCAAACTTCTTACACAGAATGAGCTTCAAACACTTTTTACCTATCTGGCATCTCATCCAACAACAGGAGTGTTGATTGAAGGGACAGGAGGCATACGAAAGGTTCGCTGGCAACGAGGCCATCAAGGAAAAAATTCTGGTGTCCGCGTTATCTATTATTTCTATAACGAACACATTCCACTGTATTTATTAACTTTATTCGCTAAGAGTGACCGGGACAACCTGACCCAATCAGACAGAAACGCTCTGGCTGCGTTAGTCACTATTTTGAAAAAATCATGGAAAGGAGCACAGCATTGAGTGCCGCATTCAAGAGTATTAAAAAGGGGTTATTAGAGGCAATTGAGCACGCTTCCGGTCATTCGGATAAGGCCATCATCCATCGACCCAAAGAAATAAATGTCAAAGCACTTCGTCAGCGTATCGGTATGACTCAGGAGCAGTTTGCTGGAATGTTCGGTTTTTCAACTGCAACGCTCAGACACTGGGAACGTGGAGACAGAATGCCGCATGGGCCGGCACGCGTTTTACTCAACGTGATTGATCACAATCCACGTGCAGTAATCGAAGCTCTGACAGCCTGACTATAGCCATCAGAGCTCATGCGCGCGACGCTTTTTAGTGGTTGTCACGCGGCACGGCACTGCCGCTGCAGCCGACCAGGAAATCAAAGTCAACACCTTCGTTGGCTTGATTAACATGCTCGACGTACAGTTTGTAGTAGCCACGATCAAGGGGTGGTTTAGGTGCTTTCCATTTCAGTTTGCGCTTAGCCAAAATCTCATCGCTTACGTCAAGATGTAGACGGCGTTTAGCGACATCGAGCTCGATCATATCGCCATTTTCAACCAGCGCTAGTGTGCCACCCGCAGCCGCCTCCGGTGCTACGTGCAGCACGACCGTGCCATAGGCTGTGCCGCTCATCCGCGCATCTGAAATACGGATCATATCGGTGATGCCTTTTTTCAGGATTTTGGGTGGCAGAGGCATATTGCCGACTTCAGCCATACCTGGATAGCCTTTAGGACCGCAGTTCTTGAGCACCATGATGCAGTTTTCATCGATATCGAGCTTAGGACTATCGATGCGTTTATGAAAGTCCTCGATATCTTCGAACACCACGGCGCGACCCCGATGTTTAAGCAATTTAGGTGTGGCAGCCGACGGTTTGATAATCGCGCCATCCGGGCAAAGATTGCCTCGCAATACAGCGATACCGGTATTTTTCTTGAAAGGTTTTTCCCAGGTCGTGATGACGTCACGGTTCCAGCAATCGGCTTTTTTATTGTTATCCCAAATACTCTTACCCGTAACAGTCAAGGCCTTTTTATTTAATAGCCCTTGCTCACCCAGGGTGCGCAGAATCACAGGCAGACCCCCCGCATAGCAGAAGTCTTCCATCAAGTACTTACCGCTTGGCATGAGGTTAAGCAGCGTATGCACATCGCGACCGAATTTATCCCAGTCATCAATCCCAAGATCCACGCCGATACGGCGAGCAATCGCGATCAGGTGAATCACAGCATTGGTCGAACCACCGATCGCTGCATTTGTGCGAATCGCATTCTCAAAGGCCTGACGGGTCAGAATTTTATCGAGTGTGATGTTGTCTTTCACCATCTGCACAATACGTCGACCCGACTCACGCGCAAGGACGTTGCGGCGTGCATCCACTGCGGGGAATGCTGCATTACCAGGTAGTGCAACGCCGAGCGCTTCAACCATACTCGCCATGGTGGAGGCTGTGCCCATCACCATGCAGCTGCCGTGCGAGCGGTGCATACAGGACTCCGCTTCGTGGAATTCTTCGACCGTCATCTTGCCGGCGCGAACGTCTTCCGACATCGACCAGGTATTGGTGCCGGAACCAATATCCTGACCACGGTATTTACCATTGAGCATCGGGCCACCCGACACACCGATGGTCGGGATATTGACACTCGAAGCACCCATCAACAATGATGGAGTTGTCTTGTCGCAACCAAACAGCAGCACCACGCCATCCAGGGGATTTGCGCGGATTGTTTCCTCCACATCCATACTGGCGAGGTTGCGCAATAGCATCGCTGTTGGACGTACTAACGTTTCGCCCAGAGAGGTCACCGGGAACTCCAGTGGAAAACCACCGGCCTCCAGCACACCTTGTTTCACCTGATCGGCCAACACCCTGAGGTGCGTATTACATGGCGTAAGCTCAGACCAGGTATTACAAATACCGATCACTGGCCGGCCATCAAACTGATCATGTGGAATACCGCGATTTTTAGTCCAACTACGGTATATGAATCCGTAAATATCGTTACGGGCAAACCATTGACTCGAGCGACTAGCCGGAGCATTTTTCTTGTTCGACTTGGCCACTGAAGCCTCCTTATTTTTATAGAAAACCATCACCAGGAAAGCTTCTCGCCCTACCCGGTGATTTTTTATAACAATTTATTTTTTGAACGCGACAACTTCCTGACGCTGCTCGCCCAGCCCCTGTATGCCAAGAGTCATGACATCACCCGCTTTCAGATAGCGTGGTTTAGGTTTAACTCCCATGCCCACACCGGGAGGGGTGCCTGTGGTGATCACGTCACCGGGCATCAATGTCATGAATTCGCTGACATAGCTGATGATGGTTGCGGCATCAAAAATCATGGTCTTGGTATTGCCTGTCTGGAAACGCTTACCGTTCAGATCCAGCCACATATCAAGATTTTGTGGGTCCTTGATTTCGTCTGAGGTCACGAGCCATGGGCCAACCGGACCAAAGGTGTCACAGCCCTTGCCCTTGTCCCAGGTACCACCACGCTCGAGCTGGTACTCACGCTCGGACACATCATTGATCACGCAATAGCCGGCAACGTGTTTGAGTGCGTCTTTCTTGGTTACATAACGGGCTTTCTTACCAATCACGATTCCGAGTTCGACTTCCCAGTCGGATTTCTTTGAACCTTGTGGCAGCATGACTTTATCGTTAGGACCTGTCAGGCTAGTATCCGCTTTAAAGAACATAATGGGTTCTTTAGGAATCGGCATGCCGGCTTCTTCGGCGTGATCAGAATAATTCAAACCAATCGCCAGAAACTTACCCATCCCTGAGAAAGGAACACCAAAACGTGGCTTACCCTTGACCAGGGGCAGTTTGCTGGTATCGAGTTTTTTCAGTTTAGCCATTGCCGCAGTCGTGAACTGCTCTGGGGTAATGTCTTTAACGACTTTCGACAGATCGCGCAGTTTGCCTTCTTTGTCAATCAGACCGGGCTTTTCTTTGCCTTTAGCGCCGTAGCGAACGAGTTTCATGCATGCTCCTAGAGTGAATAAAAATTAAAGCGACCATCCGCCATCAATAATCTGTGAAGTACCTGTCGTAAAGGCTGACTCGTCTGAGGCCAGATAAATCGCTAAATAAGCGATTTCTTCGGCTTTACCCAGACGACCAATCGGCTGACGCGCAACAAACTGCTCACGTGCTTCGTCAACTGTTTTGCCACTTTGCTGTGAAACTGCCTGGATACGCTCACCCAGCGATGGGGATTCAATGGTGCCAGGACAAATTGCATTGAAACGCACACCGCGTGCAACATAATCAGCCGCCAGTGCACGCGTCAGACCAATGACTGCCGCCTTAGAAGCACTGTAGATCACGCGGTTCGGAGCGCCTTTGATATTCGAAGCGGCAGAAGCCATATTGATCACACTGCCACGGCCTTGCGCCAGCATGCCTGGGACAAAAGCACGAATCGTGCGATACATGGATTTGACGTTCAAATCCATACTGAAATCCCAGTCGGCTTCGCTCAGATTCAGGATGTCTCCCTGATGCACAAACCCTGCACAATTAAACAATACGTCAATGTTGCCCATTTGCTTGGCAAACGCCTCGACCTCTGCAGTTTTTAATACGTTGAGCACAGCCGTATGGATATTTGGCATACCGGCATAAGACTTCAGCAGCTCTGGATTGATATCCGTGGCCCAAATAGTCGCCCCCTCTTTCGCCATTGCGAGTACCGTCGCTCGACCAATGCCTTGTCCCGCGGCGGTGACAACTATTTTTTTTCCTTGCAGACGCATGCTGGAATTCTCCGTTGTTAAATTGGCTTTACCAATTTACCAGTTATTGTGCCAAAATCCAATCTACAGCTTCCTACTTTTTGACTCTATACGCAACACATATTTCCATGCCAATCCAATCCATCGACACGCGTCGGGTTTACCAGCAGATCGCCGATCAACTTTTACAACTGATCGATGCGGGCGAATTTCCTGTGGAAAGCCGACTACCGTCCGAACGCGATCTGGCTGAAAAATTCAAAGTTTCTCGACCATCGGTCCGCGAAGCATTGATTGCGCTTGAAGTGATCGGGGTCGTACAGATCAAAATGGGCTCTGGCGTCTATGTCTGCAAACCCGAACAAGCCAAACAAAAAGGTCGCCGGGAAAGCAAAGTCGCTGCAAAAGAGTTCGCACCCTTTGAGTTGATTCAAGCCCGACTGCTGATCGAATCCGAGATTGCGTCACAGGCCGCTTTATGCAGGACGGATAAGGATGTTGAATTACTCGAAGCGCTATTGGAGCAAATGACCGAGCGTTCTGAAAAAAACCTAAACCCCCTCGCCGCGGATCGTGAGTTTCATTCGGTACTCGCCCGCGCCTCTGGCAATCAAGTTTTAGCAAGCATGGTCGGGCAGATGTTCGATGCGCGAATGGGTGTGCTGTTTTCAAGACTCTCTAATTATTTTGATACCAGCGTGACCTGGAATCAGGCGATCAAAGAACACCGTGCGATCGTGCGGGCCATCAAAGCCCGCGATGCAGAAAAGGCGCGGCTAGCCATGCGACATCACATGGAGCGCGCCTACAAACGTTTTTCAGCAAGCTGGGTCAAATCAAACAGCGATCACAAACTGACTGGCAACGCAACGCTGAATTTCTCCGCAAAAGGCACTAAACCAGGCAAGATAGCCGGATGAAGCTTGACACCCTGTTTTAATTGCTCTGCTCGCAAAGCCAAACCAGCCTGACCAGGCAAGCGCACTTTTGTACCTGCAACGCGCGGCACATTGTGGATACATGAGCCTGCCAAATGATCCATCTGACGCAGGAAATCGGCACGGCCACCAAACGCATCCGGATCATAGAGGGTGATATGGACTGTTGCGCCCCAACCCTCTTTCGGATCCGCTCTGCCCCAGCCTGCCAGCCCACCGGTCAGCGCCTCCACCATCAAACCTAGCCCATAGCCCTTATGTCCGTAGCTGAGTCCACCGATTGGCAAAATCGTACCGGGTGGATTTTGTGCGAATACCGCAGGGTCATTAGTCGGATTGCCCTGTGCATCCATCAGCCATTCTTCCGCAAAGGTTTCACCCGCTGCCGCGCGACGATTACACATGCCGTTGGTCGTAATCGAAGCTGAGATATCAATCAGCACAGCCCCACGCGAACAGGGAAATCCCATTGCAATCGGATTAGGCGTCATCACGGGTTGCGTGCCACCGAAGGGTGCAACACTGGCAGCCGCCGGATCGGAGCTCGCCAACACCATCAACATGCCTTCTTTGGCCGCACGCATCAGATACACCGCGAGACATGCAATATGATGGCTGCGTTTGATCGCGAGCGTTGCTACGCCAAGCTCTCGTGCGCGAGGAATCAGCATATCCAAACCTTTCTCGATCAACCATGGGCCCGGCAGTCGCTCACCATCCCAGAGTTGCACAGCAGGTTTGTCTCGCAACACACGATAGCTGCCTTGAGTCGTCATGCCGCCAGCAAGAATGTCTTTCAGGTAGCCAGGCAACAGCGCCAGACCGTGCGTGTCATGGCCGAGTAAATCTCCCTCAACCAAAGTGCGCGCGACGGTCGCGGCCTTATCCGCCTCCAGACTAGCATGTGTAAGCAAGCTCGTAGCGAACGCGAGCAGATCTTCGCTGCGGTAATTAGATAAAGTCTGAGTCATAGCCAATTTTAAATTTTTGATAAAAGGTCAATCATATCGGTGGTGGCTTTTAGAGCAACCGTTTTGCAGATCTATATCAATACGTTGCACGACCACCGGAGATATCAAACACTGCGCCCGTTGAAAAACTGCACTCATCCGAGGACAGCCAGGCGACAAGGTTGGCGATTTCGGTGACTTCACCAAAACGATTCATCGGGATTTTTGAGAGCATGAAATCAATGTGCTGCTGCGTCATCTGGTCAAACATACCTGTCTTGACGGCTGCTGGGGTGATACAGTTCACTTTAATTTCAGTTGACGCCAGCTCCTTACCCAAGGACTTCGTCAACCCCATTACTGCGGCTTTTGAGGCGCTGTAGGCCGAGGCGTTCGGGTTGCCTTCCTTGCCGGCAACTGAAGCAATATTGACGATACGCCCATAACCCTTGCCACCATTGGCTTGTTTCATAACAGGCGCAATATTTTTACAGGTCAGAAACGTACCACGCACATTGATATCAAAGACTCGGTTCCATTCTTCAACAGGATATTCAATCACTGTTGTGTTGGGTCCGGTGATCCCCGCGCTGTTGATCAAGATATCGATATGGTTGCCAAAAGCCAAGGTTGCCTTGACCGCAGCAATCACGGACTGCTCATCCGACACATCAACTTGTACACCTTGTACCTGCGCGCCAAATTTTTCACTCACAGTGGCAATAGCCTTTGCATCGCGATCCCAGATAGAAACCTTTGCTCCACCATTTAACAAACGTCTCACGCACGCTTCACCAATTCCAGCGGCACCGCCTGTTACGACCGCGTGTTTACCTGAAAAATCATAAATTGCTGGTGCAGACATCGTATTCGCCTCAAAAAGATTAGGGGTTTTCCCGTTGTTTAGCTAAAAATTGGTCAGGCCAATTGCTCTGTTGGCACAACCATAATATCCTTCAGTCACCAAGTCAAACACAATTGCCATAACTAGTCGCTGGAGACATACGCTTTCATGAACGTTTTAATAACGGACTTCGACTTTCCAAATGTCGAATTAGAGCTCGGGCTGTTCAAACAAGCTGGATTGTCTGTCACTACGGCGCAATGCAAAACAGAAGAGGATCTCATCGAAGCGGGTAAAAACGCCGATGCGTTTTTACTCCAATATGCACCAGCTAACCGCAAAGTTTTTGAAGCACTGCCAAAGTTAAAAATCGTCAGTCGTTTCGGTGCGGGTTTCGACACCATTAATACCCACGACGCACAGGCGTGTGGCGTCTGGGTCGGGAATTCACCTGACTATGGCGTCCACGAGGTCGCGAGCCATGCCTTCGCAATGGCCCTGAATCTGACGCGCCATTTATCTTTCTATGACAGGGATGTACGGGCGGGTAAATGGCATTACCTCAGCCCTGGCGTGCTCAAGCGTCCACTGAATATGACTGTAGGTGTGTTGGGGCTGGGTCGAATCGGTAAACGTTTCGCTCATATTGCCCGTGAAACATACGGCAAAGTCATTGCCTGCGACCCACACATCATGGCCTATGACTACCCGCCTTATGTAGAGCGCGTCGATATGGAAGAGCTTTTTGCCAGCTCAGACATTATTTCCGTGCATACGCCCTTGAATGATGAGACACGCAACATCATCAATAAAGATGTGCTCAAACTCATGAAACCCGGAAGCTATATTGTGAATACCGCACGTGGAGGGCTGGTGAATGTCGATGATGCCTTGGCCGCACTGGATTCCGGAATCTTAGGCGGTCTGGCACTTGACGTCTTGCCCTCCGAGCCTCCAGGCGATCACCCACTGGTTCGTCACCCCCGGACCATCCTGACCCCTCACGCTGCGTTCTTTTCCAAAGAAGCCGAAATCGAACTGCGCAGCAAGGCAGCGCAAAACATCATTACCTTTGCCAAGACCGGCAAACCTGACTATGTTGTCATCCAAGGATCGCGATAATGGCTAGTGTCACCCTACGCGGCGTCAAGAAATCTTTTCAAGATACAGAAATCCTCCATGGGGTGGACATCACCATCCCTGAGGGCTCTTTTACAGTTCTGGTTGGACCCTCTGGTTGTGGAAAGTCAACGCTCCTGCGGATGCTGGCCGGACTTGAAGAAGTCACGGGCGGTGAAATATTCATTGGCGAAAAATGCGTCAACACTATGCAGCCTAAAGAGCGCGACATCGCCATGGTGTTTCAAAACTACGCTTTATATCCGCATATGACAGTCAGGGATAACATGGCCTTTTCGCTCATGTTAGCCAAGGCTGACAAGGCCGACAGCGACGCTCGCGTCAAGCGCGCCGCTGAAATTCTGGGCTTAACAGAACTCCTGGAGCGTTTCCCAAGACAGCTTTCGGGGGGCCAGCGTCAGCGTGTCGCAATGGGACGTGCGATTGTGCGCGACCCTCAAGTTTTTTTGTTTGACGAGCCCCTCTCAAATCTGGACGCCAAGCTTCGCGTCCAGATGAGAACAGAGATCAAGGCTTTGCATCAGCGACTGAAAACAACCTCTGTGTATGTGACGCACGACCAGATTGAAGCCATGACAATGGGTGATCAGATCGTTGTCATGCGCGATGGCATCGTTGAACAAGTGGGCGGACCGCTTGAACTATATGAAAATCCCGCAAACACTTTTGTTGCGGGTTTTATCGGTTCACCCGCCATGAATATGCTGCCAGGAAAACTGCGCCACCTCAATGGATCGACCGCAATCGAGCTGCGTGACGGTATAACGATTACAGTCAAAAACTACATCGTTGGCAGCGAAGGTCAAGAAGCATTATTCGGCACACGTCCAGAGCACCTCATCATCGATCCTGCGGGACAGATCACGGTCACAGCCAATGTGATTGAGCCAACCGGTGCAGATACTTTCGTCAGCTGCGAACTCGCCTCGACCCCCATGACGATCGTGTTTCACGAACGCATGAATATTGTTCCTAGTCAGACCCTCAAACTCAGGCCTGACGTTTCAAAATGCCACTTGTTTGATGCTGCGAGTGGTGTCGTCCTTTAGTTTTGTAATGCTTGAATGATTCGATTGCAGTCTTTTTAAAAACAAAGCAGTCCACTGCGGTATCCAAGGAGATCAAACATGAAAAACGTATCACGTCGTGAATTTATCGGAACCACCGCTGCGGTGGCAGGTGCCTCGGCTGTCGGCACTTACAGCCCACTGAGCATGGCGCAAACGCCAACCCTGTCCTACAAACCTGAGGCCGGGGCCAAACTGCGCGTGCTGCGCTGGAAACGTTTTGTTCAGGGCGACGAGGACCAGTTCATGGCCAACGTCGCTGCGTTTAGTAAAGCCACGGGTGTCGAAGTGCGTGTCGACAACGAGGGCTGGGAAGACGTTCGTCCTAAAGCAGCCGTCACGGCCAATGTAGGCAGTGGTCCAGACATGATCATGGGCTGGTTCGACGACCCGTTCCAGTACCCGACAAAACTTCTCGATGTCACCGAGCTCTGTACCTATCTGGGTAATAAGTATGGCGGTTGGTACGACGTCTCCAAACAATACGGCACCCTGAACAACAAATGGATTTCTGTCCCATGGGCCATCATTGCTAATGCTATGGTCTACCGCGAAAGCCATATGAAAGCAGCAGGGTTTGATGCGATGCCAACCGACACGGCAGGCTTTCTCAAACTGTGCCAGGCGATGAAAGCAAAAGGCACACCTGCCGGCTTTGCACTGGGTAAAGCGGTTGGGGATGGCAATAACTGGGTGCACTGGTTGCTCTGGTCACACGGTGGCAAGTTGGTCGATGACAAAGGCAATGTAGTGGTGAATTCGCCCGAGACAATCGCGGCACTTGAATACGCAGCCCAACTCTATAAGACTTTTGTTCCTGGAACGCTTTCCTGGCAAGATCCAAACAACAACAAAGCTTTCCTGGACGGACAGATCAGTCTGACCGCAAACGGAATTTCTGTGTATTACGCGGCAAAAACTTCACCAGATCCAAAAATGCAGGAAATGGCTAAAGACATCCAGCATGCACACTTCCCTGTTGGCCCAGTCGGCAAGCCTATGGAGCTGATGCAAATCACCCAGATGATGCTGTTCTCGCACACCAAATATCCAAACGCGACCAAAGAGCTTGCGCGCTGGTTAATGGAAGCAGAGCAATACAACCCATGGCTGGAAAAATCGATTGGTTATGGTGCTCAAACACTCAAAGCCTACGATAAGAATCCAATCTGGACCTCCGATCCAAAAGCGAAAGTCTACGGTGAGGGTCCAGCCATGATGACGTACCACGGCAATTCTGGCCCTCTGGGCGCAGCCTCGGCAGCATGCCTGGCTGACTATATTGTGCTGGACATGGTTGCCGAAGCCTCTAGCGGGAATAAAACACCTAAAGAAGCGGCTGCACGCGCTGCTGAACGCGCCAAGCGTTACTACAAGAGCTGATCAAGGCGAGTGAAACGTTCGCGTGACGCGTGTAAATACACGATGAAACGCGAACGCTAGGGTGAGCGGGTAGTTTTTTCAAAACACGATAAGCAAAGCACATACAAATGAGCAACCTCTCTTTACTGGAAAGATTTCAGTCCAACCGTCACGCGCTGGGCTACGCCTTTATGGTCCCCGCTGCGTTGCTGCTGATCGGATTGCTCGCTTACCCGCTCGGCCTGGGAACATGGCTGGGTTTTACCGATGCAAAAATTGGCCGGCCAGGAGAGTGGATCGGACTGGAAAACTTTAGCTATCTCTTAACTGATAGCGTATTTTTACTTTCCGTATTCAACACTCTTTTTTATACCATCGTTGCTAGTATTTTTAAATTCTTGCTGGGCTTGTGGCTGGCGCTTTTGCTCAATAAGAACCTGCCCTTCCAGTCATTTTTTAGAGCCGTTGTCCTGCTGCCCTGGATTGTTCCTACGGCACTTTCAGCGATCGCCTTCTGGTGGCTCTATGACTCTCAATTTTCCGTACTCAGCTGGACACTCGTTAAATTCGGACTGATTGATACCTATATAGATTTTCTAGGCGAGCCCTGGCTCGCCCGCATGTCCGTCATCATCGCCAACGTCTGGCGCGGCATTCCTTTTGTCGCCATTTCACTGCTGGCGGGATTACAGACCATTTCGCCTTCCTATTACGAAGCGGCGTCAATTGATGGCGCTTCACCCTGGCAGCAATTTCGCTACATCACCATGCCACTGCTCACCCCGATTATCGCGGTCGTGATGACCTTTTCTGTACTGTTTACCTTTACTGATTTTCAGTTGATTTATGTGCTGACACGTGGCGGCCCGCTCAATGCAACACACCTGATGGCAACGCTGGCATTTCAACGTGCGATTCCTGGTGGATCCATGGGTGAAGGGGCCGCTATCGCGACCATGATGGTGCCCTTGCTGCTCGCTGCAATCATGTTCAGTTATTTTGGCTTGCAACGTCGAGCCTGGCAGCAAGGCGCAGACAAATAATTTCAGGAACACAACGCAATGTCCAAACAAAACAATAACGGCATGGAATTTTTGACCTCGCTGCCCAGGCGCTGGGTCACTATTTATATTCCACTGATCCTGATGCTCGTCATTTTATTATTCCCGTTTTACTGGATGGGAATGACTGCATTCAAGCCAAACGAGGAACTACTCTCGAAAGCAGGCAACCCTTTCTGGTTGATTAATCCGACGCTTGCGCACTTTAAAAAACTGTTATTTCATACCTCTTATCCGGCGTGGCTGCTCAACACGGTGATCGTTTCCGTGTGCTCAACCTTTATTTCTCTTTTTACCTCAGTACTGGCTGCGTACGCGATCGAACGTTTACGCTTTAAAGGTGCAAAGATCGCAGGCATGGTGATTTTCTTTGCCTATCTGGTCCCTCCCTCGATTATCTTTATTCCTCTCGCCAGTATCGTGTATCAGTATGGTTTATTCGATACGCGCATGGCCTTGATCCTGACCTACCCGACGTTTCTCGTGCCCTTCTGCACATGGCTGCTCATGGGATATTTCAGAACCATTCCTTTCGAACTCGAAGAGTGCGCGATGATTGACGGAGCGAGTCGCTGGCAGATTCTCACCCGTATCATTTTGCCGCTCGCCGTGCCAGGCCTCATCTCAGCAGGTATTTTTGCGTTTACGCTTTCATGGAATGAATTCATCTACGCACTGACTTTTGTCTCTTCTTCCGAGATCAAAACAGTGCCGGTCGGCGTCATTACCGAGCTTGTCGAGGGGGACGTTTACCACTGGGGTGCGCTAATGGCCGGTGCACTGCTTGGATCGTTACCGGTTGCCTTTGTCTATTCATTTTTCGTTGAATACTATGTATCGGGCATGACCGGATCTGTTAAAGAATAAGCGCAGCCTACACAGAGAACATGTAGCCCCACACAGAATTACTACAGCATCAATTACAGGAATCACAATGGAACCGATTATTCGTCTGCATCCCCAGGATGATGTGGTCATCGCGCGTCAGCAACTTATTTCAGGCACCAAAATCGCCACAGAAAACCTGACCACGCGTGGCTTGATCCCACCCGGCCATAAAGTCGCTACCCGGAAAATTTCCAAAGGGGAACCAGTTCGCCGCTATAACCAGATCATCGGCTTTGCAACAACGGATATCGAGCAAGGCGCTCACGTCCACGTCCATAACCTGGGGATGGGTGCTGAAGCAGGCGCCTTTACACGCGACTATGCGATTGGTGTAGATGCAAGACCAACCGAGTACGCAAAAACTCCGCGTACTTTTAAAGGCATTATCCGTGCTGACGGACGTGTCGCGACACGCAACTATCTCGGCATCCTGACTAGCGTGAATTGCTCGGCAACGGCTGCGCGAGCCATCGCCAGCCATTTTGATCGTGAGACCCATCCTGAAGCGCTCGCCGCCTTCCCCAACGTCGACGGCGTGGTCGCACTGACCATGGGCAGTGGCTGTGGGATGGGCTCGACCGGAGAAGGCATGGATGTCTTGCGCCGCACGCTCTCAGGCTATACACGCCATGTGAATTTTTGTGGTGTCCTGATGGTCGGACTCGGCTGTGAAACAAACCAGATTACGGATTTGCTCACAGCTGAAAAACTTTCTGAAAACCCCCTGTTTCAGACCTTCAATATCCAGGAAACAGGCGGCACGAAAAAAACCGTTCAAAAAGGGATTGCACTGATTAATGCCATGCTGCCGCATGCAAACCAGATTACACGCACCGACGTGCCAGTCAGTCACCTAACACTGGGCCTGCAGTGCGGGGGTTCAGATGGGTATTCAGGCATCTCTGCCAACCCTGCACTAGGTGTTGCTGTAGATATGCTGGTACAAAACGGCGGTACCGCAATCCTGTCCGAAACCCCGGAAATTTACGGTGCCGAACATTTGCTGACGCGTCGCGCTGCAAGTACTGCTGTCGCTGAGAAACTCATCCAACGCATTCACTGGTGGGAAGATTACTGTGCCCGCAATCAGGGCGAGATGAACAACAACCCCTCGGCTGGCAATAAAGCCGGCGGCTTGACAACCATTCTTGAAAAATCTTTGGGTGCAGTCGCCAAAGGTGGAACGATGCGCCTGGAGGCGGTCTACGAGTATTCAGAACCTGTCACAGCTAAAGGTTTTGTCTATATGGACACACCTGGCTACGACCCGGTCTCTGCAACCGGCCAAGTCGCAGGCGGTGCTAACCTGATCTGCTTTACCACCGGACGCGGCTCAGCTTATGGTTGTGCGCCCTCCCCCTCAATCAAGCTTTCGACCAATAATGCCTTGTGGCAACGCCAAAGCGAGGACATCGATATCAACTGCGGAGAGATTGTCGATGACGGAATGTCGATCCAGCAAAAAGGCGCAGAGATCTTCGAGCGGATCATCCAAGTCGCCTCGGGTGAGCGCACCAAGAGTGAAGTTCACGGCTATGGTCAGAACGAATTTGTGCCTTGGCAGATTGGCGCGGTGATGTAAAAGTACGTCTTATAAAAATCGTCCACTCACCCCGATCACCATGACGAAAAGACCCAGGATCAGGTTGATCCCAACCAGCCTGCGCAGCTTTGCCATCGCGGCACCGCCAGCAGGCCACTGCTTAGCGGCCACAGCGGCTTTGAGCGCCTTAAAGGGCACCGCATAAATCACACCGAAAATGATTGTCATAATGACTGCAATCAAAAACATCAAATGCACATGCCAGCCAGCTTTCGCAAAGCTGCCATGAATATGGATCAGCCACAGCCCCGATACAAACAGCAATACGATCGAGACTTTGACCCAAATAAAAAACCGGGTAAATACGCCAGCTAATAATTGCAACCGCTCTGGAGGCTGCAAAACGGTCGCCGCAGTCGGGCGCAAAGCCGTATGAGCAAAGAACATCCCACCAATCCAGACCATTACTGCAAATATGTGCAGCGAATAAAGCGTTGCCATTAACATTGTCATCTCTTTAATTGAGTCATCCGTGCTTACAAGAGTACCACCGCACGCTAGAATTCAGCCATGGCAGAAAAAAACACCACCCCCACCATTCAGGCCGGCATGGCACATCATCAGGCTGCCCGCCTGGACGAAGCCGCCGCGGTCTACGCCGCCATCCCAGAGACCTCACCAAATTTCGCCCATGCACTTTACTTGCAGGGCTTGATTGCACAAGATCAGGCTGACCATACGCACGCCATTGTGTTGTTTGAGCGGGCCGGCAAACTCAGCCCGAACGAGCCGGTGATCGCCTTTCAAAAAGCTGTCTCCCTGAACCAGACAGGATCGACTGAGCTTGCGATAGCAAGCTATCGCCAAGCCCTGTCGCTCAACCCGAATTATGTCGAAGCACATTGCAATCTAGGCAATTTACTGAAACATGCAGGCGACAAGGCCGCCGCGATCGCTTGTTACGAGCGGGCACTCACGCTCGCCCCCCAGGCAGCACAGATCCATTACAACCTGGGCGTCTGCCATCAGGACCACTTTCAGCCAGAGCGCGCGATCGAATATTTTCGCCATGCAGTGCGCCTATACCCAGAGTACGCAGCCGCCTATAACAATCTCGGTGTCTCATTAAGCGAGGCTGGCCTGGCTGGTGAGGCAATCTCCTGTTATCGAAAGGCGCAAAAGCTTGATCCAAATTTCGCGCAAGCGTTCTACAACCTGCACGCTCTATTACTCAATACGGAGGACCTGAGCGACGCCATACAGTGTTTAGAAAAAGCCTTCAAAATCCAGCCGCAGCATCATAGCTATCGATTCTTTTTAGGCATGCTGCATGATTACGCCGGCCATACCGAGAAAGCAGAGGCACTCTTTTCTGAATCAGTGGGAGATACCTTATTCAAAGCAGATCTTGATGCCTGGAATTATTTAAAATCTGCCAAAAATTATTCAGCGACCCAGTCCCTGCCAATGATGCTTGGGATTGCCGCCAAAACATTCAAATTTGCAATGGATCATACGAATCCTGAAGGCTTGGTGCTGGAGTTTGGTGTGTTCAACGGCAAATCCATTCGTCAGATTGCTGCACTCACCACAGGTCCCGTGCATGGCTTTGACAGTTTCGAAGGCATTCCTGAAGATTGGAATCACGAAACTTCGGGTAGCTACTCAACAGAAGGGATCATTCCCGAAGTCCCCGCCAATGTCACCTTACACGCGGGCTGGTTTGAGGACTCCATCCCAACATTTATTCAAAAGGAAAACGGTCCGATCCGTTTCATGAATATTGATTGTGATCTGTATAGCTCCACCAAAACAGTTCTGGACGGCTTAGCCAAACAAGTCGTGCCTGGCACGGTTATGGTGTTCGATGAATATATTGGTAATGTTTCGTGGCGCGACGATGAGCACAAAGCCTTTATCGAAGCGGCTCAAACTTATGGCTGGCAATATGAAATACTGAGTTTTAGTTTTGTCACTAAACAGGTTGTGATGCGTATTACAAAGACCTGATTACACAAATGAACTGATGAATAAAAAACGGGGATCTGAAGTCAGATCCCCGAAATACTCACTCATCGGTAAAGCATTAATACTGTCTGATCACACCGGCGATGAAAGCTGATCCAGAATGGCTGGGTTTTCAAGTGTCGATACGTCCTGCGTGACCTTTTCGCCTTTGGCGACCACGCGCAATAAGCGACGCATGATCTTGCCTGAACGCGTCTTGGGCAGATTGTCGCCAAAGCGAATTTCTTTTGGCTTGGCTATCGGACCAATTTCCTTGGCTACCCAGTCACGCAGCTGTTTGCCGATTGCAATCGCCTCATCGCCTTCAGGACGCGAGCGCTTAAGCACAACAAACGCAACGACCGCTTCGCCAGTCGTCGCATCAGGACGACCTACTACTGCGGCTTCTGCAACCAACTCATGTGAAACTAGGGCGGACTCAACCTCCATGGTTCCCAGTCTGTGACCTGAAACGTTGAGCACATCATCGATACGGCCCATAATCCAGAAGCATCCATCCTTGTCGCACTGTGCGCCATCACCTGCAAGGTAATAGCCACCGAGTTCAGAAGGGAAATAGCTCGAAATATAGCGATCAGGATCGCCCCAGATGTTACGGATCATCGAAGGCCAGGGGCGCTTGATGACGAGAAAACCACCGTGACCCGCCTCCACATCACCGCCTGTCTCATCGACGATCGCTGCGGTAATGCCTGGCAGACGCGTCGTGCACGAACCGGGTTTAAGAGGTGTTGCACCAGGCATCGGCGTAATCATGTGGCCACCGGTTTCGGTCTGCCACCAGGTATCCACGATTGGGCAACGACCGCCACCGACATTGTTGTGATACCACATCCAGGCCTCAGGATTGATCGGCTCACCCACGGAACCCAGTAGTCGCAAACTGCTCAGATCGAAAGATTTTGGATGATGTGCAGCATTCGCCTCAGAAGCTTTAATCAAGGACCGAATCGCAGTTGGGGCGGTATAGAAAATTGTAGCTTTGTGGTCCTGGATCATTTTCCAGAAACGACCTGCGTCAGGATAGGTCGGCACACCCTCGAACACGATTTGTGTTAGGCCTGCAGCCAGCGGACCGTAGGTAATATAGGTATGACCTGTCACCCAACCCACGTCAGCGGTACACCAGAACACATCGTTTGGCTTCGCATCAAATACCCACTGCATGGTGAGCTTGGCCCACAGCAGATAGCCACCTGAGGAGTGCTGTACACCCTTGGGCTTTCCGGTCGAACCCGACGTATAAAGAATAAACAGCGGATGCTCTGCATTCACGGCAACCGGTGCACATTCGGCGGATTGATTATCTGCCAGCTCATGCATCCAGATATCGCGTTTGGCATCCCAGGCAACCTTGCCGCCGGTGCGTTTGTACACGACGCAATGACGAACGGCCTCGCAGCCCCCCATCGCAAACGCCTCATCCACAGCGGGCTTGAGCGTGATAGCCTTGCCACCACGCATCTGCTCATCGGCTGTAATCACCAGGCTCGCGCCAACATCCGTAATGCGCTCGTGCAGGCTTTTAGCCGAAAAGCCGCCAAAGACGACTGAGTGGGTAATACCCAGACGCGCACAGGCCTGCATCGCGACAACGGCTTCGATCGACATGGGCAAATAAATAACCGAACGATCACCGGATTTGTAGCCCAGCGATTTCAAACCATTCGCAAATTTACATACCAATTCGTAGAGCTGCTGATAGGTGACTTTTTTAACTTCACCGCCATCGGCTTCAAAAATAATCGCAACTTTATTGGCGTTGCCGTTCTTTAAATTTACGTCGAGACAATTTTCGCTGACATTCAGTTCGCCATCACCAAACCACTTATAGAAAGGTGCCTTAGACTCGTCCAGTACCTGTGTGAAGGGCTTTCTCCAGGTCAGATGCTCGCGGGCATGGCGCCCCCAGAAACCATCCGGGTCGCGATCAGATTCGTCGAGCAGTGCCTGATATGCAGCCTGGCCTGATACGTTTGCTTGTTTGACAAAATCCTGTGGAGGCGGAAAAACACGCGTCTCGTGCAGGACGGATTCGATTTCATTGGACATGAACTGGGGTCTCCTCATTGACCGGAAAATTCGGAATATTGTTATGCATGATTTTTACCGGTTTCATCCATAACCTTAATCGGGTGCTCTTACTTCTTGCTTACATACATACGCTAAATATTGTTTTCGTTCATTTCGTTAACTTACGCTGTTGAGTGGGTGCGTATTGAGCGGGTGCGTACAACGCGAACGGGCAAGCGATGCGTCCCGCTGACTTTGACCGTGCGTCCAGGAGATATTTTTGAGGATCAGCAGAGCAAGCACGAAAAACACACTGGTTGAGAGCATCGCTAAACGCTGATCCCCTCCGGTCGCCCACGTCACAACCCCGTAAGTTAATGGTCCGATCGCGGCTGCCAGTTGCGTCGCAACACTCCACATTCCGAAAAAACGTGAAAGTCTATCCGCCGGTGCAAAGGAGCCGACCATTGCCCGTCCGGCGCTTTGCGTCACACCCATGAAGAGCCCCGCCAGACAGGCCACAAACCAGAAAACAACCACGTCGACCGCAGCGTAGGCGGTCACACTGGTGATCAGCCAGCCCGTTAACGCGATTGCCAGCGCATAACGATGACCCAGACGATCCTGCGCATAACCAAAAGACAGGGCCCCCACAGCAGCCGTTATATTGACGGCAACGATCAACATAATGGTT
>CANCRX010000053.1 GCA_947380655.1 Alcaligenaceae bacterium | reverse complement strand
TTGCCCCAGGATGCGCCACGCGAACTTGCTGCGCTGCTGAGTGTGCATGGGATGCTGTTGTCCGACCCCTTGCTCGCCGATCAGGCGCTTTCACTCATAGAAGAAAAGCATTACAACGCTGAGTGGGCTTTGACCACCCAGGGACAGATTCTGGGTGAGCAGTTTGCCGCCATGGAAGATGAGTATTTGCGTGAGCGTGGCTCTGATGTCAGACAGGTCATCGAGCGTGTGCTCGCTTTACTATCTGGTTCAGGTGTCGCTCTTAAACTCGATCACGACGATGGTCATGATGATCCGCTGATTGTTGTCGCACACGATATATCTCCAGCAGAAATGATTCGGCTTCGTGGAGCGCGTTTCGCGGGGTTTGCCACAGACCTGGGTGGAGCCACCTCCCATACGGCCATTGTTGCGCGTAGTATGGGTGTGCCAGCGGTTGTCGCGCTCGGTCATGTGCGGCATCTGGTGCGTGATGGCGATATGGTGATCCTGGATGGTGCACACGGTACCATCCTGGTTAACCCCTCAGAGGTCGCCCTGCAGGAGTATCGTCGGCTTCAGCAATCGTATCTCGCTGAGCGTGCAGAACTTGCGCTGCTCAAGGATGTGCCTTCCGAGACACTGGATGGAATTCCGATTGAGCTTTATGCAAATATTGAGTTGCCCGATGAAGCTGAGCTTGCCTTGGCTAACGGTGCTACGGGCATTGGTTTGTTTAGAAGTGAGTTTCTTTTTATGGGGCGACCAGATCTACCCTCCGAAGAAGAGCAATATCTTGCTTACTCGACTGTTGTGCGAGCGATGCAGGGTCGTCCTGTAACCATACGTACACTCGATATCGGAGCAGATAAAACGCTAGATGGAGAGGCGACTGTCGCGACGAATCCGGCACTTGGTTTGCGTGCGATTCGCTATTGTCTGGCGCATCCGGATTTATTCGCGACCCAGCTCCGTGCCATTTTGCGTGCATCTGCGCATGGGCCTGTTCGCCTCCTGATTCCAATGATCGCGCACATGCATGAGATCGTTGCAACGCGCGCAGCCATTGCTTCTGCACGTCTCGAACTTGAGGCGCGTGGTCAGGCGTATGCCGAGCGCATAGAGCTGGGTGCGATGGTTGAGGTGCCAGCGATCGCTATTGCAATCGAGCCATTTGCTGCAGCGCTTGATTTTTTATCGATCGGTACAAACGATTTGATCCAGTACACGCTCGCTATTGATCGCGCGGATAACGAAGTCTCGGGCCTCTACGATCCTCTTCATCCTGCGGTCTTAAGGTTGATCGCCAACACAATTAATGCAGGAGTGAGGGTGGGTATACCGGTCTCTGTCTGTGGCGAAATGGCAGGCGATTCTAATCTGACCAGGCTTTTGCTTGGGTTAGGGTTGACATCTTTTTCTATGCACCCGCAACAGTTACTCGACGTAAAACGTGAAATACGCGATGCGCACTCCAATGCCTTGCGCAACAAAGTCGCGAATGCCTTGAACCGAGCGCATCCTATAGATCCCGCAGCACTCTATCACTAGAGGGCTACGCGATTTCAGAGTGCGGTATCACCGGTTTCGCCAGTACGAATTCGTACGACTTGCTCAAGCGGTAAGATAAAAATCTTGCCATCTCCAATTTTCCCGGTACGCGCAGCTTGCTCAATGGTGTCGACACACTGATCAACCAGTTCATCTGTTACGGCAGCTTCCACACGTAATTTTGGTAAGAAATCAACAGCGTACTCAGCACCACGATACAGTTCAGTGTGCCCCTTTTGGCGGCCAAATCCTTTAACTTCTGTAACGGTTAAACCCTGTATTCCTAGCGTCGAAAGTGCGATGCGTACTTCATCAAGCTTGAAAGGTTTGATAATGGCAATAATGAGTTTCATAAAAAATTCCTCTATAAATCTTTATTCTCAATGTTGCTTTCTAAGCAATTTATATGCCAGACAACCCTTTTTGGATGCCAACTCACCGCGCACATCAAATTTTATTAAGTTAACAATTTATAATTAATTTATGCACCTCATTGGTGCAAATAATAAAGTCCATGCTTTAGAAAAATGCATCGTTATTTATCGCGGTGTGATTTCAACAGGTTTAAAATAGAGCCAATGTCGACTAAGGAGCGCACTATGACCAATCAGCCCAAAGCATGGTTCGAAGAGTTTCAAAAAAATGTCTCAGAACTCATTGCGCGTAGTCCGGCAGCGGATATTGAACGCAACGTCAAAGGCTTTATGGGTCAGGCTTTTAATCGGATGGACCTGGTTACACGCGAAGAGTTTGATATTCAGGTTGATTTACTGTCGCGGGCGCTTGCACGCATTGATGTACTGGAAAAGCAAACGCATTTGCTTGAGCAAAGGCTGAGCGCTTTGGAGTCCGACGACAAATAGTTTGCCTTAATTTGACGGGTGAGGGTTTAGCCAAGGCTGGTGGACTTCGTTGTCCACCAGCCTTTTTCATGCTTCTGAACCGTTCATACTTTCTCGTTTGTCATTGGAGAATGTATGTCGCTTGCGGTCGTGATGAGTCGCTCCTTAGTGGGTTTAGATGCCCCGGTCGTTCGGGTGGAAACCCATCTCTCCAATGGACTGCCCACTTTTGTCATTGTTGGACTGGCGGATGCCGAGGTGAGGGAAAGCAGAGAGCGGGTCAGAGCAGCAATCCAAAGCAGTGGTTACGCATTCCCTTCAGGCAGGTTGACCGTTAATTTATCTCCAGCCGATTTACCAAAGGAATCTGGCCGTTTCGATTTACCGATTGCACTGGGTGTACTGCTGGTCTCTGGTCAAATACAGATGGCTCGCGAAGTGACAATTGAGCGTTCCGAGGATAGCAGGCCTGAGCTAAGTCATTGGGTCGTCGCAGGCGAGCTATCACTTTCCGGCGTGTTAGTACCGATTGCGGGTGCTATTTCTATTGCATTGGCAGTTGCCAGACATCAACCTGGTGCTTGTCTGGTTTTACCTTTGCAAAGTGCCAGGCAAGCTGCACGAGTGCCTGGAATTTCAGTGCTAGCTGCCACGACGTTGTCCCAGGTGGTCCAGCATCTTTCGGGACAGACACGACTTAACAAGCCAGTCCCGCTGCTTGATAAACAGCTTGAACCGCAGGTTGAATGTCTTTCGGACGTGCGTGGGCAGGCCATGGCCAGAAGAGCGCTTGAGGTGTCAGCAGCTGGTCATCACAGCTTGCTCTTTACCGGCACGCCTGGGGTGGGCAAAAGCATGCTTGCTAAACGTTTGCCTGGCATATTGCCTCCCCTGACCGAGGCAGAGTGCCTGGAGGTCGCCTCAATCTCAGCTTATAGCGGGCAGCGTGAGCTTGGCTGGGGTGTCAGGCCATTTCGCGCACCCCATCACACGACATCCGCTGCTGCGGTCATTGGAGGTGGCGCCAAACCACGACCCGGAGAGATTACTCTGGCACACAGAGGAGTGCTTTTTCTCGATGAATTACCTGAATTCGATCGCCGAGTCCTTGAGGCCTTACGTGAGCCCTTGGAATCCAAGGAGGTATCGATTGCCCGGGCGAATATGAAAATTGAATTTCCGGCAGATTTTCTGTTGATTGCTGCGATGAACCCATGTCCTTGTGGATGGATAGGTCATGTAGTTAAAAAGTGTAATTGTCGTTCTGATCAGATTGAACGCTATCAGGGACGCTTGTCGGGACCCTTGCTTGATCGGATTGATTTGGCTGTTTCTATTTCAGACTCCGATACGAACTGGTTGGAGTTAGCGCCTGGCGAGTCTTCGTCGGTTGTTAAAGCCAGAGTTATCAAGACTCGGAAGGTACAAGTCAACAGGCAAGGGTGTGCTAACGCACACTTATCTGTTGCATGCTTGGAAAATATATGTCCAATGGATGGCGAAGCACGTAAGTTGTTAAGCAAAGTCGTCAATTACGAGAGGTTGTCCGCGCGATCGATACAAAAGTTCAGACGTGTAGCCCGTACCTGTGCGGATTTGTCTGGAGCCGATCTGATAGGCGTTGAGCATGTCGCTGAGGCTTTTCAATATCGGTTGCGTACTGCGGGTACTGTTAGGACCTGATTTGCCAAAAATTGGAAAACCATCATATAATCAAAGGCTTTCCTGGAAAACCTTTGGGAAAGTAGTAACCGTAACGGTTACAGAAGTAGTAGTACTAAGAAGTGTGCTGGGGTTATAAAGAAACGCGTAAGACTATATGGAACTGTCATGATAGTCGGCACGGAGCACCTGCAGGACACAATTTAATCTGGATTTATTATGCCCAAGATGAAAACCAAGAAAAGCGCCTCAAAGCGCTTTCAGGTTCGCGGCAGCGGATCGATCAAGCGGGGTCAGGCTTTCAAACGCCACATCCTCACCAAGAAAACCACCAAGACCAAGCGCCAATTGCGTGGGTCAGCAGCGGTCGACAAAACAAACGTGGCTTCAGTAAAAGCCATGATGCCTTTCGCTTGATAGGAGCTAAAACATGCCTCGCGTAAAACGTGGTGTAACGGCACGCGCCCGTCACAAAAAAGTTATAACCGCCGCTAAAGGCTACCGTGGTCGCCGCGGTAATGTATTCCGTATTGCCAAGCAAGCAGTCATGCGCGCTGGTCAATATGCATATCGCGACCGCCGTAACAAAAAGCGTACATTCCGTGCATTGTGGATCGCGCGTATCAACGCGGCTGTCCGTCTGCATGATGTGACCTACAGTGTGTTCATTGCTGGCTTGAAAAAAGCTGCGATTGAACTTGACCGCAAAGTGCTGGCCGATATGGCTGTGCATGACAAAGCTGGTTTTACAGCTGTGGTCAATCAGGTTAAAGCTGCTCTGGCAGCCTAAGCACTGAATTGTTGTATCTGCAAAACGGGGCCATCGGGCTCCGTTTGCATTTTGAAGTTTGATTTTCCACAAGGTTCATTGTGATGACTGAGATGGTCGACGATCTGATTGAACAGGCCCGTACGCAGTTTGCGCAGGCGCATGATGCAGCTTCGCTTGAGAACGCGAAAGCTAAATTTCTCGGCAAGCAAGGCTCGCTCACCGAACTCCTCAAAGGGCTTGCTAAGCTCGACGCAGAGACAAAGCGTGCAGAGGGTGCTCGGATCAATCTGATTAAGCAGCAGATTGAAGCTCTTCTTAACGCACGCCGTGCGGCACTTGCTCAGGCTGAGCTTGATGCGCGTCTGGCCAGTGAGACGATTGATGTGACCTTGCCCGGCCGTGGCGCAACGCCAGGCACTATTCACCCTGTCATACAGACCTGGCAGCGAGTTGAGGCTATTTTTAAGTCGATTGGTTTTGATGTGGCCGATGGCCCTGAAATCGAAAACGATTGGACCAATTTCACCGCATTGAATAATCCAGAAAATCATCCTGCCCGTTCTATGCAGGATACTTTTTATGTGGATATGAAGGACAGCAAAGGATTGCCTTTGCTGTTGCGCACGCATACGAGTCCTATGCAGGTGCGTTATGCACGCATGAACAAACCACCCATCAAAGTCATCGCACCAGGTCGTACCTACCGTGTTGACAGCGATGCGACACACTCACCGATGTTTCATCAGGTCGAAGGTCTGTGGATCGACGAAAATATTTCGTTCGCAGACCTCAAAGGTGTTTATACAAATTTCCTGCGCTGTTTCTTCGAAACAGATGATCTCGAATTGCGTTTCAGACCCTCATTTTTTCCCTTTACCGAACCTTCGGCTGAGATTGACATGATGTTTACCTCCGGTCCTAACAAAGGCCGTTGGCTGGAAATATCAGGGTCCGGTCAGGTGCATCCTGATGTAATCCGTAACTTTGGTCTTGACCCGGAGCGCTATATTGGTTTTGCGTTTGGTTCGGGGCTTGAGCGTTTGACGATGCTGCGTTATGGCGTCAATGATTTACGTCAATTCTTCGAAGGCGATCTGCGCTTTTTGCGTCAGTTCAACCATTAATCCAGTTCAGACTGACACGGTTCATCATGCAATTTCCTGAGTCCTGGCTGCGTACGCTAGTCAACCCTTCCATCACAACGGATGAGCTTTCTCATCGCTTGACGATGGCTGGCCTCGAAGTCGAAGAAGCCAATCCCTTTGCCCCTGAATTTTCCGGAGTAGTGGTTGCGCGTATCGTGACGGCCGAACCGCATCCCAATGCAGATAAATTACGAGTGTGTACGGTGGATGCCGGCACAGGTAGCCTGTTGCAAATCGTTTGTGGTGCTCCGAATGCTGCGGCAGGAATTAAGGTTCCTCTTGCCATGGTCGGGGCAAAGTTGCCAGGGGGCATGAATATCGGTGTCGCCAAAATGCGAGGCATTGAGTCTTCAGGCATGTTGTGCTCTGCGCGCGAGCTTGGTTTGTCGCAGGATCACGCTGGCTTGATGATTTTGCCTGAGGATGCGAGCGTTGGTGGAAGTATCCGTGAAGCGCTTGATTTAGACGACACGCTGTTTACGCTGAAACTTACGCCAAATCGTGCCGACTGTCTGTCCATTCTTGGTGTGGCGCGTGAGGTTGCTGCATTAACAGGTTGTGCGCTGAAATCACCCTCTGTACCTGCCATCAAACCTACCCTGACTGAAGTCGTTCCCGTTAAGGTCTTAGCTCCAGATCTTTGTGGACGGTTTGCTGGTCGCGTTGTCCGTGGCGTGAATGCCCGTGCGCAGACACCTGACTGGATGGTTAAGTGTCTCGAGCGTGCAGGACAACGTTCAGTGACTGCACTGGTTGATATTTCAAACTATGTCATGTTGCTGTTAGGTCGTCCGACCCATGTCTTTGACATTGATCGTATGCCAGAAACCGCTATGGAAGTTCGTTGGGCACGAAAGGGCGAAACGCTCAAATTGCTCAATGATCAGGTGATCGAACTCGATGAGACCATGGGTGTCATTTGCAGTGCGGGTGTCCCCGAAAGTCTGGCCGGTATTATGGGCGGTGCATCTGCAGCAGTATCGCTTGATACCACCAGTATTTATGTTGAGGCTGCCTTCTGGTGGCCAGAGGCTATTGCTGGGCGTGCACGGCGCTTGAAACTTAATTCCGAGGCCAGCCACAGATTTGAGCGGGGTGTTGATTTTGAAAACATCCCCGAGCATCTTGAGCTCATTACACAACTCATTCTGGATATCTGCGGTGGTCAAGCAGGTCCCATTGATGATCAGCTGATTAATTTGCCTGTCCGCACACCGGTCACGATGCGTCTTGCGCGTTGCTGCCGCATTTTAGGTGTTCAGGTTACACACGACGAAGCTGCCCGTATTTTTACTTTATTGGGTTTGGATTTTTCGACTCAGGGTGAAGATTTTGTTGTCATTCCACCGACCTATCGTTTTGATATTCGAATTGAAGAAGATCTGATCGAAGAAATCGCTCGGATTGTTGGTTTTGAAAATATTCCTGCTGTTCCTCCCATGGCAGCCGCCACCATGCGCCTTGATCCCGAGACCACGCGCTCGGTGCATACGGTGCGCGGTGAAATGTCGATGCTCGGCTACCAGGAAGTGATTAATTTTTCCTTTGTTGAAGAGCCTTGGGAGCATGATATGGCCGGCAATCAGGATCCAATCCGGTTGCTTAATCCCATCGCGAGTCAACTCGCGGTGATGCGCTCGACATTGATGCCAGGCTTGATTGCTAATATTCGCTATAACGCGAATCGTAAGCAGACACGCGCACGCGTATTTGAACTAGGACGTGTGTTTAGTCGTGATACGACTGTTGTGGATGGCCCACTGACTGTTGCCGGTGTGAGTCAGCCCCAGTATCTGGCAGGTGCCGCGTGGGGTCCTGTCGCGGATGATCAATGGGGTCTTGCGAATCGCAATGTCGATTTTTACGACGTTAAACACGACGTTGAGACCTTGTTTGCCAGTCGTGCAACCGAGCTGAAATTTGTAAAAGACACCCATCCTGCCTTGCATCCTGGTCAGAGTGCTCGCATTGTGCTGGATGGTAAATCTATCGGTTGGCTAGGTAGCTTGCACCCTAAATGGGTCCAAGAGCAGGATTTTTCCAGTGCGCCGGTTATGTTTGAGGTGAGCCTTGAGGCTTTGCAAACAGTACCGATGCCAATGGTTCAGGAGTTATCGCGTCAGCCTGTGGTGCAGCGCGACATGGCTGTCTGGGTGCCTGCAGAGACGCCAGTAGGCGCGTTGCTTGAAACCATTCATGCAACCATCGCGGCCAATCCTGAACTCTCTGTTGTGCGTGATGTGCGCTTGTTTGACGTCTGGCGGGACAAAACTGCAGATACTTCGTCTGAGGTTGTTCGCGAAAAGAGTCTTGCTTTCCGCTTCTGGTTGCAGGACACTGAGGTTACGCTTGATGACGCCCGAGTGGATGCTTGTCTGTTACAGATCCGCGCAGCGCTCGAGTCAACCCATCAGGCGCGTCAGCGTTAATACTTTGTTCGCTCACAGGTTTAATTATGATTCCCGACATTTCGACTAACGAACCACGTACGCTGACAAAGGCCGAGTTGGCCGAGATGTTGTTTGATCGCGTCGGTCTAAACAAGCGTGAAGCTAAAGACATCGTCGATACGTTCTTCGAAGAAATTCGTGACGCCTTAGCGCGTGGCGAGCCCGTTAAATTATCAGGTTTTGGTAATTTTCAGGTACGTAATAAACCCCCGCGCCCAGGGCGTAACCCAAAGACGGGGGAAACGATACCCATTGCGGCACGTCGAGTGGTGACCTTTCATGCCAGTCAGAAACTGAAAAGCGCAGTAGAAACACAGGCTGAAAGTGTTTGATTTAACGCAAGGCTTCGGGTTTTTGCTGATTATTGCTGCTTGAATCTTTTTTCTAAGCTGTGTAACCTAAGTAGCCCGATTGATTCATTCACAGCCTGCATTTTTTTTGATGCATTTAACTGTGGTGATCATTTTCAGTCGACCTAGAAGAATATTTATATCGCTCTGATATCTGGCCATGACCATTTCTGATAAATCCGTAGTACTTCCCCCGATACCCGCAAAGCGCTACTTCACTATTGGTGAAGTCAGTGATTTGTGTGCTGTCAAACCGCACGTGTTGCGCTATTGGGAACAGGAATTTACACAACTCAAACCTGTCAAACGTCGCGGTAATCGTCGCTACTATCAGCATCACGAGGTGCTGTTGATCCGCAAGATTCGTGAATTACTGTACGAGCAGGGTTTCACTATCAGCGGTGCACGCAATCGTTTGGGTGAGGGTAGAGAAGCCCCTCAGGATCCTGATGCAGCGGTGCGCTTGACCGCACAAGAATTACAAGGCTTACGCACAGAGTTACTCAGTATTCGCGATCTGCTTGCCTCGGTATCGGGGTCGGGTGCAAGTACTGGTCAGCTAGATCTCCATGCCTGATTTTCAGTGGCTGTACTTGGGCAAAGAATCCCTGGCTCTGCTATACTTTTGATCTTTCGGGGCGTAGCGCAGCCTGGTAGCGCACTTGCATGGGGTGCAAGGGGTCGAAGGTTCGAATCCTTCCGTTCCGACCAGATATATCAAGGGGTTAGCTTTCACAAGAAGCTAACCCCTTAATTATTTTCCTGACGCGTCTATGCGATTACTTTATTTACTTAGCAAGCGGAATAAAAATGTCTGTCTCAATAATGCTCTCGCTTGTATCAGCAAGTAAATCACGCCACATACGATATGGATCATCGAACAGCATTGTGGACAATTTTTTATCACGCATTAACATTTCGATATAGGAAATAATGCCTGCTTCATCATAGATATTTTCGCTATAAAAGATTCGCTTTCCTAATAACTCACGACCCATGACTGAAGCGGTAACCGCGGCGTTTAAATTATTTAATCTTGCGGTAATGGGGCCAGGAATCACAGCGATGGTCTTTTCCCAATCGCTTTTGCTTGTTCTAGCCTGAATCGATAACAAGATGGTTTTAATCGCCTCGGCAGATTCCTGTCCAATGCCTTTTGCAACGGCAAGAATCGTTGGACGCACTTTTGCCAGCACAGATTGAACTTCTTTTTCGCTTACTTGCTTCTGTTTAATAAATTCGTCTGTTGCTTTTTTAAGTTGTGCGACGACTTCAAGGGTTAATTGTTTAAGTTTGGGTTGAGCGGCTGTTTGCGGGATGAGGGTTAATAACTCACCTAAGTCTTTGCTATAGCGGATCGCCTTGAGCCACTCGGCATCGTCCGTATTTCCACTCAGTTTGACCATCAGCCCCTGAAAACCCAGAACGGAATGAAGTGAAGCTTTAATTTCGTTATAAGTATTTGGTAAAAGATAAACCGTTCTCGTTTGACCGGAGAGCGCGGTCACACTATCTCCCCCCAGGATGACAATGAGTGGGAGTTCATCCATGAGGGCTTTGGTCTGCTCGCGGTAGAGTTTTCGAAAATCCTCATTCAAACGATTGAGAGATTGATCAACAACGTTTAATTGCGTGGTGCCTTGAAGCGGGCTGTTATCTGTCGAGTTTTGGGCTTCTACACAGTTAAGGAAGTTCAAAACGATCAGTAGCGAATAAAACAGGTTTTTAAAGGCAAATTGCAATGCGTTCATGGTTTCTCGTTGTCAGTCATCAAATTCTAAATCAAGGAAGATTGTCAGCACCTAAATTCAGTGCCTAAATTCAGCACCTAAATTCAGTGCCTAAATTCAGCACCTAAAGTTTGTAATGAAATTTCCTACTGATCTACTCAGTTCGTGTTTAACATGGATTCCTGCTAGGCATTGATTTAAGTTACACTTTTCGCAAAATTGAGTTCTTTGATCAAAATGATAATAATGGTGTGGAGCCATACATAGGTAGTGGACAACATAAAAATTAAGAGACAGTCAAATTTCCTCCATCGGTACTTAGAGAAAATAGACCCTACCGATAGCAAACAGCTGACCAACATTGTCTATGTATATGTTGCGGGCTTCTTCCTGCTTTGGTTCAGCATAGGTATTTTTACTCAGAATGCACCGCATTGGGACAATGTCGAGGCGCTCGTCTGGTCCGAGCATTTGCAGTGGGGATATTTTAAGCATCCGCCTTTTGCAACGTGGATTGTTCACTTTTTCGTTTCAGTCTTTGGAAGATCATTCTGGGTTACCTATTTGGCAGCACAACTCAGTGTTGCTTTGATGCTACTGGTTGTCTGGCGTATCAGCTTATTGGTAACAACACCCGGACGCGCACTGATTGCTGTGATTCTGACTAGTCTAATCATCTATCACAATGTCTGGGGCATTGTCGCGAATCACAATACCTTCCAGTTGCTACCTGTTGCCTTATTGTTATGGGGAACATTGCTCGCTGTTCGCGATCCCCGTTGGTGGAGATGGGGGCTGGTCGGGCTGGTTGCTGCTGTTTGCTTGCTGACGAAATACAGTGCAGCCATCTGGTTTGCCGTGTTAGGGATCTGGATGGTGCTTGAGCCGCGCATGCACCGGATCAAGCCATGGCTAGGTGTCTTGCTGGCAGTCTTGATCGGCCTTCTGGCGGTTGCGCCACACATTGAGTGGTTGATGCGAGAGGGATATCAGACGCTCAAGTATCTGGAAAACCAAACGCACCAGAAGGCGAATTATTTTTCACTTGCAGGAAGATTCCTGCTCAGTCAGCTTGGCCGTACTCTGCCAGTCTTTATTGCGCTGATCGCCTTGTATTTGAGTTGCAGAAAACATGTCGTGCGATCGCAGATCTGCTCTCTTGGGGCGGAGTTGCTGCCTCGAGAATGGCGATTTATCTGTCTGATGACTGTTGGACCCTTGTTGCTCGCCCTAGTCGCAGGTATGTTCATGATGAACTTACGTGCGAATTGGGGCACCACTTTTTTTATTCTTGCAGGTCTTTGCGCGACGCGCTGGTTACCCGCCTTGCATGAAAAATTGCTGATACAGACTGTCATAAAAATTGGTGTAGCGATTAATTTAACGCTTGCCGCATGGATGGCTGTTTCAAATAGTTATCTGGTGGATGCGTTGGGTCGAACATCCAGAGTGAACTTTCCCGTCAATCAATATGTCTCTCAAATCGACAAAATATGGTTTGATTCAATGGGAGCTGAGCAGCCCTTGAGAATTATTGCCGGTGAAACCTGGCTTGCAGGGATTGTCTCAGTTAAATCAACCTATCACCCCAGCGCCTTTCTCTATGGCCGTAAAATCCAGGCGCCATGGATTTCTGAGCAAATGATCCGCGACTGTGGTGTCTTGCTGATCGTTGACCGTAGAGGCACAAAAAACAGACCTCCACCACCTGCGGTCTTGGAAATGATGAAATCTGCTGCGCACGCGGGTAAGATCGACATACCCTGGTCCAGGCGTTCCACAGGTCCTCAGTTAAGTCTGGACTGGGGAATCATCGAGCCTGTTGCAAAAGGACTCTGCAAATAAGAGTCCTTTGCAAAAAAAATCCACACTCAATCTGGTCAGAATGTCCCGAAACGCGGTGTTAAATGACTAGTTGCGCGCCAAGCTCCACAACACGATTAGCCGGTATTTTAAAAAAGTCTGTCGCGCTTGTCGCGTTTTTAGCCATGAGCTTGAACAAATACCCGCGCCATGTCGCCAAATGACTTTTCTTTGCAGGTACGACTGACTCACGTGCTAAATAAAAGGTTGTCGACATCAGGTCGAAATGTATCCCGAGCTTTTCGCATAGCTGTAATGCTTTGGGAACTTCGGGATTTTCCATAAAACCATACCGCACCACGATTCGTAAAAACCCTTTTCCAAGATCTTGCATGGAAATGCGATCATCGTTTTGTACCAATGGTGTATCGGTGGTCTCAATCGTCATGAGTACTACGCGTTCATGCAAAATCTGATTATGTTTGAGGTTGTGCAGCAATGCTGAAGGCACACCATTTTGCGAACTGGTCATAAAAATAGCGGTACCACTGACACGATGTACATCGTCAATTGCAGAAATAAATGCATCAAGAGGAATGCTTTGCTTCGCTATTTCTGTACCAATGACTTGCCTGCCTTTTCGCCAGGTGGTCAGCACGATAAAAGATACCGCGCCAATCGCGAGTGGAAACCAGCCCCCGTCGGGGATTTTGAGCGCGTTGGCAGAGAAGAATGCAATATCTATCAGCAATAGTGGGAGCACCACCAAAGCCGTTGTGACCAGATGCCAACGCCAGATTAAGACCATCACAAATGAAACAAGAATCGTATCTATCAGCATGGTGCCTGTAACGGCCAGACCGTAGGCCGCAGCAAGGTTCGAGGATGATCTAAAGCCGATCACAAGCGCGATGACTGCGACAAAAAGCGTCCAGTTGGTAAAGGGAACATATATCTGACCTTCTTCTTTACCGGAAGTGTGCACGATCATCATGCGCGGTAACAAACCCATTTGAACGGTTTGTCTTGCAACAGAAAATGCCCCTGATATCACTGCTTGAGATGCGATAACCGTTGCTGCTGTTGACAGCACAACCATTGGAATCAAAGCCCAGTCCGGAGCCAGGAGGTAGAAGGGGTTTTGAATTGAAGTCGGGTCGCTTAGCAGGAGGGCGCCTTGTCCAAAATAATTCAGTACAAGTGCTGGCATCACAAACCCAAACCATGCCAGTCGAATCGGAAAGCGACCAAAATGCCCCATGTCCGTGTAGAGCGCTTCTCCTCCTGTCACGGCTAGCACAACTGCGGATAAGGCAAGAAAAGCGAGCTTCGGGTGGACCGTGATGAAGTGATACGCGTGGTAAGGATTGAGTGCAATCAGCACGTTAGGATTCTGGATAATTTGTAGCAGACCCAACGCACCTAAGATACCGAACCACAAAATCATGACAGGTCCAAAATACAGGCCAACCACTCCTGTCCCACGCTTTTGAATCATGAATAAACCTGTCAGTACAACCAAGGTGATGGGCACGACAAATTTAGTGAGTGTTGGGGCGATGATTTCGAGACCCTCGACAGCAGAGAGCACAGAAATCGCTGGGGTGATCATGCTGTCGCCATAAAACAATGCTGCAGCAAAAATTCCAAGCATTGTGATGACCCATTTCAGACCTGCATGGGTGGCTTTCTCGGTGACCAGAGCGAGCAAGGCAAGCGAACCGCCCTCGCCACGGTTGTCCGCTCGCATGATAATAGCTACGTATTTGATAGAAACGAGCACCATGATTGACCAGAAAATCATGGAAAGCAGGCCTAAAACATTCGCTTGATTGACCTCGATTGGATGATGACCGCTAAATATTTCTTTTAGGGCATAAAGAGGACTGGTACCAATATCCCCAAAAACGACCCCAATAGCACCCAGGGTCAAGGTAGATAACGGCTGACGCGATTTCATAAACTCCAAACCTGCACTTTTCAATCTTTCATTGTATTAAGCTTACGCATCAACAGGGCGCCATTCTATGTAAAACTCGGTGTTATTACATTCTTATTTACGTAGCCGACCACTTTACTAAGAATTATTTATTTTTATGCCGATTATCTTATTAAATTATGCAAATTAATCAAACCAATTCAGTGATTTCAATATGCTGAAAGCACGCGCTAGTGATAACAGTCACTTGAAAAGCTTACTTTTTCTCGTACTAACGGGATTGGTAGGCGTGCATATTTTAGGTACGGTTGGTTACCAGATACTGACTCACAGTCAGCATGCCTGGTTTGATAGTTTTTACATGACCTTCATTACCGTCTCAACGATAGGTTTCGGCGAAGTCTTTGACATGTCAAATAATCCTCCAGCCAGGATGCTGACTATTGTTCTTGGAGTGTTGGGGGCAGGTACGTTGTCGATGATGTTTTCAATCGTAACGGTGTTATTTCTCGAGTCAGATTTAAACGGCACACTTAAAAGGAAACGTATGAATAAGGCCATCGCAAAACTGAGAGGGCATTTCATCCTCTGTGGCCTCGGACGCGTAGGAGGCAATGTCGCGCATGAGTTGCAAACGACGCAGCGTGAGTATGTCGCGATAGATGAAAAGACTGAACCACTTCATGAATATCAGGAAAAAAATCATGCCTTACTGAGTCTGCATGGCGATGCGAGTGATGATGATATTTTGATTCAGGCGGGTATTTTTAATGCTGCGGGTATTTTCGCTGTGACCGGCGATGATTCTATGAATCTGATGATTACCATTACTGCCAAGCAAATCAGACCGGATATCAGAGTCGTGGCACGTGCGCATGAAGTGCGTAATATTGAGAAATTAAAAAAAGCGGGTGCTGACTCGATTGTTTCACCTGACTTTACGGGTGGGATGCGTATTGCCTCAGCAATGATCAGGCCCCATGTCGTGACCTTTCTTGAGGAAATGTTGCGAGCAGAGGGGGACTTCCGTGTGGAAGAAATCAATATTCCGAATACCTTTACGACTCGCCCGATCGCAACCATCACTGAGAGAAATGATCACTACATACTGATCGCAGTCCGTCACGCTGACGGTAGCAGCACCTTTAATCCCGCCCCAACGCATAGGCTCGAGGCCGGCCAGATTTTAATCGTCATGGCGGGTGCCAGTGGACGCGCTCAATTAATGCGAGAGCTCAGCGCCTAGGTTTAAGCAACCGGCAGGCAGCGTTCGGGCACATGCGTTTAGGACATCAACAAGACAATTTAATCAGCCTTGATATTTCCCTCTTGTATGATTTTCCCCCATTTAATACTATCGCTCTTGATCTGTTGTTCAAACTGCGCGGATGAATTGCCTATTACGGTCGCACCCATTTTCTCCAACTGAGCATGTAACTCAGGTTGAGCCAAAACACTCACAACATCTTTATTTAATTTTGCAATGATATCTTTGGGTGTTTGTACTGGGGCAACCAGACCAAACCAGTTTGTAAATTCGTAGCCAGGCACGCCTGACTCAGCGATTGTCGGTACCTCAGGTAAGAGCGGTGATCTCTTTGCTCCAAGCACCGCGATGGCTTTCAGCCTGCCGGATTGAATTTGAGGAAGACTCTGGACCAAGCTGTCCATTGTGAAATCTACTTGCCCCCCCACGAGATCGGCAATACTTGGGCCACTGCCTTTATAGGGGACATGTGTAAATTTTGCTCCAGTCATACTCATTAACAACTCTATAGCAAGATGCGGTGCTCCCCCCATGCCTGAGGAAGAGTAATTTAATTTACCTGGTTTTTCTTTTGCCAAAGCAATCAGTTCTTGAACAGTTTTAACCGGTAGATTTGGATTGGCCACTAATACAAAATCTACACCGACGACGTTGGTGATCGCTGCCAGATCTTTGGCTGGATCGATATCCATTTTGTACAGATGCTGATTAATCGCCATGTTACCCAGCGTCGCCAGTAAGAGGGTGTAGCCATTCGGCTCTGCACGGGCGGTCATGGCTGTGCCAATGGTTCCTCCTGCGCCACCCTTGTTTTCAACAATGACAGGCTGGTTCCATAGGCTATTTAAGCTCTGGGCAACTTTACGCGCCACAATGTCTGTTCCTCCACCAGGAGGAAACGCCACAATCATCGTAACCGGCTTGGTTGGATAAGTTTGTGTCGATGACTGATCCTGTGCAAACGCCTGAGTTGAGAGACTCAGTGCGAAAGTTATGACTGACAAGGCGTTAAGCGTGGTCGATAAAAAACGCTTCTTAAAGGTATGCATACACGCACTCCCCAGAGAGATTTCAGAGAAAGGTATAAGTCGTCTGACAGCCCGTTACTTAGAGTAAGTAACGGTGGGCGATCGCTAGCTTTTTTTCTGAGAGGCTAAAAAGCTTTTCGCGGCATCCACATCAAGCAATGGATAGACGTCCATATGTGCAGGGATGATTTCCGCCCATTCGTTCATCAGTCGGTGGAGGGTTTCATTGGAATCTACATCAAACAGTGCAACGGCACCACGACCGGCCCGTGCATAAACAGATTTAGCCATCCCGCTTTCCAGCAGAGGGTTCATCCAGTCCCAGTATTTACTGCGAGCGTCAATTAATGTGGTGGGTTTGTCTGGACGAGGCGTACTGATAACGAGAAAAAGCATGTTGTCTCCGATGATCGGTTTTTAATATTGATCTGTGATCATATATTGAAACCTGATTCACGGCATGTTGTTTTTAGTTTTTTGCTAGCTTATTAACTCTGTAAAACTAATTCAAATGGATATAAACACTTCGTTTCTGCGTGGCTGTGGGAGTTGCGCATTGCGGGCTAAAAGATCGAGCTCTATTCTGAACGTATTAATATCAATATCAGAGAGATGGTAGATTTCCATCCATGTCTCTCGTCCGGATTCGTCAGGGTCTGGCCGCTTAAGTAAATCGCTTGAAAGCGTTGAAAATTGCGATCTAAGTTCCGCCTGCATCATTTGAATTTTTATTTGCAGCGCTGGATATTCCGAAGCAATCATTTTGTAATAAACGAATAATTTCATTTGTTTTTGCCCAAACCATCCCATCTCATGACCAGATCTGAATCGATCTGAAACAGGTCAAGTGCACGTCCAACAGTATGGTTAATCATTTCATCAATAGTTTGAGGCTTTGCGTACAGTGCAGGGACTGGCGGCATAATGATTGCTCCATTTTCTGTGGCTTGAAGCATGGATTTCAGATGTCCGGCATGCAGAGGTGTTTCCCGAACCATCAACACCAGGCGTCGGCGTTCTTTTAGCACAACGTCAGCCGCGCGCGAAATAAGATTTCCTGTCATACCCCAGGCTATTTCGGACAGTGTATTCACTGAGCAAGGTGCGATGACCATGCCCATGGTCACAAAGGAACCTGAAGCGATGGTCGCGCCAACATTTTTTGCCGAATGGACAACATTTGCGAGTGATTCTACATAGGGCGGCTGAAAATCAGTTTCGGCAGCCATCGTGAGCTTGGCCGAGTCGCTCATGACCAAATGTGTTTCGATGTCCGAGTCTTTGAGGGCCTGCAGGATACGCACGCCGTATAGGGTGCCGGAAGCTCCGGTGATCGCTACGATGAGTCGCTTTGGATGCATGTTTATTCAATATCTCAGTTTTAGCTATTAATTTTAACCTTATGCATCTTAAAGCAAACATTTCCCATTAACATACCTCAGGCCGTGCAAGATACGTTCTCCAAGTAAACAATACCATTCACATGATCAGTAGTACCAAGCCAATCCAAACTCAATTACGGATCCTGTCTGTCATCCCTCCGATGACACAGCTCAATACTCCTTATCCTTCGACCGCATACCTAACTGGTTTTCTAAGGTCCCGTGGCATGTTTGCTGTGCAGGAGGATCTGGCACTTTCACTGGTATTACGTCTGCTATCTTCGCTGGGTTTGAAGCAAGTCGCAGGACAAGTTGATCTCCTGTCTGATAAAAAAATCACACCGGCGATCCGAGCGTTTAACACGCAGCGTGTCAGGTATTTTTCGACGATTGATGCAGTCATACGATTTTTACAGGGTCGAGACTCAACGCTCGCGCACCGGATTGCAAGTCGCCAATTTTTACCCGAGGGGCCTCGTTTTGATTCATTGGATGTCTATGTGGACGAGGAGGGTGGTGACCCCTTGTCGTGGGCATTTGGTGCGCTTGGCTTGAATGATCGTGCTAAACACATTGCGACGCTTTACCTGAATGATTTAGCCGATGTGCTGCGCGATGCGATCGACCCTCGCTTTGAATTTGTTCGATATGCAGAGTCTTTAGCGGCTAGTCAGGCGAGTTTTGATCCACTGTCAGCGGCACTCGGTGCGGATAAAAATCTTGTAGATGAGACACTGCACGCTCTCACGATGGATGCAATCAAACTCCATCGCCCTGGTTTGGTATTGATCTCGGTACCATTTCCAGGTTCTGTCTATGGTGCATTTCGTATTGCTCAATCCATAAAAAATTACGATCCTCAAATTAAAATCGTATTGGGTGGCGGATTCGTGAATACCGAGTTACGTGAACTCAAAGACCCCCGTGTATTTGATTATTTTGATTTTGTCACGCTCGATGCAGGCGAACGTCCATTGTTATCGTTGATTGAATATCTCGAGGGCAAACGTGGTGAGTCGCGTCTTGTCAGAACCTTTATCCGTGATCGGGAGTCTTCCACGGTTCGCTACATTAACCTGATTGAACCTGATGTGCCCTTTAATGAGGTAGGGACGCCTACCTGGGATGGTTTGCCACTGGATCGCTATCTTTCTCTACTGGATATGCTTAATCCCATGAATCGTCTCTGGAGCGATGGCCGCTGGAACAAACTCACCATTGCGCATGGGTGTTATTGGAAAAAATGTAGTTTCTGCGATGTCAGTCTGGATTACATTGGTCGCTATGAGGCCGCTGAGGCCTCAGTGCTGGTTGATCGGATTGATCAGATCGTGCAGGAAACAGGGCAGACTGGTTTTCATTTTGTTGACGAAGCCGCACCTCCCAAATCACTGAAAGCGCTTGCGACAGAATTGATTGAACGTGACACAGGTATTTCCTGGTGGGGCAATATTCGGTTTGAAAAAACCTTTAGTCCAGAACTCTGTGAGCTTCTTGCCGACAGTGGTTGTATCGCTGTTTCAGGCGGGCTTGAGGTTGCCTCTGATCGTTTGTTAACGCTTATGAAAAAAGGTGTTTCAATTGATCAGGTCGCTCGCGTGACTCGTGCCTTTACTGATGCCGGTGTGCTGGTGCATGCTTATCTGATGTATGGCTTTCCGACTCAGACGGTTCAAGATACCGTTGATGCGCTTGAATATGTACGTCAACTGTTCCTTAATGGCTGCATTCAGAGCGGATTTTTCCATCGCTTCACCTGTACCGTTCATTCTCCTGTTGGTCTGCACCCCGAGGAGTATGGCGTCACACTAAAGCCCTTACCTGAAATTACGTTCGCTAAAAATGATGTTGGCTTTATTGATCCGACGGGTGTGGATCATGCTGCGCTGGGAGTCGGCCTTAAAAAAGCGATTTATAACTACATGCATGGCATCGGTCTAGAGGACGATGTCCGGAACTGGTTTGATTTTAAAGTTCCTAAAACGACCGTCGCCCGCAATCGAATTGAGCGGGCATTGATGACGTAAAAAAAATTAAAGTGGTTCGTCTTGTTCTTTTAACCAGCGCTTAAGACCTGCGTCGGTCTGTATCGAAGTCATATTTTGTTTGACCTCGTTAATTTCATCTTGAAGTTTTCGTTCAAGTGTTTTTAGGTGGTGCTTGAGAGAAGCTTCGTGAATAATTGTCGATGGTGCCAACACGAATTCAGATGCAGCCTGTAGCTCTACATCGCGTAATTCACGATGCATCGCTCGCATGCGTTCAGTGAGTAAAACGGTCAGTGATGCGATTTTTTCGTGTGCAAGGCTCGCCGCAATTTTTGCATCGGTCAGATTGGC
>CANCRX010000052.1 GCA_947380655.1 Alcaligenaceae bacterium | reverse complement strand
CGCGGCAATGCCCATCAGCATGGAGGCTTGATCCAGTCGGTAGCCGAGGTTTTGACGGCCCCATTCGATGACAATTAACTGCAGTGTCGCACCGGCACCCCAAAATAATGTCGTCACTGATAATGAAATCTGCCCGAGTGCGTCACGCCAGAGTACAGACACATAATTTTTAAAGCACTTAATCAGTACCATCGGGTTTTTAGACTGAACCGGATAACAGATATGTGTCTGGGGAATGAATAAATTCATAATCGATGCGCCCGCATACAGGAAGCCGATCATAAAAATGGCTGCCTCAGCAGGCGTTTTTAACCAAAGGCTCAACGCTGGTTGATGCAATAACAAATCAGAGACTAAGGGAGAGATGAGTAAGCCTCCCAGCACCGCGCCAATGATGATGGAGATCACGGTCATTCCCTCCATCCAGCTATTGCCTACAACGAGCAAACTTGGCGGCAGCATCTCGGTAACAATGCCGTATTTCGCGGGAGAGTAGGCTGCGGCTCCCATGCCAACGATGGCATAAGCAAAACAAATCAAGATAATTTGACCTGTACTCGTCAAGCCAAACACTCCATAGAGGAACATCAGCAGACAGCCCACAACCTTGAGGGCATTGGTGATAAACATCACTTTACCTTTAGGGTAAGAGTCAGCAAAGGCACCAACAAAAGGCGCTAATAAAACGAAACTTGCGGCGACCCCCCACTTAATTAAGGGCGGTACCCAAACGGGGCCATCTAATTGCTGGATCAGTGCTATGGCCGCAATAAACAGCGCATTGTCCGCCAGCGACGAGAGCGTTTGCGCTGCAATAACAAGATAGAAGCCGCGGTTCAAGAGAATAAAGTTCCATTTGAATTGAGGGGAGATTCAGCTTGAGAGGCAGAGAGCGCTTGAGGTGTTGTAGGTGCATGCTTATGGGCAGGTAATAGCATTAATGCTTCGCCCATTTTGATGTGTTGCCCAGGTGAAATATTGTCAGCCAGCCTAAAGCCTTTGGGTGCGAACACAAGAATGGTTGAGCCGTGCTGAAACCATCCAAGTTCATCACCCTTATTAAACCGGACATTACAGTCAAAATTTTTCTCTCCACTCCAGCCAGAATGAAACTGCGTGTCAATCCCATGCAGGCGAATGCTTGCTACCAGAATGGCTGCAACAGGAACTAAGGCAACCGGATAACGCGCTTGACCGATTTCTAGGGAAAGTAACGCGCGCTCGTTTTTGCAAAATAATTTTTCTACGCGTTTCAGTGCGATTGGATTGACGTTCCAGGTATCGCCAGAAATGTAATTCACGCGATGCATGGAGCCATCATACGGAGCGTGAAAGCGGTGATACATGGAGGAGGTCAGACGAAGAGTGACATATTCACCATCTTGCCACTGGCGTGTGTCAGTTTCATGTCCAAGTAAATCATGCAGGGTGTAAGGAAATCCTTTAGCTTGAAAAACCTGGCCATTCACAACATGACCGCACGCGCCAACAATGGCATCACACGGACTGGCAAAGATATTGCTTTGCATATTGATCGGCCTGGTTCCTGGCCGTAATTCCCGGATAAAGCAGTCGTGCAGGCTATCAAATTTGCTTTTTTTAGCTTCGCTTAAATCCAGATCCGTAAATAGTTTCCAGACAGAGATCGACAGGTCGCGAATCCACCCTACCTTGATCTGGCTAAACCAGCCCATGAAATGCGTGGCCGTTTGCCTTGGAATACGGTTGGTCAGGAGGAAATTTAAATCCTCTTGGGAAAATATTTTTTGAATAGTTGCTCTGATGTTCATCAATCCGTCATCCAAGAGTCATAAAAAGGAGGTTTGAAAAGTAAATTACTCAACAAGGCGTAGAAATATGACCGTTTCATTTGTAAATATCCTCGTCGGTCTGGTGGTGCTTGCCATACTGATTCGGTTGATCGGAAAGGCCTGGCAAAGGCTGCAGCTTTCCCTTGCAAAAAACCCTTCGCTTGGAGGCCACCTGAGGTGGGCGAAACGTATTGCCCGTCGCATTCCTGGCTATTCTTATCCTGAACAGCGCTGGTTTGCTATCGATGGTGCACCGTCTGAAATTTCGCAAAAAAGACAAGCGGGTTTGACCGCACTCGGGAAGGAACTGACTGGGCGCAGTCCTTTGACCTTGCGACAGACTGCTGAAAGTAAAAAAATGATTGCAGATCTGCAATTCATTAGCCAGTACCGGGTGCCCTTCCAGTTTCGTGATGTATTGCAACAACACATTCAGATTGGCAGTTTTATGCAAAGTAGCGACGGCGTCTGGATCACAGATATGGACGGTGTGCGCCTGATCGATGTGACGGGCTCGTATGGCGTCAATGTGTTTGGTCAGGATTTTTATAAATCCTGCATCGAAGAGGGTAGCCAGATGGTGCGCGCACTCGGCCCGGTTCTGGGTGCTTATCACCCTTGTGTGCTGGAAAATATTCAAAAGCTCTGCGCGATTTCGAACAAGGATCAAGTCTCCTTTCATATGTCTGGCACAGAAGCTGTGATGCAGGCGGTCAGAGTGGCGCGCTATCAGACGGGACGTAACAAAATTGTCCGATTTACTGGCGCTTATCATGGCTGGTGGGATGATGTGCAGCCAGGACCTGGTAATCCCATGCCACCGTCTAAAGATACGTTGACGCTGCGCGAGATGCATGAAAATACCTTGCGAGTCCTGCGTAACCGCAAAGACATCGCCTGCGTACTGGTCAACCCCTTGCAGGCGATGCACCCGAATCAGGCTGCTCCGACAGACAATACGACTGTGGATGGTAGCCGTCGTGCCTTCTACGATCGCGCATCCTATACCTTGTGGTTGAAAGCCTTGAGAGATGTCTGCACTGCAAAAGGCATCGTTTTGATTTTTGATGAAGTATTCATGGGCTTTCGTCTCGCTCGCGGAGGGGCGCAAGAATATTTTGGTGTCGAGGCGGATGTGGTGACCTACGGCAAAACGCTGGCAGGCGGGCTGCCCATCGGTGTGGTGTGTGGCAAAGATAAATGGATGACGCGATTCAGAAACGATCGCCCTGGCGATATTTGTTTTGCACGCGGAACGTTTAACGCACATCCCTACGTGATGGGAGCCATGAATGTATTCCTTAACCGCCTGGAAACAGAGCCGGTCAGACAGACTTATCGTGTGCTGGATGAAACATGGTTGGCCCGTAAAGCGAAATTGAACGAACGCTTCACGCTTGCCGGACTGCCTGTGCGTGTCGAGGGGATATCGACCGTGTGGACGGTGTTGTTTGATGTCCCCAGTCGCTACAACTGGATGCTGCAGTTTTACATGCGCCGCGAGGGGATTGCGCTGAGCTGGGTCGGAACGGGGAGAATGATTTTCAGTCTGAATTTCACCGATACAGACTTTGATATGCTGGTAGAACGTTTTGTTCTTGCCGCACAGAGGATGTCCGCTGATGGCTGGTGGTGGACACCCGAAGGGCAGACGAATAAGCATATCAAGCGCCAGATACTGATGGAGATGTTGCAACAGTTCTGGCGCTAGGCAATTAGTGCGATTGCACGTGTGGCATTGGATCGATGAGTTCGCCTTTCATGAGATAGAAAGGCGAACGGTAATAAAGCAGTACGTCGTGAAAGGGATCGGTCAAGATCTTAATGACCCAGGCCAATGCACTTTTAAAATCTTCTTTGAAAAATAATTGGGTTGCTCTAAACAGTAAACCTGCGACGCCCAAAAACAACCAGGCCATACCTACCATGCGTACAAAGGTATCCTCGTAGGCTTCGGGTACTGCCCAGGTTAAATACTGGGGCGCAAAGTATGCAATGACAGGGATCGCGGCCCAGATACTCAGTAAGACGATTTTACGATGCAAGTTGTAGCCGACTTTGATGATTTCTTTGTGCTCATGCGTCGCTTTGTTGACATGATCATAGCCTCTGGGCTCAAAGAAAAAATGACCTGCTTGACGCGTGGTCATGGAAACCAGCCAGGCTAAGAGCGCAGCAATCACTGGATTGATGAAAAGCAAAACGTAGGAGGCTAAAAAGGATAAGGCGCTCACCAGATGCAAACTCTGGTTGATGCGGCTGTGGTGGTAATAGCGATGATCGTCCCAGCGCTGCACCCTAAGTGTCTCAAGCAGTTCTTTCATGACGGTCCTTTAGTAATTTCAGTTTTTATAATTCGAACGTACCTATTCAAATTCAAATGAAATTATTTCAGACCAATGCTTCGTGAAAATGAATTTTTCGTGACACTGGTGTTGCTGTTTGTTTTCAAGCATATTTCAGTCAATATAAATGACGGATTGTCATTGAAACGTTACATTGATTCATTAAAGTTTAGACATCTAAGCATAAAGAGCCAAGATGTCGGATTTTGATCCCCTCCAGATTGACCGTTTCTATCCCGCACAATCGAGTTTGAGAATTGCTGTGGTAACCGAAACATATCCGCCTGACATCAATGGCGTGGCACACACCATTTCAAAAATTGTAGAAGGGCTCAAGGCGCGTGGCCATACGCTGATGCTGGTCAGACCCAAGCACCGGATGGATGGATTGCCTCTGATGGAGAGCGGTTTTCAGGAGGTGCTTGTCAGAGGTGCACCGATACCCATGTACAAACAATTACGAATGGGGTTGCCGGCGCAAGGGGCATTGCACAAACTTTGGCTCAAGCAACGCCCCGATCTTGTTCACATCGCTACGGAAGGACCGCTCGGGTGGTCCGCAGCACGCGCAGCCAGAAAGCTCAACATACCCACCAGTTCGGATTTTCGTACTAACTTTCACGCCTACAGTCAGTTTTATGGCTTTGGCTGGCTAAAAGGTGCGATTGTTTCGTATATGCGTAAGTTTCATAACTCTACGCACTGCACCATGGTTCCCACACAAGGCTTGATGGCAGAATTATCAAAAATTGGTTTTGAAAAACTGATGGTGGTCCCACGCGGTGTAGATACAGAGCATTTTTCTCCTGCCTATCGCTCTGCGCAGCTTAGGGACTCATGGGGCGTGACAGCAGATACACAGGTCTTATTGTCTGTGGGCAGACTGGCCGTTGAGAAAAATCTGGAAACAGTGATACGTTGTTACCAGTCTTTGCGTGCCCAAAACTTGCCGGTCAAACTTGTAATCGTTGGAGATGGACCATTACGAGAAGCTTTGGAAAAAATGTGCCCTGAGGCTATTTTTTCTGGACAAAAAAGAGGGCGGGAATTAGCTGAGTATTACGCGAGTAGTGATTTATTTATCTTTCCTAGTCTGACAGAGACGTTTGGTAATGTGACGATTGAGGCAATGGCTAGTGGACTTGCCGTGATTGCTTACGATCATGCAGCGGCAGGCCAGTTGATTCAGCATGAACAAAACGGCATGCTGATTGAAGCAAATTTTGAGCAAGGTCTCAGCCTTGCCGCGGCCGCAGTGGTGAATGACCCGGCACTGTGCAAGAGAATTCGTGAGCAAGCCAGACAAACCGCTGTTGATCACGACTGGATCTCTGTTGTCAATAAAACAGAGGGTATTTTTCGTTCTCTTGTAGAGCAACCAGCTATTTCCTGAAGAATGGCACTGGGTCAGCCATCATTCATACATATCCTTTGCGTTTAGCAATTCAATGTAATCAGAAAAGTATCCAATACAGGGGTAGTTTTCATGGACTGAGTTGCCGTAACCATTTTGGAAGTGAATGAAGGATATTTTTGATTGTTGCGCGCAAAGAGCGTCAACATGTGTATCGCCGATTAATAAGGATTTTTTTGGTAAAACATCCATAATCTTAAGGGTGTGCAATAACGGCATTGAGTGGGGTTTTGCGTAAGCCGTAGTATCGCCTCCCGTAACACAAGTGAAAAACTTTAAGATGCTGGTCTTCTCAAGCGCTTGGCGGGCAGCAACCTCGTCCTTGTTTGTGCAGACACCTAAAGCGATGTCAATAGAATCAAGGTAGGACAGCAGTTCGTAGACTCCAGGATATAAGACAGAGTTCGAGTGCGCTTGCTTGACGTAGTGTTTGTTGTAGTGACGCATCACGTCGAAAATGCTTGATTCTGGAGCACCAATGACTTTCATTGCTGCCGAAAGTATTTCAGGCAAGGTTCCGTGTAAATTTGGCAACGTGATGGCATCGTCGAGTTGATCGAAACCGCAAGACTTCAGTGCACCATTTATGGCCAGTCTAATATCAGGCTCCGTATGCAGCAAGGTGCCGTCCAGATCAAAAACGATACCCTCACTGAGAGTGATATGAGTATGTAAATTTTTCATGGGCGTAAGGTCAATCCTGCGGGACATGCCGCATGATCACTTCGTGTGTATTGCGGTGACAATTATTGATTTGCTACACGTTGCATTATTGCAATGTAATGTTCAATGCTTGGCGTTTCTGCACTCGGAATTTTTGCTAAGTCATCATAGCGACGTAAGCGAACTGCTTGCTGACCGAACGGGCTGGTTTCGAAGGCGAGTGCTTGCTCATCGGTATAGATACCCCCCTGTAGTTCTAGACTTTTTTTCGAGGCCTCTGAAAGTGTCTCCCAATACGCTTTATCTACCGCACAAAGATATCGCTTTGCATCGACATGCAGTTTGATGGGCTCTAACACTGCATCGGAAAAGAGATTTCTGATGAAGGGCAGTGCGACGTACTGATGGAGATCATCGGTATTTTCATTATGCTCAACGATTGGCTCACCCGATTCTGATCTGAGCATATGGCCAATATCATGTAAGAGTGCAGCAGTAATCGTTTCCTCTGTTTCCTGCGCACATTCAGCTAAGTATGCGCATTGCAACGCATGCTCTAGTTGAGATACTGCTTCGCCACCATATTGTTTACTACCCTGGGTGTTAAGCAGACTTGAAATATCATTCAGTGTCAGTGCCATGATGATGGTTCTCTTAAATAAGTGCTTTTCTGATTCGTGAGGAAATTAAATCGATCACGGTCACGGTCAATACGATAATGATGATCACTGCGGAGGTTTGCGCATACTGAAAGCCACGCATAATATCCCACAGCACAACGCCGATCCCACCCGCACCAACCATGCCAACGACTGTTGCCGAGCGCACATTGGATTCAAAGCGATAGAGCGCAAAAGAGACCCAGAGCGGAATGACTTGAGGAATCACGCCATACACTATTTCATGCAGTGCTGTGGCACCTGTCGACCTGATTCCCTCGACTGGCTCTGGATGAATCGCTTCGACCGCTTCAGAAAATAATTTTGCAAGAATGCCTGTCGTATGGACCCATAAGGCCAGCACCCCAGCAAAGGGCCCCAGTCCTACCGCGACAACAAACAACATTGCAAAAACCATTTCATTAATCGCACGGCAACCATCCATCAGTCTGCGCATGGGTTGCGTGATCCAGATTGGTGCGATGTTTGAGGAGGCTAGCAATGAAAAGGGGATCGCTGTGACAACAGCCAGCGCAGTTCCCCAGAGCGCAATCTGAACAGTCACGAGCATCTCGTCGAGATAAATACGCCAGTCACTGAAGTTTGGTGGGAAAAAATCCCGCGCGTACTGCGCCATATTGCCCGCGTCGCGAAATAGCTCCATCGGCCGCATCTCGGCACCTTGCCAGGAGGCGGCTAACAGCAAAACAATGACAACCCAGGTTAACTGCCAGCCCCAGTTGCGCTTGAGTGCAGGAGAATAGTTCGCGAGAGTATGGACGCCAGACATAGTGATTAGTTTTTCAGCGCAGTCAGCTTGGTATCGATTTCAGTAATTTTTACCTTTTTATCGGCTTCACTCATCACGGTGTCCGCTTCAATTTTGTTCCGCTGGGCAAACAAATCAAGCTGACGGATAGGGATCAATTGTGCATCCGTTGATTCTTTGAATCCTTTTAGATTGCCCATCTTTGCCAACACCGCTTGCTCCGCTGGATCCTGAGTGCCATAGTTCACAAAAAAGTCTTTGATTTTTTTCTTAGTGGCTTCTGGTAAATCTCGACGCATCACGATTGGATCGAGAGGAATAAGTGGCGAAGTCCAGATGATTTTGATCTGATCAAATTTTTCAGGTGCCTTTTTCTGGACAATCATCAAGTTTTCGCTATTGTTGGTCGCGACATCAATTTGTTTGTTTGCGACTGCCAAGGCGTTGGTTTCGTGATTTGCGCCGCGCACGACTTTAAATAATGTTTTTGGATCAACTTTGTTTTGTGCAAAGACATAAAATCCGGGAACCAGATAGCCTGAGGTCGAATTTGGATCGCCATTACCAAAGCTCAAAGATTTTCCTGCTTTGAACATATCGTCGATCGTATTGATATTGCTTGCTTTGTTCACGATCAGATGTGAGGTGTAGCCGAGCGAACCGTCAGCGTTGACTTTTTGAGCAAACACCTCGCCATTCGAGCGATCGACAGCCTCCATAGCAGATTTATTACCAAACCAGGCTACCTGAACCTTATTGAAACGCATACCTTCAATGATGCCAGCATAATCCGAAGCAAAAAAAGCTTTGACAGTCATACCAGTTTGCTTTTGCATAGCATCTAAAACAGGCTGCCATTCACTTTTTAAGTTTTGTGAAGATTCGGTTGAAATGATGCCAAAGTTGATGTCTTCGGCCAGAGTCAATTGTGACGTACCTAGCAAAGTGAGACTCAGTACTGAGCGGATTAGTGTTTTTTTGATCATGATTGTTCAAAGTGAAGTGAATGGAAGATCACGCTACCTGAGCGAGGCGGTTGACATGTTTGTCAAAAGGGATGGAATTTGCAGGCAGTGAACTGATTGTTGAGGGTTCAATCACGTTGGAATTAAATAATTCATCGACTTGCACACCATAAAGTTCACGTAGGAGCGCAGGGGTTAAATTCTTTGAGAGGCCGTCGAACACCACGCTACCTTTGTGCAGAGCAATGACGCGCGGACAGTATTTGATCGCAATTTCAACCTGATGCAGGGAGACAATGACCGTGCTGCGATCTTCGCGATTGATTTTGGCAAGAATGTCCATCACATTACGTGAGGATTCGGGATCGAGTGAGGCGATCGGTTCGTCGGCGAGGATGAGATCTGCGCCTTGAACAAGTGTTCTGGCGATCGCAGCACGCTGTTGTTGTCCACCTGAGAGTGTCGACGCACGTTGAGCGTGACATTCTGCAATCCCAACCCGTTTTAAGGCGTCGTAGGCTTTTGCACGCTCTGTTGAATTAAACATTCCAAGCAGCCCACGCCAGAGCGGAACATTGTGTAACAAGCCAACCAGTACATTGGTCAACACGGGAAGTCTGTCAACCAGATTGAATTGTTGAAAGATAAAGCCAACTTTTGTACGGATGATTCTGATATTTTTTGAGATCTTACCGTGCTGCTGAGCGCATTCACCATTAATGACAATCTGCGAAGTCGAACCAGCATCCGCTGCGATCAGCCCTGCAATATGTCTAAGTAATGTGGACTTACCAGATCCAGATGCGCCGATTAAGGCAACCATCTCACCCTGGTTAATTGATAGGCTGATCTGATTCAGTGCAGCTCTACCCGGTACAAATCGTTTATTAAGCTGTTCGATTAAGAGCGCAGTGCCCATGACGAACCTCACGTAATGAATAGAACTTTATTATGGTGAAGCGATATGACTACGTGTTGACAGTTAAAAGACAGTTTTGTTTCAGTCATGCCGCCTAGCCTGGGAGGGCCGGCTTATACGACCTGTACACCTTGCTTCCATACAGTTTTTACAACAGCTTGAGGACTATTTTCTGAGATATTAACCATACGCATGCGTACTAAATCAGCTCGGTACCCAGTCTGAATGACGCCGCGATCCATTAAGCCCGTTGCCCTGGCCGGGTTACATGTCACGGTTGAAATAGCTTTGGGTAAGCTGAGAATTTCATCATTAACCAGTCTTGACACCGCACTAATTAAGCTCCCAGGCACATAGTCGGATGAGAGAATATCCAGCAGATCATGGCTGGCAAGTTCTGCCGCGGCGACATTGCCGGAATGCGAGCCACCTCTGACCACGTTTGGTCCGCCCATTACAGTGAGCATGCCCTTTTGTCTGGCTGTTCGCGCTGCCTGCATGGTGGTGGGAAATTCGGACATGCGCGCACCTTCCGCATAGGCTTGGTCGACATGCTCTGGAGTCGTGTCGTCGTGGCTCGCCATGTTGATCCCGTTTTCTAAACAGTATTCAACGAAATATTGCCGATGGGGACCGCAATATTTTTCTTGTAAGAATGCTGCATGTTTGATCTGATGTTCAAACTTTTCCAGACTCCATCCCTTTTTACCAGTGTAAAAAGTTCGTGCTTTATCGATATCCTCCCATTGACGCTGACCTGGCGTGTGATCCATTAAAGAGAGCAGGGTAAGTTTTGGATGGCCCTTAAATGGTTCGAACAGTTCTACCGTATTGGGTGCCGGTAATTCACACCTTACATGCAAATAGTGATCGGCTCTGAGCAGGTTTTGATCCGTGCAAAGTGACAAGGCATTTAATACCTTGCCCCAGCTTCTGCCGCGTACATGATCGGTATCGGCTTCCCCAACGCCTAGCGCATCAAAAACTGTGGTGATACCTGAGGCAGCAATTTCAGCATCATGGGCTAATAATGCTGGAATCTCCGCCCAGCTGACTTTTGGACGCGGCATCAGGTGGCGCTCAAAGTTATCCGTGTGCATTTCAACCATACCCGGCATCAGGTAGTCGTCTTCCAGATCAATGACCTGTTTGCAGGAGGTATCGCCAGCGTCGATAGAGTCGATCAGGCCATTTTTGACCGAGACAGTACCTCTGATCACTTCCTCTTGCAAAATAATGCGGGCATTTTTAAAAACAATATGGCTATGCATTATCTTTCCTGAACGAATTGATATTAATTCTGCGTGTTGCCACTGAATCACCGACGTGCTGATCGTGAAAAATCCCAATGGCAGCACTACCCATACTCACAGCCTCATGGATGATCTCAATGACTGTTTGAGTGTTTGCTGGATCAAGAGACGCAGTGGGTTCATCGAGCAAGAGCAGCGCACGAGGTTTGATCATGCTGCGCGCGATGTTGATACGTTGTTGCTCACCACCTGAAAAGGTAGCAGGTGGCAGACTCCATAATCTTTCCGGAATACGCAATCTTGTGAGCCATTGTGCTGCAGTATTACGCGCGATCTCGAGTGCTTCTGGAGTGTTGTGCGACACTTCGATCAGTGGCTCCGCGACGATATCCAGTGCACTGACGCGCGGGATGACACGTAAAAATTGACTGACATAGCCAATGCTCGTGTGTCTGAGCATAAGCATTTCTCTCGCACTTGCTTGCGTCAGATCTATAGGATCGTGGCCGGGACGATTAAAATGAATCTGTCCACGCGTCGCACGATAATTAGCGTAAATCAGTTTGAGAAGCGTGCTTTTCCCCGTGCCCGAAGGTCCGCCAAGGACTACACATTCGCCTGGGTTAACCGAAAAATTGACTTGGTCCAATATGTTGAGCACAACCCCATTCTGATTATGCAAGACAAAGTTTTTTGAGATATTGCAAAGTTCGAGTATTGGTTGTGTCATGCTTGTAAAACCGATGAAACGAGCAACTGGGTATAGGGATGCTGGGGGTCGTCGAGGACTTGATCGGTCAAACCTTCTTCCACGATATGACCGTTCTGCATCACAATCATTCTGTGAGAAATCAAGCGAGCAACAGCCAGGTCGTGCGTCACAATGAGAGCGGATAAGTTCATCGTTCTTGTTAAATTTCTAAGCAAATCCAATAGCTTTGCCTGTACAGAAACATCTAGACCAGAAGTTGGTTCATCCATAAAAATGAGTCTGGGCTCGGTTACAAGATTTCTGGCGATTTGTAAGCGTTGCCGCATGCCACCAGAAAAGTTTTTAGGCGTTTCATCGATGCGGCAGGGATCAATTTCAACGCGCGCAAGCCAGTGTTCAGCGATAGATCTCAGGCGGCCATAATGTCTCTCGCCAAGTGCCATGAGTCGTTCACCAATATTCGCACCTGCTGAGACGTCCATCCGTAAACCTTCGGCCGCATGCTGGTGGACAAATCCCCAGTCAGTGCGAGCAAGTAATCTTTGTTGCGCAATACTCAAATCAAAAACATTGAGCCACTCGCCATGTCTGTTTAAAAACTTGACTTCACCTGTATCGCATGTCTGTCTGGCGGCGATCGAATTCAGTAGCGTTGTTTTTCCTGAGCCAGATTCACCGACGATGGCGAGCACTTCGCCCGGCCATAAATCAAAGCCAGCCTGCTGTAATGCAACTCTGTCACCATAGCGTTTGGAAATGCCTCTGACCTGAAGCAAGGCTTGTTTGTGTAAAGGGATCATTCTTTTTCAACTAAAGATGTATCTGGTTCTGCATCTCGCCGGGTTTGACAGTAGTCTGAATCTGAGCAGACGTGAATGCGTGTCCCTGCGTCATCGGTAATGACTTCGTCGAGAAAGCTATCGGTTGCCTGGCAGAGCTCACAGCTTGCATTCCACTTCTGCACTTCGAACGGATAATCTTCAAAACCAAGGCTTTCTACTTTGGTATAGGGGGGGATGGCATAAATCCGTTTTTCTCTTCCTGCACCGAACAGCTGCAGCGCTGGATTCTTGTGCATCTTAGGATTGTCAAATTTTGGTATGGGCGATGGAGCCATGACGTACCTGTCATTGACGAGAACGGGATAATCGTATGTCGTGGCGATATGACCGTAACGCGCGATGTCTTCGTAAAGTTTGACGTGCATCAATCCGTATTCAGCCAGACCGTGCAGTGTGCGTGTTTCAGTCTCTCGCGGCTCGAGTCTTTGCATAGGCTCTGGCACTGGAACCTGATAAACAATGATTTGTTTTTCGGTAAGGGGCTGTTCTGGAATTCTGTGGCGAGTTTGAATCAGTGAGGCTTCTGATGTGCGTGTTGTGATCGCGACATCTGTCGTTCGTTGAAAAAAGCGTCTGATATTGACCGCATTGACTGTATCGTCAGAGCCCTGATCAATGACCTTGAGTACATCAGACTGACCGATGACTGCTGCGGTAACTTGAATCCCACCGGTACCCCAGCCGTAGGGCAGTGGCATTTCTCGTGATCCAAAGGGAACTTGATAACCAGGAATAGCGATCGCTTTTAGAATTGCGCGCCTGATCATCCGCTTGGTACGTTCATCCAGATATGCGAAATTAAAACTTTCACCGACATAGGTGTCTTCGCCAGATACTTCAGTGACCGCGTGATGAGAAAGCTTAGGCATGTTGATCACTCCCCGAACCTTGAATCTTCGCTTGGTTGGCTTGATGACGCATTTTTCTCACCAGTTCAAGTTCAGATTGAAAGTCAACGTAATGGGGTAATTTCAAATGTTGAACAAAACCCGATGCTTCCAGGCTATCGCTATGTGATAAGACAAACTCAGGCATCTGTGCGGGTGCCTGAACTGCTTCACCAAGCTCTTCGGCTCTCAAAGAGCGGTCAACAAGACTCATGGCCATCGCTTTGCGTTCGCAGTGCCCGAAGGTCAGGCCATAGCCACGCGTGAATTGTGGTGGCTCTGTTTTGCTTCCGGCAAACTGATTCACCATTTCACATTCGGTGATTTCAATATCACCGATTGAAATGGTGAAACCCAGTTCATCGGGTGTGAGTTCAAGCGCAACGCTTCCTTGCCTGATCTCACCCACGAATGGATGGCTATGTGAATAGCCTCTCTGGGTCGAGTAAGCCATTGCAAGCAGGAAGCCCTCATCACCGCGGGCAAGATTTTGTAGTCTTGTGGCGCGATCTGCCGGGAATTTCAAGGGCTTACGTGTAATATCGTTCGGAGCGGGATCTCCCGCAGGTGCGAGCTGCTTTTCAATCAGACTTTCTTGATTAAGTAGATCGATCACTCGTATTGGAGAGGTATCATCTGAATTTTCTTGATGTGATTTCTGTAGATTGACCGCAACGTTAACTTCAGAAATTTCCTGCTCTGCGAGTAACGAAAAATTCAATAACCGCTGTGTATAGTCATAGGTCGGCCCAAGTACCTGACCGCCAGGCAGATCCTTGAACGTTGCCGAGATTCTCCGATTCAATCGCATCTTTGCCGTATTCAGTGGTTCAGTCGATCCTAACCTCGGTAACGTCGCACGATAGGCGCGTAACAAAAAAATAGCTTCTGTCAGATCTCCGCTAGATTGTTTGATCGCTAGGGCTGCAAGTGTCCTGTCATAGACTGATCCTTCAGTCATGACACGATCGACCGCTAATTTCATTTGTTCTGAAATTTGATCGATACTCAATTCCGGGATGGAGGTATCTCCACGCCTCTGGGAATCAAGCAGACGATAACTATTGAGAATGGCTTGTTCGCCACCTTTAACGGCTACATACATTGTTAGGCTTTAATGAACGACGATTGATCAGAAGACATCACTTTTGATGTGCGTGGAATGCCAGTGATATGCTGCGGTGCGCACAGGAACACATCAATGCCTCTTGGGAAGTGTTGATTGTTCTCATTACATTTCTTGATGAAGGCACTCGACTGCTGTGCCGTGATGCCCTGGATGGTAAGGCTTTGTGTTTCTAAAATTCCAGGGCCTTGAAGTACCAGTGTTTGTGTGGGGGCTGATTGGTTTTCAAAGCCTTCCACGTTAATCAGGCAAGTAGTTGAGCTATCAGGATATTCGTCCGTACCTAATTGCCATTGATCTAAATTCGTCATGGTTTCAATGCAGTCAATCCAGGCAAAGTCAGCTTCTGCAGGGTTGGAGACGATTGAACAATTTGTATGAAAGACTAACCAGTGCACAGCATTGCTAGTCGCTAAGGCTGGTGAGAGCCAGAGTCTTGAGTCCGCATCCAGTAAGGCCAGGAGTAATCCTGATGCACTGGCTTGTGCCCCCTCTGGGATTTCTGCCTGTGGCACGAGGTCTATCACTCTGCCAGGATGCGAAAGTGCCTCCAATGCTCCTCGAAAAGCTGTTTGGCTGCCGTGTGAAGGCTCATTGAATCCCGCACAAACCATTGATAAGTCAATAGTATTCATTCATCCTGCTCCGAGTCGTCGCCTGAGCCTGATTCTCTTGCTACGGTAAAAAATTCAACCTTACTGGTTTGGATGTCCTGCTGTTTACTCGCATTGAGCCTTGATAAATGCTCTTTGATCGGTTCAAGTATTTTTTGAAATGCTGTCGCGTCTGCTGCGGATAGAAAGTGCGCATCGAGTAACGCAGCGAGTCGTGCATGTTTATGCGATCGTCCCAGGATATATGACACTCCAACTGGGCTGTGTGAGTCATTGCCAGGTAATCTCAGCGCACATCTAGTTACTGTGACTTCGCCCAGGTTGAATCGTTGTCCGGTAGCGCCCGCGCGTCCTTCGATCATCATGAGGCCGGTTTCAGGTTTTCGTAACCAGATCGGCTCAACATGTGTCACCTCTGCTATGGCGTTTTCCAGCATTTCGATCGGGGCTCTGGCCAGGATTGCTATCCAGTCACTACGATCTGCATTGGAATAAGTCGGGTGATTGTCAGAGGATTGAAACATGAGCCTGATATTGTGCAATGAATAAGTACGAGTAATTTTTTCTGTGACGAGCGGATTCATCTTAAATTTTTACTATGTACCTTTAGTGACAGCTATGTAACAAGTCAATGACATTTATGTTTCATTTTTATGTCAGTGTTTTTAATGTTGAAAAGATTATCTGATGCAAAAAGCCTATCGTTACGCAATTTATTTCACACCGCTTCCGGATACCGAATGGTGGGCGGCAGGGAGTCAGTGGCTGGGCCGCTGTGCCTTCAAACAAACTGCACTTGCGCAAACAACTCCGAATTTATTTACTCCTGAGAAATTTCATCAGCTCACTGCTGCGCCGCGTCGCTATGGCTGGCACGCAACAATGAAAGCCCCTTTTCAGTTGCATAACGATTTGACGTTAAACGATCTGAAACAAAAGCTCACAGAATTGTGCGCGCAGTTCAAACCTTTCAAATTACCAACATTGCAGGTCAGTCGTTTGGATGATTTTCTTGCTTTAACCCCTGTGGGTGATATTTCGGATATAAGTCAGGTTGAAAGGGCATGCGTGACGAATTTACATCCACTGGCAGCGCCTATGCCACCTGATGAACTATTGCGTCGCAGAACTGCAGGATTGACGCTTGCAAAGGATTCAATGTTGTTGAGATGGGGTTACCCACACGTGCTGGATCATTTTCGTTTTCATATGACACTGACCGGTCCTTTACGTGATTGTTCAGAAATGCAGATCCAGTCCTTGATCCTAGCCGCCTCGAATCAGTTTGATTCGCTAGGGGAGTGCATGTTTAATTCTTTGTCCATTTTTGCAGAGCCTGTACGTGGTGCAGATTTTGTAATGATTGATCATTGCAAATTCTCGGGTTGATGAATTGCAACGTCACCAAACAGTCATGTTGATGCAATGAGCTTGTCAAATTTGAAGTTCACTATTGTTGCTCATGAAACCACCCGAGCCTCATGACCTTGATCAACGCCCCATTCGTCACCGCGCGATATGGATTTCAGATATCCACCTCGGGACCTCAGGTTGCAAAGCCGATTACTTGCTGGATTTTCTAAAATGGAATGAATCCGATCAACTCTATCTTGTCGGAGACATCATAGATGGCTGGCAACTTAAAAAGAGTTGGTATTGGAAACAGAGCCATAACGACGTAGTTCAGAAAATTCTACGCAAAGCCCGTAAAGGAACGCAGGTTACCTATATTGCCGGGAATCACGATGAAGTGATTCGTCAGTTTCTCGGGATGGCTTTTGGCGATATAAAAATCGTGGACGACACAACACATACACTCAAGGATGGACGTGTGTTGTGGATTACGCATGGCGATTTGTTCGACGGAATTATTCAGCATGCCAAGTGGTTGGCTTACCTGGGTGACAGTATGTATACCGTCATTTTAAATATGAATAATTGGTTTAACCACATACGACATAAGTTTGGACTTTCGTATTGGTCTTTGTCCCAGTATTTAAAAAATAAAGTTAAGAATGCTGTGTCGTTCATCACTGCATTCGAAGAGAATTTAACGCATGAAGCGAGACGCCGTGGTTTTGATGGCGTGTTATGTGGACACATTCATAAACCAGAAATTCGCGATATCGATGGCATTTTGTACTGTAATGACGGCGATTGGGTAGAGAGCTTGTCAGCGATTGTGGAAACCGAGGCGGGTGAGCTTAAAGTTGTCTATTGGCCCTATCGCACCAAGCATTCCCCCATGGAGTTAGAAGAAGATGCCGCTTCAGGAAATTAAGCGTCTGTTGATCGTGTCTGATCTTGCCGCCCCACAAGTCAATGGGGTGGTGCGTACGCTTGATAATCTACTGATACAGTTTAAAAAAATAGGCATCGATGCTGAATTACTGACGCCTCATTCATTTAGGACGATTGGATGTCCCGGTTATCCTGAGGTTCGTTTGTCTTTAACGACAGCCAAACGGCTTGAATCAATGATCAGTGCATTCAACCCCGATGCGCTGCATATCGCAACCGAAGGTCCGCTGGGCTGGGCGGCTCGTAAAGCCGCACTCAATAACGGCTGGCAGTTCACGACCGCTTTTCACACGCGTTTCCCAGAGTATGCGCAGGCGCGCTTAGGTATCCCTGGCTCATGGCTTTATAAAATACTCCGTAAATTTCATTCAGCTTCTTCAGCAGTCTTTACGCCGACAACAACTATTAAAAATAATTTATCAAAAAATGGTTTCTTTAATGTTGTTCAGTGGACGTACGGAGTAGACCACTCTATTTTTTATCCACGACAGGTTCAAAAACCAATTAATGTGAAAGAGCCTGTTTTTTTATATGTTGGACGGCTGGCTGTAGAAAAAAATATCGAAGCATTTTTGAATCTTGATTTACCGGGTCAAAAATGGGTAGCGGGAGAAGGGCCGCTACAGCTTGAATTACTCCATAACTATCCACATGTGCGTTATATAGGCATGCTCACTCAAGATGCTTTGGCGCAGCTGTACAGTCAGGCTGATGTGCTGGTATATCCAAATAGGACCGGCACGTTTGGTTTGGTGATGCTCGAGGCGATGGCCTGCGGCCTGCCTGTGGCAGCCTTTCCCGTTTCAGGGCCTCTGGATGTAATAGGTGAAAGTGCAGGGGGTGTGCTGGATGAAAATCTACACAGGGCTTGTATTAAAGCGCTACGGTTAAGTCGAACGCTAGCTGCCGCACGGGCCAGTGAGTTTTCTTGGGTATCAGCCATGCAATCTATGGCAGATCACCTGGTTTGGCTGAAAAACCCCAGTCCAGATGACATTTTTGATCAGGCTTCAGAGCGTTTGGATTCGAGAAGCGCGAGTTCTTTATATTCCTCGGCCGTGGTTACAAAAACCTGATAGCCGTAAAGTTTTTGTGCATATTTAAGTAATTCACTGGCATTTTTTGTAGGTTTGTTTATGTCGGCCTGCATTTGTTGTCCGCACCATGTTGCGTAAACCTTCATCACGAAATTATTCCAGTCGTCTTCAGTCGCGCTGCGGGTGTCGCCATCACAATAATTTTTCCAGCGTTTCTTGATACTCATGCTCATGACATGCTTCCTTACTCAATGATTCAACGGGTATGTTGAGGTATCGCACTATTTTGGAGCGCGAATCATAGCCTAAGAACGCTGGAATCATTGTGACAGGTATTATTACCGCCCGCCCGCTACATCGATCACTGAGCCATGTGTATAGGAGGCGTCATCTGAGGCGAGCCACAGTACTGCTTTGGCGACTTCTTCAGGAGATCCGGTACGACCCATCGGAACCCCTGTCTTAGCCAATTCGTGCATTTTTTCCAAGCCACCGCGTGGCGCATGGATTTCCGTGTCGATCAGACCAGGACGTACTGAGTTCACACGAATTCCCTCCAGAGCGACTTCTTTAGCAAGCGAATGATTAAACGCATCGATCGCGCCTTTAGAGGCGCAATAGACTGTGCCGCCAGCGACTGCGGCCATGCGTGCGGCAACTGACGTCATATTGATAATGTTGCCACCCCGGCCTCCGTGTGCGGTCGACATGCGGCGGACAGCCTCACGAGAGCAGTAAAACGCGCTGAATACATTGGCCTCAAAAGTTTTGATCAGATTCTCTACATCCAGTTCATCTACGCGATAGCTTGCCAGGATACCGGCATTGTTGACCAGGACGTCAAGGGTACCGAGCTTTTCATCGAGCTCTTTAAACATGCGCGTGACATCATCAGAATTTCCGGCATTACCCTGAATGGCTACGGCGCGACTTCCTGAGGCCTGGATTTGTTTGACGATCTCCAGTGCGGCGTCTTTACTATGCTGATAATTCACACCTACGTCATAGCCAGATTTGCCAGCGAGCAGGGCGATCTGTGCGCCAATCCCGCGACCCGCACCCGTAACCATCATGATTTTGTTCATTTGTGTCTCAATATTTTTTTGATTTAAAAAAAAATCCGGAGCAGTTATGCGCTGTCCGGATTTTGACTAACGTGATGACAAACTAAATAATCAGAACGAAACAGTCTGACCTTCGGTCATAGGAACGATTTTGATGGGGCTACCTTTCATCGCTGCGTTGAATTCAGCCAGTGTGCCAGGAGTCAATGGATTGGAGTTGTAGTGCATGGGGATCACAGCTTTAGGTTTGATCCATGTTTTGAGAGCAAAGGCTGCGTCTTCGGGTGCCATCGTGAAATTGCCGCCAATCGGGATCATCACCAGATCAGGCTTGTAGTGATCCGCAATAAATTTCATATCACCAAAGAGCCCTGTGTCACCCATATGCCAGATCTTGAAACCGTTTTCGAGCTCGATGATGTAGCCCATCGCTTCGCCAGCGGGATGAGGTTCTGGTTTATTGGTAGTTGGGTTTGGCAGAACCAGCAAAGAAGAATGCTCGGCCTGTACCGCGGTGACTTTAATGCCTGGTAAGGGTTTGACTGCACCGGTCTTGTTAAAACGATGTCCAAGTTCTGCAGGAATGGCTCCCAGCAGGATCAGTGGAGTCACCATGTCGGCCGGGCCGTAGAGCTTGGTGTTATTAATCTTAGCCAGTTCAGGTGCGTCCCCGAGGTGATCAACGTGCGCATGCGTGACCAGCAGCAGATCGATCTTACCCACAGAAGCTAAATCAGCTTTGTAATTTGCTGGTGCCTTGGGACCACCTTTAATCCAGGGGTCGATGACGATCAATTTGCCGCTGGGGGAGATGATGCGAAAACCTGCCTGACCCAACCACTGCATTTCGACTTTCGGTTTTGCTGCCGGGGCAGCTGCGGGAGCTGCTGCGGTTTGAGCGTGTGCGGTATTGACACCAAACGTTGCCAGAGAGGCCATGGCAAGCACAGCGAAGCTGAGTTTAAAACGATGAGTGATTTTCATCTTTGTTCCTTTAGGGCTTTCAGGCCAGATTATCTTGCATTAATACGACTGATCACATCAGCAGTCAGGACGTGACGACGGATTTTCCCAGTTGGGGTAAAGGGTAACTCATCATAAAACTCAACCATCTCAGGCAGCTTGTAATCTGCAACCTGCCCTTTGAGCATCTTGATGACTTCTTCGAGGCTTAATTTTGCTCCGGGTTTGAGCACAACGCAAAGACAATTTTTTTCACCTAATCGAACATCGTTTACGCCTACGATGGCAGCGTGCAGAATCGACGGGTGTCCATAAAGGAATTCTTCAATTTCTCTCGGGAAATATTTTTTGCCTCCCCGATTAATCATTTCTTTACGGCGCCCCACGATCATCACATTGCCGGCTGGGTCAACAAATTTACCCAGGTCACCTGTTCTGAACCAGTCGTCGTCTGTAAATAATTCCTTATTCGCATTGGGGTTATTAAAGTAGCCCAGATGGACTGATGGACCATAGGCCGCAATTTCACCTTCCGCGCCATAAGGCACGTCATTGCCGTCTTCGTCGATGATCCGTAATTCCATTTGTCCGACTACGCGACCGATTGTGCCATTGACTTTCTCGGGATCATCCTCGAAACGCGTAAATGTATGAAAGCCTGTTTCAAGCATGCCATACAGTTCGAGTAGGTGACCTTTCATGTACTTTTGATAGGCACGGATCGTTTCAATGGCCGCTGAGGCACCACCCGTGATGACCACACGTAAGGAGGTGCAATCGTATTTTTGAAAATCTGG
>CANCRX010000051.1 GCA_947380655.1 Alcaligenaceae bacterium | reverse complement strand
CAAAAGAATTTTTTGATTTCGAAAAGTCGCCGGCACGGTAAAGAGAAAGCCCTTCTTTGAAATATCCCAAGGTGTCCATCATATTTGGGAAGCTCGCATTGTCGTGATAGTCCAACACCTCATAAATCGATACAGGTTTTGTTTTACCTTTCACTACAACCAGATCGATCTCGCGCAGTCGGTAAGTGCCCTTGAGTTTTTCTTTCGTGAATTCACTCACCAGAATTTTTGCATAGTACGCTTTACAAGCAGACTCCAGCCGCGCCGCTAAATTCACTCCGTCACCAATGATGGTGTAGTCCATCCGCTTTTTCGAGCCAATATTGCCAGAGACGACTGTATCTGTATTCAATCCAATACCAATGTTGACGGGCAGCTTACCTTCGGTAACCCGTGTTTTATTCCAGGCATTCAGGTCTCTAATCATAGAGATTGCCGCGCGCATAGCTCTGTCTTCATCGTCACTATGCGCCTCGGGTATTCCAAAGGCAGCCATAATTGCATCACCGATAAACTTATCCAGCATGCCACCTTCGCGTGTGATGCAATCCACCATCACTTCGAAATACTCATTGAGCAGCGCGACCGTGCCTTGAGCCCCGAGAGCCTCAGTTAAGGTCGTAAAGCCACGGATATCAGAAAATAATACGGTGGCTGGGACACTCTGACCACCTAATAAATCAGCGCCGTTGGTCAATAATTGATCGGCGATGGACGGATCCATGTAACGAGACATGGTGGATTTCATGCGTTTTTCAGAAGAAATGTTTTCAATCATGATGATTGAGCCCATTGATTTCTTTTCTAGGCTTAATAAGGGCATTAAGGTGACGTTGGCAGAAACTGTTTCTTCCTCCACCATAATCGACGCATCCATGCTGATATCAATCTGATTCGTATCCTGAACAATTTTTAATCGATCAATGATCCATGTATTGGAGTCGGTAAAAAAATCTTCAATTTTTTTATTGAGGATGTCTGTTTCAGCTTTCTTTAAAATCTCTAATCCTGCAGAATTACACTTGGTAATAATGCCTTTTTCATTTACGGTGAGTACCGCATTTGTAATGGATTGCAGGACGCCCTCGTTATAGTTTTTCATATTTTCAACATCCGCAAATAATGTTGCATTCTCGAGGGCTGCGGATATTTGGGAGGTAAACGCTTTTAGTCTGGATTCATCCTCATCAGAAAAAAAACCGTTCTTTTTGTTCAGTGCTTGCGTGACACCGATTACTTTGCCATTCTTGTTAATAATCGGCACGCATAGAATTGAGCGCGTGAAATACCCAGTGGCTCGATCAAAACTGGGATTAAAACGAAGGTCTGCATACGCATGTTTAATATTGATCGTTTGTGCAGACGTAAAAACAGCACCAGCAATGCCAGAGGTATTAGGCAGTCTGATCTGAATAGACCCCATACCTTGGGCTACTTGAGACCATAACTCGTTCTTGTTCTCATCATTTAGAAACAGAGTGATGCGCTCGGCATCGAGCATTTTGTTGGCTTCTTCTATGGCTCGATTCAATAACTTTTGAATATTAATTTCAGCGGTCATTTCAGTGACCAGATTCAGAAAATCCAATTCACGATTTCGGTTCTTTATGGTGCTTTCCATCTGTGCGGCGGCTTCGAGACTGAGTGCTCCCTGCATCATGATGGCACTGACAAACTCCAGATCTTTTTTTACAAATCGCCCATTTTTTTTGTTAAGTAATTGCACAACGCCAATTACGTCGTGTCTTGAATTTTGAATCGGAACGCAAATCATGTTCCTTGTGTGATAACCCGTCTGATGGTCGATGGTCGGGTTAAATCTTGAGTCGTTATTGACATTGTGAATGAGCAGTGGCTCATTGCCTGTAAAGCACGCACCAGCTAATCCGCTGTCGTTCATGATCCTGATTTCGTGGTTCAGATTGCCCTGAGCTACTCTGGCATAGAGTTCTCTAGTCACTGGATCATTTAAAAATATGGTCCCACGATCTGCGTTGACATGCTCTCTGGCAAATTCAATCAACCAATACAGTATTTCGTCTAAGGTTTTGAGTGCGGCAACGGTCTTGGATACTTCTAGCAATACATGTAGCTCTTCGAGGGAGTAACGAGATTTATTCGAAGAGATTGTTTTTAGAGAATTTTTTTTATCTGACAGAATGATTGGTTTTGAACTCGATTTGCGAAGGTTCGACATATTTGCGCTTTATATATAAGTACAAAATTATTTTTTAGAATCAATTTTCTGTCGCAGAACGTCTGCAGTTTGTTTAAGCTCGTTGACTTGTTGTGTGAGTGAACGTGTTTTTTCTTGCAGGTATTGTTCCCTGCGTTGACGCTCTGCCTCAAGCTCATCTCGTAATGCATTGATCATCTGAAGGCTCAATGCGTGTTCTTGCGCATTGGCTTGAGTCACCTCTTGAATACTTTTCTGGCGTTCGATATCTTTAAGGCTCAAAGCAGTATTGAGCGCATAAATCGTATCTTTTAGAAGAAGAATTTCACTTGTGTACTCTTGACGAATCAGCTGAGTCTTGGATTCTTGCTCGATGCGCGCTTTTTCAAGTTCAGTTCGAAGCGCATCAATCATTTCTCTGAGTTGATAGATTTCACGCTCATTGACAGGACTCAGTGATTTTTCCATTAGGCTTTACTCTACCGCCTTGCCCATATCCTCAATCACTTTTTTCGCATCGCCAAACACCATCATGGTTTTGTCGAGATAGAACAGTTCATTGTCCAGGCCTGCATAACCCGAAGCCATCGAGCGCTTATTGACGATAATGGTTTTGGCTTTGTAGGCCTCGAGAATAGGCATGCCGGCGATCGGTGATTTCGGATCATTTTTCGCAGCAGGATTGACCACATCATTGGCACCTAACACTAGCACCACATCTGTTTGTGAAAATTCACTGTTGATGTCTTCCATCTCGAATACCTGGTCATAGGGAACCTCTGCTTCGGCGAGCAGCACGTTCATGTGTCCTGGCATGCGTCCAGCGACAGGGTGAATGGCGTATTTCACATTCACACCATGTTCGGTGAGTTTCTCGACCAACTCTTTCAAGGCGTGCTGCGCGCGAGCAACGGCCAAGCCATAGCCTGGCACAATCACAACCGTTTCAGCATTCATCAACAGAAAAGCTGCATCATCAGGGCTGCCAGAGCGAACATTACGCTGTGCTTGTTGACCACCTGCGCTAGCACCTGCATCTGCTGCACCGCCAAAACCACCCAGGATCACATTAAAGAATGAGCGGTTCATGGCCTTGCACATGATGTAGGACAGAATCGCACCAGAAGAGCCGACCAGCGATCCTGCGATGATGAGCATGGGATTATTCAGTGAAAAACCAATCCCGGCAGCCGCCCAGCCAGAATAGCTGTTGAGCATAGACACCACGACAGGCATATCAGCGCCACCGATCGGGATAATGATCAGTACGCCGAGTACAAAGGCGAGCAGCGTCATGATCACAAAAGGTGTCCAACTCTGGGTGACCATGAACCAGATCCCGCAGCCCAGCATGGCTAGACCCAATGCCAGGTTAACCATATGCTGACCAGGGAACACAACCGGTGCGCCCTGGAAGAACCTGAATTTATATTTGCCAGAGAGTTTGCCAAAAGCGATCACTGAACCTGAGAAGGTGATCGCACCAACAAAGGTACCGATAAACAGCTCAAGGCGATTACCAAAGGGGATAGGTTGACCTTTCGGGGCAATATTGAAGGCGTGGGGCTCGGCAACAATCGCGATGGCAATCGCAACCGCGGCCAGACCAATCATGCTGTGCATAAATGCGACCAGTTCAGGCATTTTGGTCATCTCGACACGCTTGGCCATGACCGTGCCGATCGTGCCGCCAATCAATAGTCCAAGCAATACCCAGCCCAGACCAATCCCTGGGTTCACAGAACTTGCTGTGGCAAGGCTCACGATCAGTGCACCGGTTGTTAGGACGGCGATAACCATACCAGCCATACCAAAAGCATTACCCAGACGTGACGTCGTTGGATGTGAAAGTCCCTTGAGCGCTTGTATAAAACAGACGGACGCCACCAGATAGAGCAGTGTCACCAGATTGATCGAAATCATGCTTTGGCTCCTGCTTTATCTGCGTGCGCTTTAGGTGCTTTTTTCTTGAACATTTCCAGCATTCTTCGGGTCACCAGAAAGCCACCAAACACATTGACAGCCGCCAGCGCAACAGCAAACACACCCATCCCGCGGGCCAGGCCGCCCTCGGTGAGCGCTGCGGCAAGCATGGCACCCACAATTACGATTGCAGAAATAGCATTCGTCACGGCCATGAGTGGCGTATGCAGAGCAGGCGTTACATTCCAGACCACGTGGTAGCCCACGTAAATAGCGAGTACAAAAATGATCAGATTGATCAAGGTGGGGCTGATCGCATCCATTATTTATTCCTTAAGTTTTGTCCGCCTTCGCAGATCAGGCAGGCTGTCACAATGTCATCATCACGGGCAATCGCGAGATTGGCGTCTTTGTCGATAATGAGTTTGAGGAAATCCATCAGATTGCGGGCGTAAAGAGCTGAGGCATCGGTCGCAATCATGCCCGGCAGATTGGTCAACCCGACCAGCGTGACATCATTGACGTGAACAACTTCACCTTTGACGGAAAGCGGGCAGTTGCCCCCACGCTCGACCGCCAGATCGACGATGACCGAGCCGGGCTTCATGGCGTGTACAGTTTCTGCTGAGATGAGTTGAGGGGCAGGGCGTCCTGGAATAAGGGCCGTCGTAATGACGATATCGGCTTGTTTGCAACGTTCGGCGACAAGTGTTGCCTGGCGCGCCATCCAGCCAGCCGGCATCGGGCGGGCGTAGCCACCCACACCTTGCGCGATTTCGCGTTCTTCATCTGTTTCAAACGGAACATCGATGAATTTTGCACCGAGTGATTCAACCTGCTCTTTTGCCGCGGGACGGACATCGGAGGCTTCGACCACGGCACCCAGTCGTTTCGCTGTGGCGATGGCCTGCAGGCCTGCTACGCCAGTTCCCAGCACAACGACGCGCGCAGCCTTAACCGTACCGGCCGCGGTCATCATCATCGGAAACATGCGACCGTAATACTGACTCGCCAGCAACACTGCTTTGTAGCCTGCGAGGTTAGCTTGGGAAGACAGGACATCGAGGCTCTGGGCGCGTGTTGTTCTCGGTGCGGCCTCGAGAGCGAAGGCGGTCAGACCTGCTGCCGCCATGGCATCGATACCTGCTGAATCAAATGGATCGAGCATGCCAAGCAGGCAAGTGCCTGATTTCATATGGCTTAATTCAGCGGTGTCGGGTGAGCGGACTTTGAGCACGAGTTCTGCTCCTAGAGCCTGAGCTGAATCTACCAGTGTCGCTCCTGCTTGCTCGTAGGCACTATTTTCAAAATGTGCAGAATGACCCGCATCGCGCTCAACCAGCACCTGATGCCCAGCGCCGGCATATTTTTTGACCGTCTCTGGTGTGGCGGCCACTCGGGTTTCCCCATCGCGGGTCTCGCGCGGTATACCGATGCGCATCGACATCTCCATATCTTAAAGTTGTTCTTAACCACTGTTTTATACACCATAGTGTTAGTCATACGGTCGAATAAGGCAATATTTAATGGCTGAGTGGTCCCTATACGCCCCAATGCTGCGCACCGACTACAATTTACTTATCATGAGTCAAAACTTACACCCTAAAAAACGCGTAGTCGTCGGTATGTCTGGCGGCGTGGATTCCTCAGTTACCGCCTGGTTGCTCAAGCAGCAAGGCTACGAGGTCGTGGGTTTGTTTATGAAAAACTGGGAGGACGATGACGACTCCGAGTATTGCTCCACCCGCCAGGACTGGCTGGATGCTGCAAGTGTCGCCGATGTAGTGGGTGTGGATATTGAGGCCGTCAACTTTGCTGCGGAATATAAAGATCGCGTATTTGCGGATTTTTTACGTGAATATTCTGCTGGACGCACCCCTAATCCAGATGTCCTGTGTAACGCAGAGATCAAATTCAAGGCTTTTCTTGATCATGCCATGACACTCGGGGCTGACCATATCGCGACGGGCCACTATGCCCGCGTCCGCGCAGTTCAGGAGGGGTCAATACAGCGGTTTGAGCTGCTCAAGGCCTTGGACCATACAAAAGACCAAAGCTATTTTCTCCATCGACTGAATCAGGCCCAGCTATCTCGCACGCTGTTCCCCCTGGGGGAGATCCCCAAAACCGAGGTGCGTCGGATTGCCTTGGAAATCGGTTTGCCCAATGCAACAAAAAAAGACTCAACCGGGATTTGCTTTATCGGGGAGCGCCCGTTTCGTGAGTTTCTCAATCGCTATCTGCCGTCCAAGCCGGGGCCGATCGTGACGGAAAAGGGTAAAAAGATTGGCACGCACCACGGTTTATCCTTTTATACCCTCGGGCAACGCAAGGGGCTCGGTATTGGCGGGGTAAAAGGCCACCAACAAGCCGATGGAACGGGGCCTGTCTGGTATGTCGCCCGGAAAGATATCCCTAGTAACACCTTGTATGTTGTTGAAGGGCATGACCACCCTTGGTTATTGTCCACTCAGCTTCATGCGGGTCAAATTAGTTGGGTGGCGGGTGAGGCGCCAGCACTGGGCGGCTATGCAGCCAAAACGCGCTATCGGCAATCTGATGCTGCCTGCACATTGACTGAGTCGACTGCAGAGGGATTTTCTTTATCATTTACCGAACTTCAATGGGCGGTCACGCCGGGTCAGTCTGCCGTTTTGTACGACGGTGATATTTGTCTCGGTGGGGGTATCATTACCTAAATTAAAATTATGGAGACTAGCAAGCATGTCGAGACTGCATCATTGGGCATTAAAAACACCTCAAAAATCTGCTCTGATTGATCTCGAATCTGGTCGTACTATTTCGTTTCAAACCTTGGATCAGCGCGTGCAGCGTGCAGCCCTTTGGCTCAGACAGCAAGGTTTGCACTCAGGTGATGGGATTTTGCTGCTTCTGGAAAATCGACCAGAAATTATTGAACTCGGCTTAGCAGCCCGTCGCGCAGGTTTATATTTCACACCAACTAGTACGCACTTAACCTTACCGGAACTTGCACACATCGCGAAAGATTGTGGCGCCAAAATGCTTTTTGTATCGGCGCAGACCGCTCACATCGTCGAGGCGCTGCTAAAGATGCCAGGGCTTTCCGGTCTTAACGTAGTCTGCGTAGGTGCAGATCCGGTTGGTGGACTGGTTGGTTATGAGTCAGCGTTGGCCCAGGTTGATGAGACGCACACCATACCACTTTGTCCACTCGGACGAGACATGTTGTACTCCTCTGGAACGACAGGATTTCCTAAAGGCATCAGGAGACCCTTGGTTAGCGCCGAGCTGCGCGATCAACCTGAAACCGAAGTCTTGAACTGGCAGCGTTCTTTCGGGTTCGATGATCAGACAATTTATCTGTCCCCGGCACCCCTTTATCATGCAGCGCCGCTGCGCTATGTCATGCGTACAGTAGAAGTGGGGGGCTGTGCAGTACTGATGAAAAAATTTGATGCAGAGCGTGCGCTCAAAGCGATCGAGCAATATGCTGTGACCCATTCGCAATGGGTGCCAACCATGTTTGTTCGCATGCTCGAGTTGCCTGATTTAGTTCGCGGGCAGTTCAATCTGTCAACCATGCGTGTGGCGATTCATGCGGCTGCGCCTTGCCCTGTCCATGTTAAACAGAATTTACTGGATTGGTGGGGCGATATTGTTCATGAATACTACGGTGGTTCAGAGGGCTTCGGTGTCACCGCGATTAATTCGGAAAATTGGCGTACCCACCCAGGTTCTGTTGGCCGTGCAACATTAGGCGTCATTCATATCGTCGGTGACGAGGGTGAGGAATTACCCACGGGCGAGATCGGGAAAATCTATTTCTCCGGGGGTCCTAAATTCGAATATTGGAATGATCCGAAAAAAACCCAAGACGCTTATAACGATAAGGGTTGGGCAACTTATGGTGACATGGGATATCTCGATGCAGAGGGCTATCTCTATATGGCCGATCGACGCACGGATTTAATTTTGTCTGGCGGGGTGAATGTTTATCCGCAAGAGATTGAAAATGCCCTCAGTCAGCACCCCATGGTTCAGGATGTGGCTGTCGTGGGCGTTCCGGATGAAGTGTTTGGACAGGTGCCTAAGGCGATCGTCCAGTTACGAGACCATGATCAAGCCGGCGAGAAAATGGCACATGAAATTATTGAGTTCTGTGCTCAGCATTTATCAAAAGTCAAAATGCCTCGCTCCATCGTGTTCGAGGAGTCTTTACCCAGGCTCGAGACAGGAAAGCTGTTACGCCGGATACTGAAGGAAAAATACCAGGCCGATCCTCAGGCGGGTCATTTGATTAAATAAGAACTAAACATTCTGCCCAGCTAAAATTTCAAACGAGAAAATTCATTATGCGCACCGTTTACCGCGAAGACCATGAGCAATTCCGCACGCAAGTCCGTCGATTTGTTGAGCGAGAAATCACGCCTTTTTATGCTGACTGGGAAGAGCAGGGTATTGTGCCTAAATCGGTATGGCTTAAGGCGGGTCAAGAGGGGTTGCTGAACCCGATGCTGCCAGAACCATTTGGTGGTGGCGGGGATTTCGGGCACTCTGCTGTGTTACTCGAGGAGTTTGGCCGTGCCAACTGTAGCGGGGTAGCCTTTCCTTTGCATTCTGATATCGTTGCACCCTACATCCATACCTATGGCACAGAGGCGCAACAGCAGCGTTGGTTACCCGCCATGGCCAGGGGAGAGATCATTGGTGCGATTGCCATGACTGAGCCTGGTACCGGTAGCGATCTGAAAGCTGTTCGCACGACTGCGGTCCGCGATGGAGATGACTACATCATCAATGGACAGAAAACTTTTATTTCCAATGGGCAAAATGCTGGATTGGTGATTGTCATTGCAAAAACTGATCCGGATGCAGGGGCTAAAGGCATTTCTCTGATTGTGGTGGAGGACGGCACACCTGGCTTTACCAAAGGTCGCAAGCTCAAAAAAATTGGTCTTCGCTCACAGGACACCTCAGAGCTGTTCTTTGATAATGTCCGCGTGCCTGCCTCCAATATGCTGGGTGAACCCAATATGGGTTTCAAATATCTGATGCAGGAGCTGGCGCAGGAACGGCTTGTGATCGCAGTCAGAGCGGTCGCATCAATCGAGACTTTCCTCGCTCGCACGATCATGTACACGCGTGACCGAAAAATTTTTGGTAACTCTGTGTTGTCTTATCAGAATACGCGCTTTAAGCTCGCTGAGGCCAAGGCACAATGCACCATGCTCAGAGTGTTCGTGGATGATTGTCTGTCCTTGCATTTTAAACACGAGCTGACTCCAGAGCGTGCGGCGATGGCTAAGCTCAACGCCTCAGAGATGCAGTCGCGTCTGCTGGACGAGTTTTTGCAACTCCATGGTGGCTATGGCTATATGTCTGAATATCTGGTCGGGGGTGCCTGGGTGGATGCGCGAGTCGGACGTATTTATGGAGGCAGTAGTGAGGTGATGAAAGAGATCATTGCCCGCAATCTGGAAAAGGACCTGGATATTTAATCTTCGCAGAAAAAAAATCCCTGATCTTTCTTTGTGCGATCAGGGATTTTTTGTAATTCTAATTTTGTAGCCGGAAATGATATTTGCAGCGAGGCCTTCAGGCGATTGGGGGTGCGGTCTCGACAAAAGCAGGTTTGGTCGCTAGTTTTTTATACAGACGGTCCAGATTTGGATGCTCACTGCGCCAGTCAATTTGGGCAAAGCGCAAATCAAGATAACCCAGGACACATCCCACAGCTATGTCAGCCAGGCTGTAGTTCACACCCATACAGTAGCTGTTATCACCCAGGCCACTCTCCATGGAAACCAGAGCGGCTTTGATTTTGTTGTACTGACGATCCAGCCAGTCAGCACTGCGCTGCGCTTCTGGACGCTTGTTTTCGAGGAAAATCGCGATGCAGGCGTCGACCGTGCCATCGGCGAGCGCTTCCCAGCACTTCACCGCGGCGCGCTCACGACCGCCCTGAGGGATTAGACGGCCTACAGGTGAGAGCGTATCCAGATATTCAACGATGACGCGAGAATCAAACAGCGAGCTGCCGTCTTCCATAATCAGGCAGGGGACTTTGCCCAGCGGATTAGATTCCTGGATTTTTGTATCGGGTGCCCAGACGTTTTCAAGTTCGAGTTGATAGTCGAGTTTTTTCTCTGCCATCACAATGCGGACTTTACGTGCGTACGGGCTGGTTAATGCGGCAATCAGTTTCATCTAGCAACAGTATCGGAATATAGTCCTTCAAGTGTATAGCCTGGCAGACTAAATTAGGACTAAAAGGCGGTGATAAAATCATCCTGGTCCAATCTGTCGTTTTTTAATCAAATTTTCCTCATGCAAACTAATCCTTCCCTTAGCGTTCTGAATGCCCTGTCACCTCTTGATGGCCGTTACGCCTCGAGGTGTGAAGGATTACGACCCCTGTTGTCCGAAGCTGGGTTTATGGCACACCGGGTCGAGGTTGAAATCGCCTGGTTGATTGGTTTGTCCGAGGCTGGATTGCCGGAGTTGCCAGCATTTACACCTGCTGCGCTTGATATTCTGAAAAAACTCGTGAATGACTTTTCAGAAGCAGATGCTGACCGGATCAAACAGATTGAACGCGTCACGAACCACGATGTAAAAGCTGTTGAATATTGGCTGAAAGAAAAAGTCGCGGGTCACCCAGAACTAGAGAAAGCAGGGGAGTTCATTCACTTTGCCTGTACATCCGAGGATATCAACAACACTTCTCATGCGTTGATGCTGACGCGTGCGCGCGATCAGGTCGTATTGCCACAGCTTAAAAAAACCCTCGAGGCAATTCAGCACATCGCACACACGCAAGCCGATCAACCGATGCTGGCCCGCACACATGGTCAACCCGCAACGCCTACGACCTTAGGTAAAGAATTCGCCAACGTGGCTGCACGTGTACGTGATGCGATCGCTAATATTTCTGCAGTCCAGCCATTGGCCAAAATGAACGGGGCGACCGGAAACTACAACGCGCACATGTCCGCCTACCCCGAGATTGACTGGGCGGCCTTCAGTGGCCGTGTGCTCAAACAGCTCGGATTGAAACAAAATCCACATACGATTCAGATCGAGCCACATGACTGGATGGCTGCCTTGTTTGATGCGATTGCGCGCACCAATACTATTTTGATCGATTTAAATCGTGATATCTGGGGCTATATCGCTCTGGGTTACTTCAAACAGCGTCTGAAAGATGGCGAGGTTGGATCTTCGACCATGCCACACAAGGTCAATCCGATCGACTTTGAAAACGCAGAAGGCAATCTGGGGTTGGCCAACGCTATGTTGCGTCATCTCTCTGAAAAACTGCCTATTTCGCGCTGGCAGCGTGATCTGACGGATTCGACCGTGTTACGTAACCTGGGTGTTGCACTGGGTTATTGCCTGGTTGCCTACGACGCAGGATTGCGAGGCCTGGGTAAACTCGAAGTCAATGCGGCGGCGATCGACGACGATCTGGATAACTGCTGGGAAGTCCTGGCTGAGCCTATCCAGACGGTGATGCGTCGCTATGGTCTGCCTCAGCCTTACGAACAGCTCAAAGCACTCACGCGCGGCAAGGGCATTACGCAGGACGCACTGAAGACCTTTATTACTGGCCTGGAGTTGCCAGCAGACGTTAAGGCTCGTATGCTGGCGATGACTCCTCGGAATTACATCGGACTGGCTGCAGAGTTGGCGCGCGCGATTTGATTTGAGTCGTTTAATTTTTACACTGCATTGAACTTTAATAACGCACTGAACTGGAGATGATCATGAAAAAGCTTTCATTACTTGTTGTGATTGGCACGCTTGCGAGCTCATTGTGGGCAGGCGCTGTTCAGGCTCAGTTTGCAAAGCCAGAGGACGCTGTCAAATACCGTCAGTCAGCCTTGCAACTCATTGCTTCACATTTTGGTCGTATGCAGCCAGTGATCAAGGGGCAGGCGCCTTATGATGCTGCAGCCATTAAAGCCAATGTCGAGTTGCTTAAGACCTTATCGAGTTTGCCATGGGCAGGTTTTGTAGAAGGCTCACAGGCTGGTACGAGCGCCAAACCTGAAATCTGGTCGGATGCTGCTGGCTTTAAGGCCGCACAGGTCAAATTCGAGGGTGCAGTCGATAAGCTAGCCGTGGCTGCCAACTCTGGCGACCTGGACCGTGTCCGTGCCGCTTTTGGTGACGTTGGCGCAAGCTGTAAAGCTTGTCACGACAGCTATCGCGTTAAAAAGTAAATCTGCTTTATTTAGTTTTGCATGGACGCATTCATCCTATGCTCATTTCAGGATGGTTTTTTTCATTGATAAAATAGTATGTATCCCGCTCACGGTAGTAATCTTTCCGCTTATCCAGGATCTGACGAAACCGTGAGTGTTCTCCTTTTTGGATACTACGATCTTGTCAACAGCTGTCTTGATTGACGGCGCTTATTTCATTAAGCGTTTTCGCTCTATCGACCCATCAAATTCATACAACCCGCAGCGTGCAGCTGATATGGCGTTTGAGTGGGCCTGCGCGCATTTAAGTCAAGATCCAAGCGAATTTTTAGATAAGTCATTTTTGACTTCATCAGCTAATCAGATGAAATTCCAATCTAAGCTGTATCGAATTTTCTTTTACGATTGCCCACCATTAGAAAAAAGGCTCCACAATCCAGTTTCTGGCAGATGTGTAGATTTTTCAAAATCAGATGAAGCTGTATTTAGAAGGAAATTACACGAATTATTAGGTCGAAAAAGAAAAGTAATTTTGAGGCTAGGTCATCTTTCAAAAGATGTGCAATGGACAATCAGACCAGAAAAAATAGCCAAAATTATGAAAAATCAAGCTTCAATAGTTCAATTAGAAGAGTGTGATGTTTTGCCTAAACTCAGGCAAAAGGGTGTAGATATGCGAATTGGTGTTGATTTGACTTCGATTGTGTTTAAAAAACTTGTCGATCAGATTGTTTTAGTTGCTGGTGACGCGGATTTTGTCCCAGCTGGTAAGCAAGCGCGCCGAGAGGGGATTGATTTTATTTTGGATCCAATGTGGCGCAGTGTTCCCGAACAATTAATCGAGCATGTTGATGGGGTGAGATCAACATGCCCCAAGCCCTCTGGTACTCGTTTATAAATGCTATTTAAATCAGATCGCCGAGGGATGCTTTGCCAGCGGCGTCACCACGATATCCATATACGGATACATCGGCAGCCCTGACAACATGGTGTGTAACGCATCGTTGTCAGCGGCTTCAAAAATACTGACGTTGGCGTAACGCCCGACTACACGCCACAGGTGCGGCCAGTGGCCTGCACGCTGCAAAGCTTGCGCATAGTTTTTTTCATCAAGTTTGATCTGCTCAGCCTTTTTTGGATCCATGTCTGCTGGCATGTTGACTTGCATTTGAACCATGAAAAGCATGATGTTCCTTTGCTCAGGATTTCAGAAAAGGCACGACAGCCTTGAGGTATTGCTCAGGGATTTCAGTCGTTGGGATATGTGCACAGGGGATCGTGACGAGCTTGGCGCCTTTGATGTGCTCGACAAGCTTTTGGCCGCGTGCAAGCGGTGTTGACAGATCGAAATCACCTACAACCACCAAGGCGGGCACTTCGATATGCGAGAGGCGAGGATACAAATCCATGTCTCGGATCGCCGCGCAGCAACCGCTATAGCCATGTCCTGCAGTCAGGAGTACCGTGTTGCGTACGCGTTTTAACCCCATACTGTTTTTAGCAACAAAGTCGGGGGTGAAAAAACGTCCTATCACGGCATCAATAATCGCAGGCATGCCACCTTGTTTAATCGCTGCCATACGCTGATCCCAGATACCGGCATCGAATTCAGCTGAGGTATTGCTCAGCACAACATGACGCAAACCAGCGGGACGGCGTGCGGCAAGCTCCATGCCAACCATGCCGCCCATTGATATGCCCCAATAACCATAAGAGGTCAGACGTGCCGCCGCAATCACGGCCTGCACATCATCAGTGAGTTGATTGATCGTGTAGTCACCCTGGGGGGCGTCTGAGCCGCCATGGCCACGCATATCGTAGCGGACTACATAAAAGTCTTCCATCAACGCATCGAGAATCGGATCCCATAAGGAAAAGTCGCTACCAAGCGAGTTGCCTAATACAAGCGCAGGCTTGGAGGCATCTCCATCACCACGCCAATAAATTCGCTGCGATCCGTTTGTAACAACTGGCATACTATATCCCCTAAATTTTTAAAGTATTTTGGGGGATATTAGCAAATTCAGACCATTCACAGTCTGAATCGTCTGATGCGAGCCGTCATACTAATTAAAACTAGCTCCCGCATTGGCCGCCAGTTGTATGAGCCACCACGCAGCAAAGGCGAGGATGGCCGCTAAAGCTAAGGCACCGACCCTGATACCCCAGTCATCGCGAGCCGAAGGTGTATTGAGGGGAAGCTTTTGAGTCGGCACATCGCCGCAAACCATCGGGCCAATTAACTGCTGACCTTTCAACGTGTATATGAAAATGGCGATCAGGTGCATGCCAATCACAAGATATACAAACTTTTCGTTGAACTGGTGCAGCCCAGTCAAAAACGAACTGGTCGAGTCAGTAACAAACTGGGCCAAAGGGCCTTGTGTCAGGATGTCGTCGTTGGCAAAGAGTCCTGTGACCGCCTGGACCGCAATAATCGCGAGCATCGCTAGTACGGATAATGCGCCCAGCGGATTGTGGCCCGGTGTTTGATGGGTGTGTTTCGTCATCGTCAGTATGTAATGCCAAACCGTGACGGGGCCACAAACAAACTGACTGAACCGCGCATAGCGTGGTCCGATTAAGCCCCAGATAATTCTGAACGTAAGCATGGCAAGCGCAGCGATTCCCAGAGGTACATGCCACTCCATCCAGGTGTTTCCGATCTTTGCCGTGACGATTGCACCGATCACGCAGCCTGCGAAACCAAGATGAAATAGGCGAGTGGGCAAATCCCAGATGCGGGTAGTGGACTGAGCAGGTGAGGGGTGTTTCATTTTCGACAGACTCAATAAGCGATTTGGAGCGGTTTAAAGTGATTGTTTGAATTACGTTATTTTGCGCTGCAACATAATGTTGCGGTGTGTCATGGTTCTGTAACCTTGTTTAAGCTAAGATTTGTGACAAGAAATATACATAATCAGGTTTCTTAATTTAACTTTCTTAGTCTATGGGCAATTTACAGAACGCATAGGCTTTCATTAGACACTTTAAGACTTAAAAGAAAAATAAATTAAACATGACTGCTGTAACGTTTGAACAGGTGAGTAAGGACTGGGGAACAGCGACTGCGTTGTATCCGAGTGACCTAACTTTAATGGCTGGGCAGTTTTCAGTCTTATTGGGTCCTTCAGGATGTGGCAAAACCACGACTTTGCGTTTGATCGCAGGACTTGAGGCCGCGAGTGCAGGGAGGATTTCGATATTTGGGCAAGATGTCACCTCTGTGCCCCCCTCGCACCGTGGCGTATCGATGGTGTTTCAGAATTACGCATTATTTCCGCATCTTTCCGTCGCAGAGAATATCGTCTTTGGACTTAAGGTCAGGGGCGTTGCCCGCACCACGATCGAGGATAAATTAAAGAAAGCGCTGGACATGTTGAGCCTGTCCCCTTATCGGGAGCGCAAGCCAGCTCAGCTGTCTGGTGGACAACAACAGCGGGTCGCGCTGGCCCGGGCGCTCGTGGGTGACTCCAAACTGTGCCTGATGGATGAGCCTCTATCTAATCTCGATGCGCAGTTACGTCAGGAAATGCGTCATGAGCTCAGGGCACTTCAGCAAGCGCTTGGTTTGTCGGTCGTCTACGTCACGCATGACCAAACTGAAGCGATGAGCATGGCAGACCGTGTCGTGTTGCTTAAGGCTGGACGCATCGAACAGGTCGCCACACCTTATGAAATTTATCAGGCACCCGGTTCACTGTTTGTCGCGCAATTTATCGGCAGCTCCCGGATGAATATCCTCGCACTCGAGGCTGGGCGGATTGCTGGTACGGATATTTTGCTGGATGCCCCACCTCATGCTGTCTCGGTTGGTATCCGGCCTGAGGATATCAAGCTCGGTGGGATGCATAGGCTTTCTGTTTCGCATAGCGAATTTACGGGTGCAGATTTAATGCTGCATGCCCGGGCGGGAGCACAAACAATTGTTGTGCGTGCAGAGGGTAATCATGTGGTACCTCCTCAGTCAGAGATTGGACTGGGCTGGGATGCTGGCAGATTGCATTGGTTTGATGAAAAAGGTTTACGTATTTAAGGTTTACGTATTTAATTTACTTAGGAGTTATCGATGAATCATGTTTTGACCAAAATCGCTGCTGCCACGTTTGGCTTATGTTTAAGCGCTGCAGCACTCGCTAAGACTGAAATCTCTTTTTATTTTCCTGTGGCTGTTGGTGGACCGATCACTAAAACGATCGATCAATATGCCGCAGATTTCAATAAAGAAAATCCCGATCTGAATGTGACGCCTGTTTATTCGGGCACTTATCAGGAAACGATCGTCAAGGTTCTGACTGCACACAAAGCTGGCAAACCTCCTACCGCTGCGATTCTCTTATCAACGGACACTTTTACACTCGCTGACGAAGAGGCCATTGTGCCGATTGATAACTTTGTCAAAACCGAGGCTGATCGTGCGTGGATGAAAAGTTTTTTCCCTGCTTTCATGTTGAATGGTCAGTTTGGTAATAAGACTTGGGGTGTGCCATTTCAGCGTTCTACCGTGGTCATGTACTGGAACAAGGACTTGTTTAAAGAAGCGGGCCTCGATCCAAATACCCCACCAAAGAACTGGGCTGAAACAATCAGCATGGGCCAAAAGCTGACCAAGAAAGATGCCAGTGGCAACGTCACACAGTGGGGCATCCAAGTTCCCTCGAGCGGCTTTCCATATTGGTTGTTCCAGGGTTTCAGCACACAGAATGATGGCATCCTGGCTAATGCAGAAGGCAACCAGGTTAAATATGACGATCCTAACGTGGTCGCTGCACTGCAGTACTGGGTCGATCTTTCTAAGAAATATGGCATTCATCCAAGTGGTGTCGTTGAGTGGGGAACCACACCGCGCGACTTCATGGAAAAGAAAGTGGCCATGATCTGGACAACGACCGGCAATCTGACCAATATCCGCACCAATGCAAAATTTGAGTTTGGCGTAGCGATGCTTCCAGAAGGTAAGCGTCGTGGTTCACCAACCGGGGGCGGTAATTTCTTTATCTTTAAGAAAGCCGCAGGACCTGAGCAAGAGGGTGCTTATAAATTTGCTAAATGGCTGACACAACCAGAGCGCGCAGCACAATGGAGCATTGATACAGGTTATGTTGCCGTATCGCCTGCTGCCTATGAAACACCTGCTTTGAAAAAATATGCAGCTGACTTTCCTCCTGCGTTGGTCGCGCGCGATCAGTTGCCCTTTGCCGTCGCTGAATTATCAACGCATGACAACCAGCGCGTGACCAAGGCTTTGAATGATGGCCTGCAAGCTGCGCTGACAGGAACAAAAATGCCAGAGCAAGCAATGAAAGACGCGCAAGCCGAGGCGACGCGTTTATTGCGTTCATATAAGTAATCAATAAAGTACGCCTGTCCTGCTTTTATTTAGCAGTACAGGCGTACTTAAGAGACCAGAGCGGTATGCCACATCATCTAGTTAGAAACGTATACGCATACTTATTGTTACTGCCCGCCTTTGTTTTTCTGGTGGGCTTTACGCATTATCCAGCTGTCGCAACATTGTTCGATAGCTTTATGTCTACACCCAGAGCGGGCCGTGCGGCTAGTTTTGTGGGGATGCAAAACTATCAGGATATGCTCGCAGATCCAATTTTCTGGAAATCGGTCGTTAATAATTTCTGGTTTGCGCTCGCCACAATTCCTGTTTCGATCGCGCTGTCGGTCGGTATGGCACTGTGGGTCAATGAAAAAATAGCTGGACGTAGTTTTTTACGGATGGCCTATTTTTTGCCAACAGTTTTACCGATGATTGCCGTGGCAAATATCTGGATATTTTTTTATACCCCGGGGTATGGATTAATTAACCAGGTATTACAAGCGTTTGGATTTTCCAGTCAAAACTGGTTAGGAGATCCTAATCTCGTTTTGGGTTCTGTGATCGTAGTGGCGATATGGAAAGAGGCTGGTTTTTTTATGATTTTTTATCTGGCGGCTTTACAAGCGTTAAGCCCCAGTTATAAAGAAGCGGCTCAGATTGAGGGCGCCAGTGCCTGGTATTTTTTTCGACGCATCCAGTGGCCCTTATTGATGCCCACGACTATATTTGTTTTGGTCAATGCGCTGATCAATGCCTTCAGGATGGTCGATCATATTATCGTGATGACCAAAGGCGGTCCAGATAACGCCTCCTCGCTGATTTTGTTCTATCTCTACGAGGTTGGATTTAAATTTTGGGATCAGGGCTATGCCTCCGTCCTCACGGTCGTATTGCTCGTGATTCTCGCCGTTGTCGGGTTGCTGCAGTTTTTTATTCTTGATCGCAGGACACATTACCGATGAGTCTATCCTCGCGTTCACCTGCTCAGGCGCGCTTGACTACGAAGCCGTCCGCTAGCTCCAAATTTTCAAGTTATCTTTCTGTGCTTGGTGCTTGGTTGCTCGCGTTATTGTGGATTTTGCCGCTGCTCTATGCGATGTGGGCGGCCTTTCATCCCTCGGAGTTTGCAACCAAGCTGGTACTTACAGCTCCATTGACCTTTGCGAATTTTGTTTCAGCCTGGGACGCAGCGCCTTTTGCGAGTTATTTTTTAAACACCACGCTGTTGGTGGCAGGCATTCTCTGTATGCAGTTACTCGTTTGTACCTTAGCTGCCTATGCTTTTGCACGCTACGAGTTTTTTGGGAAAAATATTTTATTTTCGCTGGTACTCATTCAGCTGATGGTGATGCCAGAGATCTTGATTGTGCGTAACTATCAGACGCTTACCCAGCTCGGTTTGGTCGACACGTTGTTTGGTATCGGGTTGCCTTATTTCGCTTCAGCGTTTGCGATATTCCTGCTGCGTCAGACTTTTAAAACAATTCCCAAGGAGCTCGTGGAGGCCGCCGTGATGGAGGGTGCATCTCAGATGCAGATTTTGCGCCATGTCTATATCCCTCTGGCCAAACCTGTTTACCTAGCCTTTGCGCTGGTGTCTGTGAGCTATCACTGGAATAATTTTCTCTGGCCCCTGGTTGTTAGTAACTCTGTGGGTTCTCGACCTTTGACTGTTGGTTTGCAGGTCTTTTCTTCCACAGATCAGGGTATCGATTGGTCCATTATCACGGCAGCGACGCTGTTGACCTCGGCGCCGTTATTGATAGGTTTTCTGATTTTTCAAAGACAGTTTGTTCAGTCGTTCATGCGCGCGGGGATCAAATGAAAATCATCACGTACAACACCCAGTGGTTCAAAGGTCTGGACGAGGTTGTTGATATTGCGCGCGTGGTGAGGGTGGCACGCGACATGGCTGATTTTGATGTGATCTGCATGCAAGAGGTCGCGGTAAATTACAAGGAGTTATCTGGAACGACGCCACCCAATCAGCCCGCAGCCTTAGAAAAATTGCTTCCTGGATATCAAGTCTTTTTCTGCGCTGCCGTAGATGAGCTTTCGCCTTGTGGAACCTATCGTCAGCAGTTCGGAAATCTGGTTGCCAGCCGTCTGCCTGTAAGGCAAGTGCAACACCTCGCACTGCCATATCCTAATCCAGTCCCGCAGACGCCTGAACAACCCAACGTATTGAGTATGCCCCGCGCTTGTCTGGCTTTAACAGTCATGGCACCTTGGGGGCCTGTCAGAGTGATGACCAGTCATCTGGAGTTCTATAGTGAACCTGCTCGTCGTGCGCAGGCAACGGCATTGCGTGATTGGCACAGGCAGTTCAGTGCCCTCGCTGCCTTTGCACCTAAGGTGATGGACGGTACACCCTACCAAACTAAAGCACACACCTTAGATACGGTGATCTGCGGCGATTTTAATTTTGAAGTTGATTCGCCTGAGCATGCGGCAATGCTAGAGGCCGGCTCTGGATTCGATCTCTTTAATAGTTGGGATTTGCTGCATCCAGGTGAGCCTTATCCTGCGACGTTCCGCATATTTGATCGTACTTACGGTCCAGAGCCCGTAGGCTGTGATTTCTTTTTTGTTAGTGATTCTCTCAAACACCGCGTTAAAGGTTTTGCTGTGAATCAGATCACCCAGTCGTCGGATCACCAGCCTGTATTGCTCGAACTTTTCTGAATGTGGGCAAAGTAGGGGCTGACATGAGGCACGGTGCATCAAAGTAGTGCGGAGTATTTTTGGTTCTATAAACGATGCACCCATATAGTGCGTCGTGCGATGGAAATGATAGCGATGCGTGTCCACAGCAATGTATACAGTTCGTTTTTCCCCATTTCTATATAACTTGGCATGCTATTTGCGTATGACTCTGTATGTCGAACCACATATAGAGGGTATCCATCATGTCACTGTTCTCAGATCCATTTAATTCCTCGATCCGTCTTCGCTGTGAGTGCGGTCAGCACAACTCCGCAGCTGAACATGAGGCGAGTCGTTCACGCAGACTGGAGGCAAGCTCTGATGCGCTGAATTCGCGAGTGGTTGAGCAGGCCGTGATGCGAGCGATCTTTCCTGAAGACAGTTTGCGCCGTCGCTTTTTGCAAGCCGTTGGAACCCCCACTGCATTGGCAGCGATCTCTTCTATTTTCCCTCTGGCAGCTGCGCAGGAAGCCTTTGCTCAAGGTAGTGGCAAACTCGAAAAAACTAATGTCAAAGTTGGCTTCATCCCAATTACTTGCGCCACACCAATCATCATGGCCGACCCCATGGGCTTTTATAAAAAGCAAGGGCTCGATGTCGAAGTGGTGAAGACCGCTGGTTGGGCAGTCATTCGTGACAAGACCCTGAATAAAGAATACGACGCGGCACACATGTTGTCGCCGATGCCCATTGCGATATCAATGGGAGTGGGGGCAACAGCAACGCCCTTTACCGTACCTGCAATCGAAAACATAAACGGCCAGGCCATCACCTTAGCAATCAAACACAAGGACAAGCGTAATCCGAAAGACTGGAAAGGCTTTAAATTCGCCGTACCGTTTGATTACTCCATGCATAACTATCTGTTGCGTTACTACCTCGCAGAGGCAGGCCTCGATCCAGATCGCGATGTTCAGATCCGTGTCGTACCACCACCGGAAATGGTTGCCAACCTGCGCGCGGACAATATCGACGGCTTTCTCGGACCTGATCCGATGAATCAGCGTGCTGTGTTTGATGGTGTGGGATTCCTCCATATTCTGTCAAAAGAGATTTGGGATGGTCATCCTTGCTGCACATTCGCCGCCAGCAAAGAGTTTATGACGACAAATCCCAATACTTATGCAGCGTTATTGCGTTCGATTGTTGAGGCAACTGCCTATGCGCAGAAAGCTGAAAATCGCAAAGAAATCGCCGCCGCGATTGC
>CANCRX010000050.1 GCA_947380655.1 Alcaligenaceae bacterium | reverse complement strand
GCTCTACCGTAAAGTGTATGACCGAAGAACAACCACAACGCGGTGATCATCAACATACTGGTCAGCACCACAAACAAGCTCTGCGCAGACCAGGGACCGATACCGAAATCAATGGTGCCATCCATAAAGGCAGGCGTGCGCCAGCCTTCAGCACCAAAAAATACCAAGGCTAAGCCAGTCAAAGCAAAATGCACGGCAACCGACACAATCAGCAACACCAGGACCGAAGCCTCGGCTAGTGGTTGATAAGCAATGCGATAGAGCATTGGGCCCAAGGGCACCACCATCGCCATCGAAATCAGCACATCGACCCACAATGGAAATTTAGCCGCAGCAAGCTGAGGAATCACCCACAACATGGCAACGGGCAATACAACATACAAACACGCCGTCTTGAATAATTTACGCCAGTCCCGTGTGCGCAGGGTATCGCGTAATTCCATCAAGAAAACAACCAGACCAGCCAGTGGCAGCAACCACATCGTGCCTGGCGTTTTATTTTCAATCAGCATCGCAAGAGTCAGCGCACCAAATGCAACAAACTCTCCCTGAGGAATAAAGATGACGCGCGTGACCGCGAAGACCAGCACCAAGGCTAGTCCGAGCAAGGCGTAAATCGCACCATTAACGATGCCGTCCTGCAACAGGATCAAAGCGATTGTGAAGTCCATCTCTTACCTTTTCATAACAAAGGCGCACTCTCAAAAAAGAGTGCGCCAGTTGTAGAACGCATCAACAAGAATTACAGACCCGGCTGGTATACCCATTTACCGCCATCGATCTTGACGATCACGCGCGCACGATCATCAAAGCCCGCGTGGTCGGTAGGTGTCATATTGAATACACCATGCGATACAGGGAGGTTTTTGATATTTTCAATCGCATCGCGCATGGCCGCGCGGAATTCTGGCGTGCCTGGCTTAGCGCCAGACTTCAAGGCCGCAGGCATCGCAGCGATCACCAACTGTCCAGCATCCCACATATGACCACCAAAGGTGCTGATCGAGCCTGCACCATTTGCTGCTTCATACTTTTGCACATACTCCTGAGCTGATTTTTTCACAGGATTGCTATCAGGCATTTGTGCAGCAACCAGCATCGGACCTGCTGGCAGCATGGTGCCTTCACAGTCTTTGCCGCATACGCGCAGAAAATCATTATTTGCGGCACCGTGGGTCTGGAAAATCTGACCTTTGTAGCCACGCGCCATCAGTTCTTTTTGCGGCAAGGCTGCAGGGGTACCCGCACCAGCAATGAGGATTGCATCAGGTTTGGCTGCGATCAGTTTCAAGACCTGACCCGTCACACTGGTGTCATTACGTGCATATTTTTCAACGGCATCAATTTTGATACCTTGTTTTTCAGCCGCCTCTTTCATCACAGCCAACCAGCCATCACCGTAGGCATCGGCAAAACCAATGAAGCCCAGAGTCTTATAGCCTTTCTTTTTCATCGCATCAGCCAAGGCTGTTGCCATCAAGGCATCATTCTGAGGGGTTTTAAACACCCACTTACGCTTGTCGTCCATCGGGTCAACGATTCGGGCACTCGCAGCCACGCTGATCATGGGGACTTTGGATTCAGCAGCGACATCAATCATCGCCAGTGAACCTGGGGTGACAGACGTACCGATCACGACATCGACTTTGTCTTCAGTAATCAGCTTGCGCATGTTCTTGACAGCTTGCGTCGTGTCGGTCGCATCATCCAGAACGATATATTCGACTTTTTGACCTGCGATTTCAGCAGGGAACAACGAAACCGTATTGCGTTCAGGGATACCAAGCGATGCAGCAGGACCTGTCGTCGCTACCGTCACACCAACTTTGACCTGAGCCAGCACGGCCAGGGGAAACGCGAGCGCTAATGCAGCAACCAAGCGTGTTGTAACTGAAGCCTGCGGACGAATCATTTGTGTCTCCTGATGGTGGCATCTTACCCAGTATGGGACGTGCTCGATACTTGAAGTTATACAAAAAAAACGATTATAGGGTCAAAACAGTATCAAATTAACTAGTTGTTTTATTAGGACATTCCCTGATAATCAGGTCAAATTCAGTCCTCGCAGGCGTTCTGCAATGATCGCAGCGACCAAAGCTTTTGCGATATCGCCCGGCACAAAAACCAGCATGACCCAGAACGCTTTGACCAGACTCATGCCAGACACAGCAGACAGCCAGGGGATTCCGCAAGCGTAGACCAACACCACACCGCCCACCATGCAAGCAAACCAGAGGCGTACAACGCTCCAGCCTGACATGCGGGCGCGGCTGGGCTGCTGCTGCGTGCGTGCGTGCCTGCGTGCCTGCGTGTGCACCTCATGCACCGGCTGTCTGCGACCCGCCAGCCAGCCCGTCAGCATCGCCCCTGGAATCATGCCCAGTAAAAACCCACCGGTTGGACCGGCAAGCACGGCCATCCCAGCGCGCCCACCGGGCAACACAGGAATACCAAGCAAAGCAATGGCCACATATAACAGCAACACAAAGCCTGCACGCCTGGGCCCCAGAATCAACCCTGCAAGCATGACACCAAAGGTCTGCAACGTAATCGGCACAGGCACGCCAGGCATCGGGATGGGCGGAATAAACCCCAGCACAATGATCAACGCACAAAAGAGTGCAACTAAAACGGTATCTTTAGTGTTCAACAGTTATCCAGTATTCATTCAACGCGCTGAGCGAGCGTCAATCGCCTCAGCAAGCTCCTCGGCCCGTCGCAAAGTCCGCACCAGCATCGGGAAAAGCATCGTCAGTACGCCAGGTTTGATTCCTCTTGCCGCCTGAGCTTCGCGAATATCATGCCATTGAAGGGACAGTTCCGGAATCAGACGCAGTGTCAGACCAAACGCCAGGCTCACCTGATGCACATCGACCCAACCGCGACGCGCGAGCGGCTGGAGCACGCATTCCACAACATGCATCATTTGTGTAACGGGTGTAGTGACTGAAACAATCAGCGCGGCCAAAATCAGGCTGGTCAGACGTAACAACATTTCCAGGGCAGCACCAGGTGATTGAATCCAGGCGGTATAGATAGTGAGAGTCACTACAAACCAGCACAAAACCCTGAGCTGGCGCCATAGCTTTGAGAGTGTGAGGCCTGACTGGTAAGTCAACCCTGTCACCGCAGCCAATACACCTGCGAGGATCGGTAAGCTATGAACCGTCAACAAGACTGCGCCGAACACAGCGAGCGCGAGCAGCTTAGGGCCAGCACTCAATTGATGCAGCCAGCTTTGCCCGGGAATGAAGAGCGATCCCCTCATGCGCAATGCTCCCGATACCAGCTGACGGCCAGCTCAGGTAAGCCATCAAACGCGAGCAGACCATCTTGAATCACCAGCACGCGGTCCATGGTCTGCATCAGCGCAAGATCGTGACTTACCACGATCGCTGGTTGAAGCAATTCGCTCAGGATTCGCTCAAACTGATTGCGCAGACGTAAATCAAGCTGGGTGGTTGGCTCATCAAATACCAGCAGTGCAGGAGACGTTGCCAGCACCGCGGCCAAGGCGACTAACTGGCGCTCTCCCCCAGATAGGCTGTGGGTGACACGGTCAAAAAGATGCCCGATGCAGAGTTGCTCAAGCGAGTCACGTGCCCTGAGCCTGCGTTGCCCTGGATCCGGCAGACGAGATTTGAGACCAAACTCAATATCCTCGTGCACGACTGGAAAAACAATCTGGTTATCAGGGTTTTGAAAAACAAATCCAATCTGACGGCGAATAGCCATGACTTCATGTCGGGTATCAAGCCCGTCAACCAGAACTTGACCGGCATCGGGCAAGAGCAGTCCATTGATCAAGCGGATCAAGCTGCTTTTACCCGAACCGTTCGGTCCGATCACACCGATTCGGCGCTCAGACAACGAAAGATTCAGATTTTTCAGAACGAGGTGTCCGTCCCGCTTGGCGGAGACGTTTTTAAACTGGATTAACATGGCAGTCGATTATGCACGAGAACCTTTTTTAAAAATGGCACTCCAACCTAACATATGAAAAAAGTCATCAAATCCGACACTGACTGGAAAACGCAGTTATCCCCTGAGGAATACTACGTTGCCCGCCAAAAAGGCACCGAACGCCCCTTTACTGGCCGTTACTGGGATCATAACCAGTATGGGATCTACCGCTGCGTAGGTTGCGGTACGGCGCTTTTTGCCTCCGATACCAAATTTGATGCGGGTTGCGGCTGGCCGAGCTATTTTGAACCCCTTGACCCCGCCAACGTAAAAGAAGAAACCGATGAGAGTCATGGCATGATCCGCACCGAGGTCATGTGTAATGTCTGCGATAGCCATTTGGGGCATGTTTTCCCTGACGGCCCCCCTCCCACGGGCCTGCGCTACTGCATTAACTCTCTTTCACTGACGTTTGAGCCGATCGAACCATGAAAAAATTCCTGTTCGACCTCTTCCCACTTATTCTGTTTTTTGCAGCCTATAAATTTGCAGATATTTATATTGCAACAGGTGTGGCAATGGCGGCTGCGATCCTTCAAATCGTCTGGATCAAATTTACTGGTAAAAAAATCGAAGGCATGCACTGGATCAACCTGGGCGTGATCGTAGTCTTTGGTGGCGCCACCCTCTGGCTCAAGGACGATACCTTCATCAAATGGAAACCTACCGCACTGTACTGGCTGTTTGGCAGCGTGCTGCTGATCAGTAAGCTTTTCCTCGGTAAAAACGTCATGCAAAAACTGCTTGGTGAAAAAATCTCCATGTCCGAGCCTGCCTGGACCCGACTCAATATCAGCTGGGCCTTGTTTTTCATCTTTGCGGGCGGAGTGAATTTATTTGTCGCCTTTTCAGGACTGTTTACAGAATCACAGTGGGTCAACTTCAAGGTCTTTGGTTTGATGGCATTGCTGATCGCGTTTGTGATTATCCAGTCGATCTGGCTCGGTAAACACATCGAGCAGCCTGCCGCCAATGATGCAGCCTTCAAACCTGATGCAGGCAAACATGACTAACCCCCATTTCGAGCTTTTGCGCGAACGTCTAGCATCCCTCAACGCCAGCACGCTCGAGATTGAAGACGAATCTCACCTGCACGCCGGGCATGCCGGTAATCAGGGCGGAGCGAGTCATTTTCGTGCCACGATTGTGGCGGATTGTTTTTCTAACCAGCCGATGATTGCGCAGCATCGTCTGGTGTATGATCTTTTGCGCGATTTAATCCCATACCCGATTCATGCGCTTGCGCTGAAAACCCGGGCGCCTTCCAAAGGAAATCCATGAAACGTATCACTATGCTGGTTGCTGCTTGTGTTGTGGCAGCCCCCCTTTACGCACAAAACGTAGCGACCGTGAACGGCAAAGCCATCACCCAGTCTAGCGTTGACCAGTTCGTCAAACTGCTGATGACACAGGGCGGCACAGACTCCCCACAAATGCGCGAACAGGTCAAGCAAGAGCTGATCAATCGCCAAGTCATGGTTCAGGCTGCTGAAAAAGCCGGTATTGCTAAAGACCCTACCATCACCACAGAACTCGAACTGGCTCGCCAGGGCATTCTGGTCCGTGCACTGATGGCCGATTATCTGAAAAAGAATCCCATCACAGACGCCGCTGTTGCGGCTGAATACGACAAACTCAAAAAGGCTGAAGACGGCAAATTTGAGTACTCAGTGCGCCACATTCTCGTTGAAGACGAAAAGACAGCAAACGACATTCAGGATCAGCTGAACAAAAAATCAGCCAAATTCGAAGACTTGGCCAAGAAAAACTCAAAAGATCCAGGCAGTGCTGAAAAAGGTGGCGACCTCGGTTGGGCACCTGCCAGCAACTATGTCGAGCCTTTCGCTAAAGCCGTTGCCGCCACACCTAAAGGCAAAATGACTGACAAACCGGTTCAGTCGCAATTTGGCTGGCACGTCATCGAAGTCGTTGATGTGCGCCCAATCGAGTTCCCACCACTCGAACAGGTCAAGCCACAGCTCGAGGATATGATGCGTCAGCAAGCGCTGGCTTCATACCAGCAGCAGTTGCGTGAGAAAGCAGTCATTAAATAAATCACTGCTTCAATAAAAAAGGATCGCTTACATTGCGATCCTTTTTTTTTCGCCAGCAATGTTGCTAAATCAAAGCTCTTAGGTTTTTTGCAGGATGAGGCAAGCGCCTTTTTCAGCAATCATCATGGTCGACGCGCAGGTATTGGCCGAGACGATATCGGGCATGATTGAGGCGTCAACAATACGTAAGCCCTCAAGACCGTGCACACGCAACTGTGCGTCCACCACACTCTCCGGGTCTGAAACAGGCCCCATCTTTGCCGAGCCATTCAGATGGTAAGCAGACACCCCATAGCGACGAATGTAATCCATCAACTCGTCATCGCCCTCGACCTGATCACCCGGCATAGATTCCCCAATCGAGTATTTTTCAAGCGCCTGGGTTTTCAACAATTGCCTGGCGAGTCTTACCCCATCAAGCAAAACGCGACGATCATTTTCGTGGTCCAAATAATTTGGCTGAATGATCGGGGCCTCAAAGGGATCTTTTGAGTGCGCATGCACAAAGCCTTTACTTTGTGGACGATGCTGCCACACACCGCAGGTCATGCCAGGGTACTTATCTAACATCCCAACATAGCCTTCGCGATAACTTGCGGGAGCAAAGACACCTTGCAAATCTGGCCTGGGCAAACCAGACCTTGATTGCCAGAAAAAATGTACCTGAGACGGACTCAAAGCAAGAACACTTGGTTTTTTCAATACCCAGCGACCAATCTGTCCTAACAGCCGTGGAAATCTAGCGAGCTGGTTAATCGTTGCAATACCCTGGACACGTGCAACCACCCGAACGGAAAAGTGATCTTTTAAATGATGCCCCACACCAGGCATGTTACGAATGACAGGAATACCTAAACGTGCGAGCAACGCTGCGGGTCCAACCCCAGAGAGCTGCAAAAGTTTGGGTGTATTGATTGCACCTGCAGAAATAATGACTTCTTTTCGTCCCCGCACTACATGCGTTGCTCCGCCCGGACCTCCCCGCATATACTCAACCCCGACAGCACGCGCGCCATCAAAGAGTATTTTTTTTGCATGTGCCTGTGTCAGTACGGTCAGATTCTTTCGTGACGACGCAGGACGCAGAAAACTCCTGGCCGAACTCATCCGGTACCCCCGATGAATGTTGCGCTGAAAATACCCTACGCCTGCCTGTGTTGCACCGTTGTAATCAGGGTTTCTAGGTATGCCTAGCTCTTGAGCGCCGGCGATAAATGCTTCACTGATTGGATGGATCCAGTCAATATTTGTAATCGGCATCTGGCCACTGCGGCCACGATAGGTATCATCACCCTCGCCGATCCGTATTTCGCTTTTTTTAAAAAAGGGCAATACCTCGGCGTAACTCCAGCCAGGATTACCCGCCGCAGCCCAACCGTCGAAATCTTCAGCCTGCCCGCGGTTATAGACCAACCCATTAATCGCCGTAGAGCCCCCAAGCGTTCGGCCCAGAGGCACTGGGATACGGCGACCGCCGGTATGCTCGGTTGGTTCGGTTGTAAACGGAAACGTGAAAGCAGGATCGAATACTTTTTTGATATAGCCCGCGGGAATATGCAGAAAGGGATGCCAGTCAGAAGGGCCGGCTTCTAGCAAACAAACAGAGTTAGCCGGATCTTCGCTTAAACGACTTGCAAGGATCGAACCGGCAGCACCGCTACCGACAATAATATAGTCAAAGCTCCCCTGTTCATGATGATCGCTGCGGCTCATCGTCCTTGATCCCCAAGATAAGCAGCACGAACTTTGGGATGCCTGCGTAACTCTGAACCGCGTCCGTCGAGCGTGATACGCCCAGTTTCAAGAACGTAAGCGCGATCAGAAACTGCCAGTGCCTGATTGGCCATTTGTTCTACAAGCAAAATCGTGACACCCCGCTCCCTGAGGGCTCGTATCACCGTAAAGATTTCTTTCACAATCAGAGGAGCCAATCCCAGCGAGGGCTCATCCATCAGCAACAACTTGGGCCGAGACATCAAGGCACGCGCGATGGCCAACATCTGCTGCTCTCCACCTGACATCGTTCCAGCCATCTGCGACTGCCTTTCTTTTAGTCTGGGGAAAATTTCAAATTGCTCCTGCACATCTTTTTCAATAACGGACAAAGGCTCTTTACGGTGGTATGCGCCTAAGAGCATATTGTCCAGAACAGACTGATCAGGAAAGACCAATCGTCCTTCGGGTGACTGGGCAATACCCATCGCCACGCGCAAATGACCCGGTAAATGGGTGACCTCTCTACCGTCAAAAACGACCTGCCCCGCAGCCGCTGGTTCAAGACCAGAGATTGTTTTCATCAGTGTACTTTTACCCGCGCCGTTGCCTCCAATAATTGTGACGATCTCCCCCTCATCGACATGCAAGGAAATACCTTTGATCGCCTCAATCGCGCCATAGCGCACTTCAAGATGATCAACCTTCAGCAAGGCTGACTTACGCATGCTTGTCTCCACTGAATACTTGTGAATCCTGATCCAGGCTCTCGAGTTCATCCTCACCAAGATAAGCCGTAATGACGCGTGGATTAGTCTGAATTTCAGCGGGTGTACCCTCAGCTATTTTCTCGCCATAATCAAGCACGATCACATGATCAGAAATAGCCATCACCAGATCCATATGATGCTCAATCAAAAGGATCGTGACGCCGAGCGCACGAATTTTTGAAATCACCTCAATCAGATCGTGTGTCTCCTGTGGATTCAAGCCTGCGGCGGGCTCATCCAGAAGTAACAGCGTGGGATGGGTCGCGAGTGCGCGTGCAATCTCAAGGCGCCGCTGTAAACCATAGGGCAAACTATTCGCTAACTCATGCGCCTTGTCACGCAGCCCGAGAAATTCAAGTATCTGATACGACTCTCTCAGACTCTCTGACTCTTCACGCCTGGCGCTTGGCAAACTTAACAAACAACTGATCAATCCAGCGTTCAGGCGCGAATGTAAGCCAACCTGTACATTTTCAAGCACGCTCATGTTGCCGAACAGCTTGAGATTTTGAAAAGTACGTGCCAACCCCAAACTACAAATTTTATTTGCTGGCAATCCAACCAATGAACGTGCGTTGAATTCGAAACTTCCCTTGTCGGGCGCAATCACACCAGACAATATATTTAACAAGGTCGTCTTACCTGCACCATTCGGGCCTATCAAAGAATGAATATGCCCAGACTTGATATCGAGACTCACACCGTTCGTTGGCACCACACCACCATAGGCTTTGTATAGGTCCTGAGCTTTCAGTAAAGATTGATTGCTAGCCACTCCTTCAGTCTGAGCAGTGGCATCCTGTGCATGTATGCGCCAAGTCTGGTCGGAAGGTGGAGGAAGAACCTTTACATAGGCTTGTGGAAAAAACTTTTTAAACGTTGCTTTGAGCATGCCAGTCAAACCATCGGGCATGACATACAACGCGAATAGCAATAAGGCTCCGTATGTAAAATGCTGCAAATGAGGCCAGCGTGCAAGAAACGCATCAAGCAAAGTCAGCACCAGCGCGCCCAGAAGCGGGCCATAGATTGAGCTGCCACCAAATAAGACAATCAATAAAAAGAAAATAGATAGCCCGAAGGTAATGAAATCCGAACTAATGTACTGATTCTGCTGAGCAATCAACGCGCCAGCAAGGCCACAGGTAATCGCGCTGATGACAAAAGCAAGAACCTTAAAACGATAAACACTGACGCCGACACTTTCTGCAGCAACCTCTGCCGTCTGCACCGCTCTGAACGCTCTTCCATATTTACCACTTACTAATCCACGAATTGAAAGATGCGCAAGTATGGCGAGCGCCCCGACAAACCACACCCACTCTTTCGGTCCAAGTCGAACACCACCAAATAGAGAAGGAGGAACTACACCGTAAATACCTGCTTGCCCGCCAAATACATCCTGCCATTCCGACACTATTTTTTCTACAATAATGCCAAACGCGATCGTCACCATCGCGAGTGCAGGTCCCTTGACACGCAATGCAGGCAAAGCAATCACGACTCCAAAACAGCCTGCAATCAAACCACTGGCAACAAACGCAAGCCAGGGATTCCAACCCGCTTTGGTCGTCAACAGTGCAACGGCATACGCGCCGACGGCAAATAAACCAGCATGCCCTAGTGATTTTTGACCGGTAAAACCAACCAGCACGTTTAAACCTGATGCGGCCAAATAATTCACACCAATCAGAAACATGACTTTCAAATAAAATCCATTTGCTGTTGTCAAAGGCAGCAAAACGATCACTGCGCAAACAAGCAACAAACCGACCGCGTGTGATTGATTGTTTTTTCCAAACATCACACTTTCTCCACGTGACGCTGCCCAAGCAGGCCTTCAGGCTTGACGACAAGCACAACAATAATCAAAATAAATATGCTGATCTCACGTAATTCAGCCTGCCATAGCCCGACAAGCGCCTCAAGCAACCCAAGCAAAAAACCGCCGAGCATGCAACCACGCGGATTGTTGAGCCCACCCACAATGGCCGCCGAGAAGGCTTTCAGTGCGATCGTCAGTCCCATAAAAACTGATGCTGTCGTAATCGGCGCAATCAACATACCCGCCATGCCGGCGAGGCTCGAACTCACCACAAAGGCCAGGATGACAATGGCAGTGACATTAATACCCATCAAGGTCGCTGCGTGACGATTGTGCGCAACTGCCCGCACAGCTTTACCCAGTTTTGTTTTCCTCAGAACAAGGTCCAGACAGAACATGGTTGCGATACTTGCAACAAGCACCAATATTTCCTGCGGAACAATGCCAGCGCCTGCGATACGGATGACTTCATCACCGAGGGGCGACGGCAATACGATAGGTGTAGGTCCCCAAATCGCCAAGGCGCTATTTTGAATGATGATGCCAAAACCGATCGTACTCATTACCCAAGCCATACCAGCCATACCAACAAAAGGCCGTACAGCTGTGAAATAGAGCAAAACACCCAGCACACCCAATACCAACACACTTGAAAGTAACCCTAGGCCGTAACGCAATAGCGTGACATCAGTCACCTGCAAAGCCTCGGTAATATCTTTACCCGAAAGCATTAATACGGCTGAGACACCAATCAAGGTCCCTACAGCCAGAAACTCACCCTGACCGAAATTAAAAGTTTTTGTTGTGGTGTGTGTAATACTAAAGCCCAGCGCGACCAGCGCATAAATACCGCCCAGCGCCAAACCACTGAATATGGCTTGCAAGATCGCAACCATGTAGCCTTCCTTGCACGAGTTGAGGCGTCAGACTGTCTGCGATGCGCAAGCAGCCTGACAGATATGCCAAAAGCTTATCTCTTGAGATCCGCAGGGGTGATTGACTTGATCACGTCGTCCTGAAAACGAACGATCTTCCCATCTTCGGTCCACTTGGCGAGATAAAAATCATCGACGCTTAGGCCCTCATGACCCGTTTTTGTAAAGGGTTTGTTATAGGTTTTGATAATGCCCTGCACTCCCGTCAAATCCTCTAGTGCGGCAGCGATTTTTGTACCATCCGTTGAGTTTGCTTTGGTAATAGCGGCAGCCATCAACATGACTGCATCGTAGGATTGAGCCGCGCAAGCAAAGGTTGTCATCGTAGGGAAATTTTTACGTACACGTTCACCTAGGGCTTTTGCTCGCTCATTACTATCCTCAGTCGTAGAAGCTGCGATGATTAGGTTTGGCGCAAGCTTGGGGCCTGTCATACGGTAATACAGCGAACTCAAATTCCCCCAGGTTCCAAGCGTGACCGGGTTGTAATTGATTTTTTCCATGCTCTTGATGACGTTTGCTGCGCCATCCGCAATCGCATAAATAATGACCGCATCGGCCCCTGCGTTCTTGATCTTAGTGAGTTGCGAAGTAATGTCAGTATCTTTAGGTCCGAATTTCTCAACCAGCACCGGTGTAATGCCATGCAACCCCAACACCTCTACCGCATCTTTGATACCTGCCTGACCATAGCCTGTTGAGTCGGCGATCACGGCGATTTTTTTGTTCTTGGATGCTTTGACAGCATAGGCAGCCAACAAAGCGACTTGCTCACGATCCACCATCGATACACGGAACATATAGTTCTGTGGTTCTTTTTCGTAGCGTTTTGTAATTTCTGTAGCAGTCGCTGTCGAACCAATCACTGGGATTTTTGCGGCTTGTGGAATGTGTAGCCATGCAAGCGCATTTCCTGAATTGGCAGGCCCGACCACACCCACGACTTTTTCATTGTCGATCAACTCAGTCATATTCTGGATCGATTTTGGAGGTGTACCCAGATCATCACGTATGACGGGCACCACTTTACGACCGAGCAGACCACCATTTTTATTTAAATCTTCGATTGCGGCCTCAAAACCCCAGCGCGCTGCCTGACCAAGTTCTGCCACTGCAGTACCTGACATATCTCCGTTGTATGCAATTTTGATATCTTGTGCCTGTGAAGCACCCATCATCAAGGCTGAGGCGAACGCAAGGTTCACGCTGACACGTTTAAATAATTTCATTTTTGTCTCCAGAATTTTTTCAAAATCATTTTGTTACGTTTAAACGTAATCTCATTGATAAAGAATATTTTTATAGATAATACATTCACAAATTACAGTTAAACGTATTCAGGGGCAAGAGGCGGGTTTCCCCTTATAAGATCCGCTGCCTTTTCAGCAATCATCATCGTAGGGGCTCCCGTATTACCCGAAGTCATCGCAGGCATCACCGAAGCATCTACGACTCGTAGACCCAGCAAACCATGCACTCTTAACTGCGCATCAACAACTGCGAGAGGATCGCTTGCCTGTCCCATTTTGCACGTACCCATGAAATGCCAGGCCGTGCCACCTCGCTCTCTGGCACAAGCAAGCAAGTCCTCAGCCGAGACTGCGGTTGAGGCAGGAAAATCATCACGCTCGATATATTTTTTCAGCGGTTCACTATGCAGCAACGCACGGGCGCGCCTCAATCCATCGATCACCACCTGCTGATCATCGGGGTGTTGTAAATAATTAGGCTGGATGCGAGGTAAATCAAACGCATTGGCCGAGCGGGCACGCACATAACCTGCGCTCGATGGTCGCAATTGATAGAAACCCAGTGTCATCCCTGCGAAGTCATCGAGCTGACCGGCCAGACCTGAAGCATAGCTGCCGGGTGAAAAATGAAATTGCAAATCGGGGCGCTGCAATTCAGGCCTGGAGGGTGCAAATGCAAAAGACACCGAGGGGCTGATAGCAAGCAAACTAGGTTTTCCTGTCGCCCACTTAAAGATTTCACCGAGTAATTTGATTCCACGCGCCGTAGTGTTTAAGGTTTCTACACCTTTGACACGTACGACTGAGCGCACCATGAAATGATCATGTAAATTTTCACCGACGCCAGGCAGAGGATGAACCACAGGGATACCTAACTCACCAAGCAAATCAACCGGTCCAACACCAGAGATCTGCAGCAGTTTCGGCGTATTGGCTGCTCCTGCGCTAAGGATGACCTCTTTGCTGGCTATGATTGAGTGGACGGGGGAGTTGGCACTCGCCTGATACTGCACACCTGTCGCACGTTTGCCTTCAAAGATAATTTTTGTGACGTGTGCTTGGATGTGCACAACAAGATTCGAACGCGCGCGGGCAGGTTTCAAAAAAGCTTTGGCAGCACTGAATCTGCGTCCACCCGAAATCCAGCGCTGATAATAACCAGCACCTAGCTGACTTTGGGCGTTGTAATCAACATGAGAAGGCAGACCTTGCTGGGCAGCCCCTGCAATAAAGGCATCACATAAAGGATGACGCCAGTCACAATCGGTAATAGGTAATAAACCGCCTGTCCCACGATAAGCTGGATCTTGCTGACCTATGCGATTTTCTGTTTTCTTAAAATACGGCAGCACTTCACTGAAGGACCACCCGGGATTACCGAGCTCAGCCCAATGATCATAGTCCTCGGCCTGTCCACGCGTATAGTTAAAACCATTGATTGAACTCGACCCACCCAGTGTGCGACCCATTCTGGTGATGACAGAACGTCCGTTCAGCACTTTACTGGGCTCAGTCTGAAAATCCCAGGTATAAGCAGGATCATTTCCGACTTTGATAAATCCACCTGGAATATGAATGAACGGATTTCGATCAACAGGGCCTGCCTCGAGCAGACAAACGCTAATAGCGGGATCTTGTGTCAAGCGGTGAGCTAGTAAGCAACCCGCAGCACCTGCGCCAACAATAATGTAATCAAACGTTTGCATTTCACCCCTCGGCCAGCATTGCCCTCAAGCCATCCTCATCGATCACAGGCACACCCAACTCCTGCGCTTTCACCAGCTTGCTGCCGGCCTCCTCGCCCGCCACGACAAAACTGGTCTTGCGTGAAACTGAGCCGCTGACCTTTCCTCCAGCAGCGATGATTTGTGCAGAAGCTTCTTCACGCGACCACACAGGCATGGTGCCTGTCAGAACGAAGGTTTTCCCGGAAAGTCCTGAGCTGCGCGCAGCCGCTTCTGGCTGAGGCTCGACCCCCTGCGCGGCGAGTGCACGGACGATTTCAATGTTGTGCGGCTCAGAGAAGAATCTTTTGATCGAGCCTGCAACGGCCGGACCGACATCAGGCGCCCCAAGCAACGCATCCAAGTCTGCCACCATCAAACTTTCCAGAGAACCAAAATGTATTGCCAGATCGCGAGCAGTTGTTTCACCGACATGACGGATACCCAACGCGAAGATCAAACGACCCAGAGAAGGATTTTTTGCTTTGTGAATGGCCTCTATAAGATTCTCTGCAGACTTACCGCCCATCCGGTCATAGCCAGCGACCTCCAGAGCCTGCAAACCGAATAAATCAGCCAGCGAATGAATCCGCCCCCGATCGACGAGCTGCTCAACAAGCTTATCTCCCAGGCCCTCAATGTCTAACGCTTTACGGCCTGCCGCATGCACCAGGCTTTGCTTGCGCTGCGCACCGCAAAACAATCCGCCTGTGCATCGCGCGATCGCCTCGTCTTCCAACTTTTCAATCGCTGAGCCACAGACCGGGCAAGCAGTCGGCATCACAAATGATCGCGCCTCATCCGGACGTCTTTCGAGCACAGGCCCAACCACCTCAGGAATCACATCGCCAGCACGACGCACAATCACCGTATCGCCAATCCTGACGTCTTTACGCTGGATTTCAGTTTCATTATGCAAGGTCGCGTTCGTGACTGTCACGCCCCCCACAAATACGGGCTCCAGACGCGCAACCGGTGTAATAGCACCTGTGCGACCCACCTGAACTTCGATGTCCAGTAAGGTGGTGGTGGCTTCTTGAGCAGGGAATTTATGTGCGATCGCAAAACGTGGAGCGCGTGCGACAAATCCAAGCGCACGCTGCGCACTCAGATCGTTGACTTTATAGACCACGCCATCGATGTCATAGGGCAATGTTGAGCGTCGCGCACCCACCTGCGTGTAATAAGACAACAAAGCCGCTTGGCCTCGCGCCTGGACATGTTGTTTCACATTAACAGGCAACCCAAGACTAGCAAGCCAGTCAAGCATCTCACTATGCGTTTGCCGCTGCACGTCGCCAATCTCGCCCCAACCGTAAGCAAAAAAACTCAGTCTTCGCTCAGCGGTGATGCGCGGATCAAGCTGACGCAAGCTCCCTGCAGCCGCATTACGAGGATTGACAAAAACCTTATCGCCTCGGCGGCGCTGCATCTCATTGAGACTCTGAAAATCAGCGAGGTTCATGAACACCTCCCCTCGCGCTTCAACGACGGGAGGGAAGTCTTGAGGTTCACCTTTTAATTTCAGCGGGATGGATTTGATGGTACGGATATTGGCCGTGACATCCTCACCGGTCTGACCATCGCCGCGCGTGGCAGCTTGCACCAACACGCCATGCTCGTAGCGCAAACTGATCGCCAAGCCATCGAGTTTCAATTCGCAAAAATATTCAACCTGCTGACCCGCGGGGAGTTTGCCTGCCGCACTCAAGGTATCGGCAACGCGTTTATCGAACGCCTGAACTTCTTCTGGCTCGAAGGCATTACCCAAAGACAACATTGGCACAGCGTGGGTCACACTACCAAAGGCAGCAAGCGGTGCCGCACCCACGCGCTGCGTCGGTGATTCTGGCGTGATCAATTCTGGATGGGCAGCCTCGAGAGTCTGCAACGCGCGCATTAAAGTATCGTACTCAGCATCTGGGACGCTTGGTGCATCGAGTACGTAGTAGGAGTGATTGTGGCTCTCGATCTGAGCACGCAACCACTGGGCACGATCATGAGGCTGCATCATGCCAGACATGCAATGAAGGCTTAAGCAAACACGCGACGCGCGCGTGGGCTGGCCGCGGATAGTCCTGCGGCTTCAAGTTGAACGTAAAGAATTTGCAAACGCTCGTCAATCGCTGCATCTGCGCCCGTCTGTAAAGGATGGCCCTGATCGTCGACCAATTCAGCACCAATCCGCTGAGCCAATTCGAAACCGACCTCAATCATCCGGCCAAAGGCACGCGCCTCAGGAGGGCTGCAAGGAACATCCAGCAACAAACTGAGTCGGTCCACGCCAGCCATACCGGCATCGAAGGATTCAGCATCAGCGCGAGCAAGGGAAAAACAAACCATCCCGTGATCACCTAGCCATGCAAGGCGACCATCGATTGGCACAAATCCCATGTTACGTGCTGCAGCGGTGACGTCATGCACGGGTCGTGTATTAGGCAGTAACAAAGTCAAGCCGACTTGCGTATCGAGACCTGCGCATAGATCATCCAGACGCGAGGCTTGCTCCAGAACAGTTTGCTGATCAGGACCTTCGATCGTGCATTCGAGTTGATCGGCAAGACTGTGCGCGCGATTCCATATTTGTGACCATTCGATGGCAGAAAGCGCACCGCTTCGATTAGCCAGCAGCACAGCAAGCTGCACCGAGAGGTAGCTCGCATCAGGCAGAATTCTGCTCGACAAATGACCCTCTGTATCCTGAGCGAAAATGCGTACAGCCTTGCGGCCAGCGCTGCGCAAGGGATGAACCAGTTGCAAGAGATCCTCACCAGTCATCGGGCCCTGGAATGTGATTTCAATCACAACTTCGCTTGTGGGGTCGGATTCCTCTTGATCTGCTGCAGCATCAGGATGAGCCTGCTCAACCGATTGATTAACCGTTCCTGCAAACCCTGCACTGGCCCCACCCAAACCAGGTTCAACACGCAGGGCCGAGCTGGTCGCGGAGTCATTGAGCAAAGGATCCTGATCAATCACCGGCATGTGCACTTGCATGCGACGACGCACACGTCGGTCCTGCCACCAGTTAAATCCCAGAACCAGGAGGATCACAACCAGGCCAACAATAATCAGATAAGTTTGCAGCTCGCTCATATTCGTCTCAACTCACTCACGCCGCTTCGCCAGCAAGCTGCAAAGCGGATTCAATATCTACAGCCACAATACGTGACACGCCTTGTTCCTGCATGGTGACACCCACCAGCTGACGTGCCATTTGCATGGCGATTTTGTTATGCGAAATAAACAGGAACTGCGTGTGCTGACTCATATTGGCCACCAGATTAGCGTAACGCTCAGTGTTCGCATCATCGAGCGGCGCATCCACCTCATCAAGCAAGCAAAACGGTGCAGGATTGAGCTTAAACAGAGCAAACACCAAGGCGGTTGCCGTCAGTGCTTTTTCACCACCGGAGAGCAAATGAATCGAGGTGTTGCGCTTGCCTGGGGGTTGCGCCATCACCTGCACACCCGCATCCAGAATTTCATCACCCGTCATAATCAGGCGCGCCTCGCCACCACCGAACAGTTTGGGGAAGAGCTCACCAAAATGGGTATTGACCTCGTTAAAGGTTGTCTGCAACAAATCTCGCGTTTCGCGATCAATCTTGCGGATAGCGTCTTCCAGCGTCTCAATCGCGCTGTTTAAGTCGGCATACTGCGCATCGAGGTAACCCTTGCGCTCACGCGAGGCATTGAGCTCATCGAGTGCCGCGAGGTTAACCGAGCCTAAGGACTCGATTTGACGCGTGATACGCTGGACCTCGGTTTGCAGCCAGGCCGGACGTGACCATTGTTCCGGCTGATCGACAAGCGATGCCTGAACAGCAACCCGATCAACCTGACGGGCGTCGAGTTGCTCTGCGAATTGTTCGGTCGCCAGACGCGCAGCCTGCTCTTGTAATTGCAATTGCATGATGCGCTCGCGCCGAGGCTCCAGCGATCGCTCGATCGTCAGACGCTCTTCGTCAGCTTCGCGCAACTGCGCAGCCAGGGTGTCCATTTCTATACGAGCCAGGCTCAACGCTTCTTCACAACTTGCGCGCAACTCGAGTGCGTCCTGCAGGCCTGCTTGTGCAGCCGCCGCATCGAGCGTAGTGAGTTCAGATTCGAGTCCAAGCAACTCCTGTTGCGCACGAGCAGTTTGCTCGGCGGCTAACTGCTGATTACGTTGCAACTCGGCTATCCGGGCACGAATTCCGCGCTCATTAAATTCAGCCTCCTGCGCACCGCGCTCCTGATCGCGCAGACGGCTGCGTGCGAGTTCGGCTTCAGCCGCCAACGCCTCACCCGCCATTTCCGCTTCAGAATAGGCTTCTTGCTGCAGGGCAATCTCACCATCAAGCTCTTCAAAACGTGCCTCGGCTTCGAGCTTGGTCGCAAGCAGTTCCTCTTGCTGGGAAGTGACCTCTGCAATGTCCTGCTCCAGACGACCAGAGCGTTCACGCATCTGTTCGACCTGTTGCAACACGCGGGTGTATTCGAGCTGCAAGTCATGCAGGCGACGCGTGACTTCACTCACGCGCTGGCGAGCGGGTGGTAAAGATTGCGAAACATGCTGCCAGGCCGATTCGGCTTGCGCCACAGCTGAACGGGTCTGATCTGCAATCAACTGATGTGCTTTGATTTCGCGCTGCAGGTTTTCAATTTCCTGCTGACGTGCGAGCAACCCCGCCTGCTCTGAATCCGCCGCATAAAAACGCACACTGTTGGCGTCAATCAAATGACCACCCTGCACCACCAGCATTGCGCCTTCTGGCAAGGTGCTACGCGCGGCAAGCGCCTGGGTCACATCTGTTGCAATAAATACGTTACCCAGCCAGCCCTGCAGCAGCGTGCGCAAATCGGGATCGGTAATACGCAGCATCGATGACAGAGCTGTCATCCCTGCAGGCGCTGCAGCGGCCGCAGCCGCAACAGGCAACTGGAAAAAAGCCAGCCGCGCGGGCGGCGGATCACCGGCAAAGGCACGGGCCCAATCCAGATTGCGCACTTCAAGACCGGTCATGCGCTCATTGAGCACAGCCTCCAGGGCCGTTTCCCAGCCGGGTTCAACATGTAATTTTTGCCATAAGCGGCTCATCGAAGTGAGTTCATGCTTGGCGAGCCAGGGTTCGAGTGAACCTTTCTTTTGCACGTCTTCCTGCAGTTTGACGAGTGCAGAATAACGCGCTTCGAGGCGCGCCAGCGACTCGGCTTGAGCCTGCGCATCGGACTGCGCCTTGCTGCGCCGCTCATCAAGCTCAGGAAGTTTTTCTTCCAGCTCCGCCAACGCAGCCTGAGACTCTTCGAGTAGCTCTTCGCTCGTGAGCTTATCGCCGGTAAGTTGCTCGAGCAGCGCGGTATCTGGTGCATCGACGCCTTTGAGCTCCTGCACCAGTCTCTCGCGACGCAGTTCAAGTGCCTGTAATTGACGATCTGCATCGCGCTGACTTTGCGCAGTCAGGGCAAGATTTTGCTCCACACGCGCAAGCACTGCGCGCATTTCTTCGCGCTTGCCTGCAGCCTCGCGCACACGCGCCTCGATATCGGGCAGTCCTGCCTGGGCGGCTTCGGCATGCTCACGGGCTTCTTCGGCTCGGGCAGCGCTTGTCATAAGCTCTTCTTCGCTCTCGAGGATCTGCTCCTGGCAGTGCTCTTTTTGTGATTCCCACTCACCCATCTGCACTTGCAACTGGGCCCGACGTGTTTGCACGCGATTACGCGATTCAACCACGTGACGAATTTCTGCTTCGAGACTACTGACGCGAGCGTTTGCCTCGTACATCGAGCCTTGCGCCGTATGCACTGCATCGCCGGCGGCATAATGCGCCTGACGACGCGACTCAAGTGCGGCCTCACTCGCGCGCAAACCCGCTGTCGAGCCTTCGAGTTCAGTCTGCGCACGCTCGATTTCTTCTTGGGTGCGGGCGCGCTCCTCGACCGCTGCAGCTTCTTTCAAATACCATAAGGCATTTTGTTTCGCCTCACCATCAGCTTGTAGCGCACGGTATTCACGTGCGACCTCTGCCTGAGACTCCAGCTTTTCAAGCTGCGAGCCCAGTTCACGCAAGATGTCATCCACCCGCACGAGATTTTCTCGTGTATCGGATAAACGATTTTCAGTCTCACGACGACGTTCTTTATAGCGAGAGACACCGGCGGCCTCTTCGAGATAGACACGTAACTCTTCAGGTTTGGCTTCGATCAACCGGTTAATCATGCCCTGACCAATAATGGCATAACCGCGTGCGCCTAAACCTGTCCCCAAAAAGATATCGTGCACATCGCGCCGACGAACTTGCTGGTTATTAATGAAATAACTGCTGGTGCCATCACGGGTCAGGACACGACGCACTGCGATTTCCGCGTAACTGGCCCACTGACCAATCGCTCGTCCCTCGCTGTTGTCAAAAACCAACTCGACTGATGCACGTGCCGAGGGCTTTCGCTGCCCTGAGCCACTGAAAATCACGTCCTGCATGGACTCACCACGCAACTCGGAGGCGCGGGTTTCACCCATCACCCAGCGCACGGCATCAATAATGTTGGATTTACCGCAACCGTTAGGACCCACTACGCCGACCAGCTGACTGGGCGTAGGAATCACGGTCGGATCGACAAAGGATTTGAATCCGGCAAGTTTGATCTGGGTCAGACGCACAATATAGACACAATTTGGGATGGAATCCTGTAGATCATAACGCAGCCTGAGCGACTCTTTTTAAGTTCACTAAGATCTTCGATCAACAGCTATACTCGGTGTCGTTTTTAGCACTTTTAGGGAAATCATCTCTTGAAACGAGGCTTCTTCATTGTCATGGCGGCCCAGGGCCTGTCTTCACTGGCAGACAATGCCCTGTTTATTGCCGCGATCGCCCTGATCCAGCAGTTGCAAGGCCCGGACTGGATGGCGCCTATGATGAAATGGTGGTTTGCAGCGGCCTACGTACTGCTTGCTGCCTTTGTAGGGGCTTTTTCTGATGCCTTCCCCAAGGGCTGGGTGATGTTCCTCACCAATGCCATCAAGGTCACCGGCTGCCTGCTGATGTTTTCCTATGCAATGTTTGGTTTACCGCAAAATGCCCAGGTTTTACTGGTATGCGTGGCCTACGCGCTGGTAGGGATTGGCGCGGCGGCCTACTCGCCGGCAAAATACGGCATCGTGACTGAAATGCTACCTCCGCTAGACCTGGTCAAGGGCAACAGCTGGATCGAAGGCCTGACCGTTCTGTCCATCATCATGGGAACGGTCCTCGGTGGAGCGCTCGTCTCACCTGCCGTCTCGGGCTGGCTGCTTTCACATCCACTGATTAACACCCTGGTCCACACCCCTGCAGAGGCTGCGATTCTGGTCATCGCAGTGATTTACGCTGCGGCGGCACTGTGTAATCTGATGATCCCTGCTACCCACATCAAATATCCGGTTCAGCAGAAAAGTCCCGCCAAACTCATCAAATCTTTTGCAGGGTATGTGCGCATCCTCTGGAAAGACAAACTCGGTCAAATTTCTCTGGCAGTGACCACCTTATTCTGGGGTGCCGGTGCAACCTTACAACTGATTGTGATCGAATGGGGCCGCAGTCATCTCGGTTACAGGCTCGATCAGGCCTCGGTTTTGATGGGCATCACCGCTTTAGGCACCGTAGCAGGATCGATTCTGGCCAGTCGCGTGCCCTTACGCAGTGCGTTAAGTGTCCTGCCTCTGGGTGTTGTGATGGGCTTAACGGTGCTGCTCATGCCATGGATTAATGCTTCCTGGGCCATCACGGTATTTGGCGTATCACTGCCCTGGGCGGCCTATGTGCTGCTGATCGTCATTGGGCTGACCTCAGGCTATTTCGTTGTCCCCATGAATGCACTACTCCAGCACCGTGGCCATGTCCTGCTTTCAGCAGGTCACTCCATCGCGGTTCAAAACTTCAATGAGCAACTCAATATCCTGCTGATGGTGGCAATTTATACCCTGATGCTCTGGTTGCATCTATCCATTGGCATCATTATCGGAATTTTTGGGGTTCTGGTGGCAGCGCTGATGATGTTGATCATTCACTGGAGCCGTCTGAATCTGCGCCACGACCCTACGCTGATCGACCAGATCGGTCAGGACGGTCATGGCTCTGCCCTGTAACGGGGCCCGAAACCCATCAAAACGAGCTAAAACTCAGACGCCCTTAGCAATCAGTCTGGCGCGCTG
>CANCRX010000049.1 GCA_947380655.1 Alcaligenaceae bacterium | reverse complement strand
GGTTTCCTGAAGCATTACCGTGACGAATTTGCACACCACATCGAGCATAAGCGATGTGTGGTGGCTCCCTATATTTAAGGTCTGGACAAGGTTATGGTTGAATTAACCATCGACGGCAAGAAAGTCGAAGTGCAAGAGGGCAGCATGGTCATGCATGCCGCTCATAAGCTCGGCGTCTACGTGCCGCATTTCTGTTATCACAAGAAACTGTCCGTTGCGGCCAATTGCCGCATGTGTCTGGTCGAGGTCGAAAAGGCTCCCAAGGCCATGCCGGCTTGCGCGACACCCGCGACGAACGGCATGGTCGTCCACACCTGTTCCGAGCGTGCTGTCGCCGCTCAGAAAAGTGTGATGGAGTTCCTGCTGATCAATCATCCGCTCGATTGCCCGATCTGTGATCAGGGTGGAGAATGTCAACTGCAGGATCTGGCTGTCGGATATGGCGGATCGACCTCGCGTTATCAGGAAGAAAAGCGCGTCGTATTCCACAAAGATCTCGGACCTCTGGTCTCCGCAGAAGAAATGTCCCGCTGCATACATTGCACGCGATGTGTACGTTTCGGTCAGGAAATCGCGGGCGTCATGGAACTCGGCATGATCGGCCGTGGCGAACACTCCGAAATTACGACCTTTGTAGGGCGTTCGGTTGAGTCTGAATTGTCAGGCAACATGATCGATATCTGTCCTGTCGGCGCCTTGACCTCCAAGCCATTTCGTTATCACGCACGTACCTGGGAACTCGCGCGGCGTCGCACGGTTTCCCCTCACGACAGCTTGGGTGCCAACCTGATTGTGCAGGTCAAGGGCGATGACGTGATGCGCGTCGTCCCTTTTGAAAACGAAGAAATTAACGAGTGCTGGATAAGCGATCGCGATCGTTTTTCCTATGAAGGTTTGAAAGCAGAGGATCGCCTTGCCACACCGATGGTCAAGGGCGAAGACGGTCAGTGGCGTGAAGCCTCTTGGTCTGACGCGCTGCAGGTTGTCGCGCATGGTCTCATGGATGTGCGTGACCATTCAGGTGCTGCACACATTGGTGCACTCAGCAGTGAATACGCGACACTCGAAGAAATGGCTTTGCTGGGTCGTGTGACACGTGGTCTGGGTTCGGAAAATATTGACTTCCGTTTGCGTCAGACTGACGCGTCGTTTGACGCGGCATTGAATGGCGCACCTTGGCTCGGTATGAACATCACCGACCTCGAAACGCTTGATCGTGTGCTGGTGGTGGGATCGTTCTTGCGTAAAGATCATCCCTTGATGGCGCAGCGACTGCGTCAGGCTGTCAAGCGTGGCACGCAAGTGACAAGTATTGATGCTGCCGGTGATGATCCGTTATTTACATTGACAGCTCGTGCTACGGTCTTGCCTGCTGCCATTGCGGATACGTTGGCTCAGGTCGCAGTGGCTCTGGCTAAATTGAAATCTGTCGATGTGCCTGCTGCGCTGGCGGGTGTCTCTGTAGAGGCCCACGCGCAAAAGATCGCTGAAAGTCTGGCTACGGGTGCACAAGTTTCGGTCCTGCTGGGTAACTCAGCTGTGAATGCGCCGGATGCATCGCGAATCGCTGCAAATGCTCAGTTGGTTGCACAGCTCGCTGCCGGCAAGCTCGGTTTCCTTACTTCAGGTGCGAATACCGTTGGTGGTTATCTCGCAGGTGCTGTACCCGTTAATGGTGGCAAGCCTGCTGCAGCGATGCTGGCTCAGCCACTCAAAGCTTATATCGTTTTGCATGCCGAACCATTGCTCGATGCGGACAACGGTGCGCAGGCGCTTGCTGCGCTTAAAGCAGCTGAGTTCAATGTTGCGTTGACTTCATACGCCTCCAGTGCAAAAGACTGGGCAAACGTAATGTTGCCGATCTCACCGTTCACTGAAACCTCAGGTACGTTTGTCAATGCTCAGGGTTTACCGCAAAGCTTTAAGGGCACAGTGACACCCCATGCGCAGACGCGTCCAGGCTGGAAAGTACTGCGCGTGCTGGGTAATGTCCTGCATCTCGCTGGCTTTGATGATGAGACATCCGAGTCAGTCCGTGATGCGGTATTGTCGGGTGGTGTGCAATCTCGCCTGTCGAATCAGATTCAGGCTGTTGCCGGTGTTTCTGCTCAGGCTCCTGCGGGACTTCAGCGCGTCACCGATGTGCCAATTTTCCGCACCGATGCGATTGTGCGTCGCGCAGAAGCGCTCCAGTCGTCGCAAGCCTCCAGAGCGCCTGTTGCACGCATGCACGCGCAGACAATGGCGGGTCTGGGACTTGAGCGCGGTGCAACTGTTCGCGTCAAGTCTGTTTCGGGTCAGGTTGATCTGATCGCTGAGCAGGACAATACACTTGCTGCCGGTGCTGTGCGCATCTCCGCTGGTTTCGCAGAAACCGCAGCATTGGGTAGTGCATTTGGACAACTTAACGTGGAGCGTGCCTGATGCAGCAGTGGCTGAACGTTCTTGAAACAATGGGTACCGATTTGCTCGGACCTACACTTTGGTTATTCGTCTGGACTCTGATCAAGATCCTGATCATTGCTGTGCCAATCATCTTAGCCGTGGCTCGCCTGACTTTCTGGGAGCGTAAGCTGATTGGTTCGATGCACGTTCGCCTGGGGCCTACCCGGGTGGGTTGGCGCGGCATCCTTCAGCCGTATGCTGACGTACTCAAGCTTCTTACTAAAGAAGTCGTGATCCCGAGCCAGGCAAACAAGATTTTGTTTGTATTGGCGCCTACAGTCACACTCATGCCAGCGCTGGCTGCCTGGGCGGTCGTGCCTTTCGGACCTGAACTGGTGCTGGCCAATGTCAACGCTGGTTTGTTGTATGTGATGGCTATCACATCAATCGGTGTATATGGCGTGATTGTCGCGGGTTGGGCATCTAACTCTAAATATGCGTTCATCGCCGCAATGCGTGCTTCGGCACAGATGTTGTCCTATGAGTTAGCGATTAGCTTTGTGCTCGTGACCGTTCTGCTGGTTTCTGGCAGTCTGAATATGTCAGACATTGTGAATGTGCAGAATCGTGGCTGGTTTGCAGACAAGGGCATTAATTTCATGTCCTGGAACTGGTTGCCGCTCTTGCCCTTGTTTGTCATATATGTTGTTTCAATTGTGGCAGAAACCAACCGTCATCCCTTTGACGTGGTTGAGGGTGAATCAGAAATTGTCGCCGGTCACATGGTTGAGTACTCAGGCATAGCGTTTGCTTTATTTTTCCTGGCTGAGTACGCCAACATGATTTTCCTGTCATGCATGGCGTCAATCTTGTTCCTGGGTGGTTGGGCTGCACCGTTTGATATTGCGCCGCTGAACTGGGTGCCGGGCTGGTTATGGTTGGGATTTAAAAGTTTCGTGGTGGTTTCGCTTTTCATCTGGTTCCGCGCGACGTTTCCGCGTTACCGGTATGACCAGATCATGCGCCTAGGCTGGAAAATCTTTATCCCTCTGACAGGTGTGTGGTTAGTGGTGGTGGCGATCTGGATGCAGACGCCCTGGAATATCTGGAACTGACCGCCTCAAGACGGCAAAAAAGGCAAGTTATGCAAGCGATCAAGGATTTTTTCGGTAGTTTCATGCTCCTCGAGTTACTCAAGGGGATGATGCTGACCGGTAAATATGTTTTCAGACGCAAGATTACTTTGCGCTACCCGCAGGAAAAGACGCCGATGTCACCACGATTTCGTGGTTTGCACGCACTGCGCCGTTACCCTAACGGCGAAGAGCGCTGCATCGCCTGCAAATTGTGTGAAGCAGTCTGCCCGGCGATGGCGATTACGATTGAGTCTGAGCAACGTGAGGACGGTTCGCGTCGTACGTCGCGTTATGACATCGATCTGACCAAGTGCATTTTCTGCGGCTTCTGTGAAGAAAGCTGCCCGGTCGATTCGATCGTTGAAACCCATATTCATGAATACCATGGCGAAAAGCGTGGCGATTTGTACTTCACCAAAGACATGTTGTTGGCGGTGGGTGATCGTTACGAAGATGATATCGCCCGCAATCGCGCAGCCGATGCGCCTTATCGCTGATCATCGGGGCTAAATCACATTATGTTTACAACTATTCTTTTTTACGTGTTGGCGCTGGTACTGGTGATAGCGGCTTTTCGCGTGATCACGGCGTCTAGCCCGGTCACTGCTGTGCTGCATCTCATTCTGGCATTTGCCAATGCCTCAATGATCTGGATGTTGCTTGGCGCAGAATTCCTCGCTTTGTTGCTGGTGCTCGTCTATGTCGGTGCAGTCATGGTGTTGTTTCTGTTTGTTGTCATGATGCTTGACGTCAAAATGGAACAGCTGCGTACAGAAATTAAAACCTACTTACCTTTGGGCATGATTGTTGGTTTGATCCTGGTGCTTGAGATGTCCTTTGTCCTGGCGACGGGCTGGGGTCAAGTCGGTCCTGCCGTCGATATGGGTAATAGCTACAACAACGCGCGTACGCTGGGCGAGGTGATGTATACCGAATACGTCTTTGCTGTGGAAGTGGGCGCGGTAGTGTTGCTGGTCGGCATGATCGCCGCGATTTCCCTGACGCTGCGTAAACGTCGCGACGTGAAATACAACAATCCTTCGGCAGCGTTAAAAGTTAAAGCGAAAGATCGTGTTCGTTTGCTTGATATGCCCTCCGAGACGCCTGTCAACGCCAAATCAGGAGATCAAGCATGATGACGCTGACTTTGCCTCACTTCCTGGTGCTGGGTGCCATATTGTTTGCGATCGGTGTGTTCGGTATTTTTCTGAATCGCCGTAATTTGATCGTACTGTTGATGTCGATCGAGTTGATGCTGTTGGCCGTCAACATGAATTTCGTAGCTTTTTCGACCTGGTTTGGTGATGCGGCTGGCCAGGTGTTTGTATTTTTCATCCTGACTGTTGCGGCTGCTGAAGCTGCGATCGGTTTGGCGATCTTAGTGCTGCTGTTCCGCAACCTCAGCACGATCAATGTTGATGAACTTGACCGCCTTAAGGGCTGATCGGACGACGGAACAAAATGTCTAGCTCGCTTTCTCTTTATCTGATCATCGCACTGGCCCCCTTGGTCGGAGCGATTCTTGCAGGCCTGTTCGGTACCGGTTTTCTCGGACGCCAGGTCAGCCGACGTGGTTCACATCTTTTAACGATCATTCTGGTTGCTGTCTCTGCGATCGGGTCTGCGATCGTTTTGAAAGATGTGCTGAACGGTCATACGTTTGATGGCACGGTCTATACCTGGAGCATCATTGGACAGACCAAACTGGAAATCGGTTTCCTGATTGATCCCCTGTCAGCACTGATGATGGTAATCGTGACTTCGGTTTCACTGATGGTGCACATTTACACGATCGGTTATATGTCTGAGGACCCTGGCTACCAGCGCTTCTTTGCCTACATTTCATTGTTCACCTTTTCGATGTTAATGCTGGTCATGTCAAACAACATGGTTCAGTTGTTCTTTGGCTGGGAAGCCGTTGGTCTGGTCTCCTACCTGTTGATCGGTTTCTGGTACACCAAGCCCACCGCAATTTTTGCGAATATGAAAGCGTTCCTGGTCAATCGTGTCGGTGACTTTGGTTTTGTTCTCGGCATCGGTTTGTTGTTTGCGTACGCTGGCACCATGCACTATGGTGAGGTGTTTAAGCAAGCCGACAAGTTAGCAGCGTTGACATTGCCTGGTTCAAACTGGATGCTGGTGACGGTGGCTTGTATCTGCCTGTTTATCGGTGCGATGGGTAAATCAGCCCAGGTGCCATTGCATGCGTGGTTGCCAGACTCGATGGAAGGCCCCACGCCTATTTCTGCACTGATCCACGCAGCGACCATGGTGACCGCCGGTATTTTCATGGTGGCACGTTTCTCGCCACTGTTTGAGTTGTCCAACACCGCGTTGTCATTCATTATCGTTATCGGCTCGATCGGTGCCTTGTTTCTGGGTATCCTGGGTATTATTCAGACCGACATCAAGCGCGTGGTGGCATATTCGACGCTGTCCCAGCTTGGGTACATGACGGTTGCGCTAGGTGCTTCGGCATACTCTGTTGCGATTTTCCATCTGATGACACATGCTTTCTTCAAAGCACTGCTGTTTCTGGGTGCGGGCTCGGTCATTATCGGTATGCATCATGATCAGGACATCCGCAATATGGGTGGGTTGCGCAAGTACATGCCTATTACCTGGATTACCTTCCTGATTGGTACGCTGGCGCTCGTCGGTACGCCTTTCTTTTCGGGTTTCTATTCCAAAGAACATATCATCGAAGCTGCAGCGTCTGCCAATGTCTGGGGTGCTGGCTTTGCACACTATGCAACATTGATTGGTGTGTTTGTGACCTCCTTGTATTCATTCCGTGTGTATTTCCTGGTGTTCCATGGAAAAGAGCGTTTTGCAGTAGATGCAGACCACGGACACGATCACGCGCATGACGCCCATGCAAAAGATGCGCATGCAACAGATGCCCATGCAACAGATGCCCATGCAACAGATGCCCATGCTCACGACGATCATAGTCATCATGGCGGAACACCTCACGAGTCACCCTGGGTGGTCACGCTGCCTTTGGTGCTGTTGGCGATTCCTTCTGTAATCATTGGCGCGATTGCCGTTGATCCGCTCTTGTTTGGTGGCTATTTCAAGAATACGATCGTGGTGCTTGCCAAGCATCCTGCCATGGCAGATTTGCAAGCGCACTGGCATGGCTGGCTGGCGTATGCATTGCATGCGTTCACAAGCCTTGCCTTCTGGCTGGTGGTTGCAGGTGCTGTGATTACCTGGTATTGCTATCTGATCAATCCTAAAGTGCCTGCTGCAATCAAGAGCAAGCTCTCCGGGCTCAATTATGTACTTGAAAATAAGTACTTCTTTGACTGGTTCTATGAGCAGGTGCTGGCACGGGGGATGCGCGGCCTTGGTAAAGGCTTATGGCAGCAGGGCGATCGCGGTCTGATTGATGGAGTGCTGGTCAACGGCTCCGCCAAACTGGTTGGTGCGATTGCTGCTGTCTCACGTAAATTGCAGACTGGCTACATCTATCACTACGCATTCGCGATGATCATCGGCCTGACCGCTGCGATCACCTACATAATCTTTGGTTCCAAATAATGGCAAGCGAGATGGCTTCTTTATCTACTCCCTGGCTGACTCTGGCGATCTTTGTACCGATCGTCTGTGGTCTGATCGTGCTGGCCTTTGGTCGCGATGATCGTGCAGCAATGACTCGCAATCTGGCCTTGATTGGTGCGTTGCTCAGTTTCTTTGTGACCATCCCCCTCTACACGGGTTTTGACAATACGACCGCTGCCATGCAGTTCGTTGAAAAAGCCAGCTGGATTCAGGCCTTTGCCGTCAATTACCATCTCGGTGTGGATGGAATTTCGCTCTGGTTTGTGTTGCTGACAGCTTTCGTGACGATCATCGTCGTGCTGGCTGGTTTTGAAGTCATTACGAGTCGAATCGCTCAGTACATGGCTGCATTTCTGATCCTGTCTGGTTTGATGATAGGTGTGTTCGTTGCACTCGATGGTTTGTTGTTCTATGTGTTTTTCGAAGCAACGCTAATCCCGATGTACATCATTGTCGGTGTCTGGGGTGGACCGAACCGCGTCTATGCTGCATTCAAGTTCTTCTTGTATACGCTGATGGGTTCACTGCTGACGCTGATCGCCTTCATCTATCTCTGGAATGTTTCAGGCGGCTCATTCGATATCCTGACCTGGCACACGCTGCCACTTGAGTACACGCCTCAGGTATTGATCTTCCTGGCTTTCCTGGCGGCCTTCGCCGTTAAGGTGCCGATGTGGCCTGTCCATACCTGGTTGCCTGATGCGCACGTTGAAGCGCCGACCGGTGGTTCTGTCGTGCTGGCTGCCATCATGTTGAAGCTCGGCGCATACGGTTTTATCCGTTTGTCCTTGCCTATTGCACCGGATGCGTCAGCGGGTTTGTCGACAATGATGATCACCTTGTCTCTGATTGCTGTGATCTACATCGGTCTGGTTGCAATCGTGCAGGATGACATGAAAAAGCTGGTGGCTTATTCATCGATCGCACACATGGGCTTTGTAACGCTTGGTTTGTTCATTTTCAATACCGCGGGTGTCGAGGGTGCGATTGTGCAGATGGTCTCGCACGGCTTCGTGTCGGCCGCGATGTTCCTGTGTATTGGTGTCTTGTATGACCGCATGCACAGTCGACAGATTGTTGACTACGGCGGTGTGATCAATACAATGCCACGTTTTGTCACCTTCTTTGTACTGTTCTCCATGGCCAATGCAGGTTTGCCAGCGACCAGTGGGTTTGTCGGTGAATTCATGGTCATCATGGGCGCAGTCGAGTACAACTTCTGGATCGGCCTGCTGGCTGCGACGGCGTTGATTTTGGGCGCTTCCTATTCACTGTGGATGGTCAAACGAGTTGCCTTTGGTGATATCGCCAATGATCATGTGCGTGAGTTGAATGACCTGTCCAGCCGTGAGTTCCTGATTCTTGGTGTCATGGCGATTGCCGTGATTTACATGGGCGTTCATCCTAAGCCCTTCACTGACGTGATGCACACCTCGGTTCAGGCCTTGTTGCAACACATCTCTCAATCCAAACTGTAAGCCACGCCATGATGCAATCCCAATTTGATTTCGCTCTGGCTGCACCAGAAATTGCTTTGCTGTTGCTGGGCATGCTGATCCTGATCCTTGACGCCATAAATGGTGGCTCACGACGCACGCTCGCCTACGGGCTGTCGTTAGCTACGCTGGGTGTGCTCACCTTGTTGTCTGCGACGCAATTTGTAGCGGGTGTCTATGGTGATTCATTTTTTGGCATGTATGTGGTGGACCCACTATCTCATTTGCTCAAGATCGCTTCTTATATCTCGGTTGCCCTGACGCTGGTGTATGGTCGTGAATACATCCAGACTCGCGATATGCTGCGTGGTGGTGAGTTCTATGTACTGGTCCTATTTGCCCTGCTCGGTCAGATGGTGATGATCTCTGCCGGCAATTTCCTGACGATTTACCTCGGTCTGGAACTGATGTCGCTCGCCATCTATGCGCTGGTTGCGATTCGTCGTGATCACTCGGTCTCAACCGAAGCTGCAATGAAATACTTCGTGCTGGGTTCGCTGGCTTCAGGCTTTTTGCTCTACGGCATGTCGATGATGTATGGTGCGACGGGTAGTCTGGATTTGCGTTCAATCGCCGACGCAGTCGCTTCTGGTCAGATTGACTATCTGCCACTGACCTTTGGTCTGGTGTTCCTTGTTGCCGGGTTGGCCTTCAAACTGGGCGCTGTGCCTTTCCACATGTGGGTGCCTGACGTCTATCAGGGTGCACCGACGGCGGTCACGTTAGTGTTAGCCGCCGCACCAAAGCTTGCAGCCTTCGCAATCACTCTGAAAATTCTAGTGATTGCTCTGGGTGATCTGGCCGCAGACTGGCAACCCATGCTGATGATTCTGGCAATTTTGTCGCTGGCAATCGGTAACCTGACCGCCATTATGCAGACCAACTTCAAACGGATGTTGGCCTATTCGACGATTTCACATATCGGTTTTGTACTGCTCGGTTTGCTGTCAGGCTCGATAGATAACGACCTGGCTGCTGACTCCTCGGCCTATGGTTCAGCTTTGTTTTACATCCTGACCTACGTACTGACTACACTGGCCTCGTTTGGCTTGATGATGTTGATGTCGCGCGAAGGCTTTGAATGTGAAAATATCGATGATCTGAAGGGCTTGAATAAGCGTAGTCCATGGATGGCGGCCATGCTGCTGATTCTCATGTGTTCACTGGCGGGTTTGCCACCTCTGGTCGGATTTGATGCAAAACTGTTGATCTTGCAAGCCTTGTTGCAGTCTGATCATCTGTGGTTGGCAATCGTTGCGGTGCTGTTCTCGTTGATTGGTGCTTTCTACTACCTGCGTGTGATTAAGGTTGCTTATTTTGATGAGCCCGCAGAGAATGCAGCACCCATGCAAAAGGTTTGCTTTTTCCCACGCACACTGATGATTGTTAACGGTTTGCTGGTGTTGGTCTTGGGTCTGATACCTGGTGGTTTGATGACACTGTGCCTGCAAACCATGCGTGCAACCCTGTCGCTCTAATGAACCAAACCGTCGCTGTCTGGCTGCTGATTGTGATAGCCCTGGCAGCGGCGAATCTGCCCTTTATCAATGAGCGATTGTTTGCCTTGATCCCGTTAGGATCGGGTCAGCAACAGGATAAGTCCTTCCTGCTGCGTTTGATTGAATTAATCGCGTTGTATGGTTTAGTCGGATTGCTTGGGCTTCTGTTCGAGAGCTCGATCGGCAATCCTTTTAAACAACGCTGGGAATTTTACGCCATCACTTTTAGCTTATTTGTGGTGCTGGCATTTCCTGGTTTTGTTGTGCGTTATTTGATGCGGCGTGTTTGATCAGGTTAATCAAACCAACTGAATAGGTCCTCTGTATTGGGCAATTTTTTTGTCTGAGGTTAAAAGAGTGACACCTTCAACGGTTGCCTGAGACAATAAGATCCTGTCGAAAGGGTCTTTGTGTATATCTGGCAAATCCTCAATAGATATCGAATGTAAGCCGGTGATACTGAGCTCCTGATACCCATTGTCAATGAGCGCTCGACGAAGTACCCGTGCATCAACTTTAAAGTCAGGTCTACCTAACCCTTTCTTAATCGAAATTTCCCACAAGCTCGCTGCACTGAAAAATAATTCATTTTCAGTTTCTTCAATAATGGATTTTGCTTGATGGGATAATTTCTCTGGGCTACCTGCAGCCCAGAGCAGAATATGGGTATCTAGTAAAAACTTCATTCATTTCCACAAAAAAGCTGTTCAATTTCTGCCTCACCCAGAGCGTCGAAATCGTCTGGAACAGAAATTTGTCCGTTCAGAAATCCAGTTCTTTTTGGCTTGACTTGCCCGGTAGGCTCGAATCTTATTACGAGAACCATGGGTTTACCTGCCTTGGCAATGACAAAAGGCTCACCATTGACTGCCAGGTCCACTAATTTGGAGAGATGAGTTTTTGCTTCGTGAATATTGAACGTTTGCATAATAAAACTAAGTGAACTAATTAAACTAAGTTTACTTAGTTTAAACTGTATATTTAGTTAAAACAAGCATTCACTACTCAAACCAATTCAGCACACCATCCAGGCCTGCTACGTTCAGTGCGTATTTAGCCTGAGCCTGCACAACGGGCTTGGCGCGGTAGGCAACGGAATATCCAGCATTTGAGAGCATTTTCAGATCGTTCGCACCATCGCCGATGGCGATGATCTGATGGGGTTCGGCTCCATGCTCGGCTGCAAATGCTCGCAAGGTGTCGGCTTTACCTTGCGCATCCAGAATGCGGCCCTGGACGACACCCGTCAACAAGCCATTTTCCTGAGCTAATACATTAGCGCGCGCTTCGGTTAGGTTCAGTCGGGCTTTGAGCTTTTCAGTAAAAAAAGTAAACCCTCCAGAAACAAGCAATACTTTGATACCAGAATCCAGTGCCGTACTGACTAATTTCTCAGCACCCGCGTTCAGGCGCAGCTTTTCTTCGTAGACTGCTTGCAGGACATCAACCGACAAGCCTTTCAGAAAGGCCACGCGTTTAATCAGGCTTTCTGAAAAGTCTTTAATCTCGCCACGCATGGCTGCCTCGGTAATGGAGGCGACTTGTTCTTTGACCCCCCCAAAGGCTGCGATTTCGTCAATACATTCGATGTTGATCAGCGTGGAGTCCATGTCCATCGCGAGTACTTTGCAGTCGGTTAGTCGTCTGCCTGCGGGCACGTAGGCGCAATCAGCGTGAATGCGTGCTCCCCACGCTTGGACCTCGGCCCGGATATTGGCATCCTCACTGACGCCATGCAGGCGCACTGCAGAGGTACCCAGGCGTTTAACACCGGAGGCTTCAGCAATCGCGGCAATTTGCTCAATCAGTTCGCCAGTCAGAGCAGGTGTTTGAACAACTAGATTAGATGTGGTCATGGCGAAATGTGAAACTATAAAAAATTAGACAATGGAATCAAGATTGAAGCTACACAATTGAACGCAACAGCTTGCGTACCTCATCCGCACGAGCCGTAACATCCGGAATATTAATCTCGGCACGCAATTTATCCTGGCCTGCAAAGCGTATGTTTTTCTTCTTTTGAACTAACTCAATCAGTTTCAAAGGATCAATGGTCGTACTTTGTTTAAAGTGCAGCAGGATTTGACCCTCGCTGGCATCGATTTTCTGAATCCCTAGGGGCAGGCCTTGCAAACGTATTTTATGCGTTGCGATCAGTGTTTTTGCCGCATCGGGGAGCTTGCCGAAACGATCGATAAGCTCTTCCTGAATAGTAATCAGCCCGTCTTCATCGGTGCTGTTTGACAGCCGCTTATACAGCGACAGTCGCGCATAAACGTCCGCGCAATAATCTGAGGGCAGCAGGGCAGGTGAGTGCAGATTGACTTCGCAACCGGCACTGAACGGCGCATCCAGATCGGGCTCTACGCCAGCTTTTAACGCGCGCACGGCTTCGTTGAGCATATCGTTGTACATCGAGAAGCCGATTTCCTGAATATTGCCAGACTGGGATTCACCCAGCACCTCTCCGGTCCCTCGAATCTCCAGATCATGCATAGCCAGGAAAAATCCCGAGCCGAGCTCTTCCATCGCCTGGATCGCCTCGAGACGTTTTTTAGCGTTTTTAGTGATAGCATCTTCACCAGGGGTCATCAGGTAGGCATAGGCCTGGTGATGCGAGCGCCCAACACGGCCACGGAGCTGATGTAATTGCGCCAGACCGAAGCGGTCCGCGCGATGAATGATGATGGTGTTTGCACTCGGCACATCGATGCCAGTTTCAATAATCGTGGTGCACAGCAGGACGTTGAATTTCTGTTGATAAAAGCCTTTCATGACCTGTTCAAGGTCACGTTCACCCATTTGCCCATGCGCCACGGCAATCCGCGCTTCGGGGACGAGCTCTTCGAGTCGAGCCCGCCGATTGTGAATGGTATCAACTTCGTTATGCAGAAAATAGGCCTGACCACCTCGTTTGAGTTCGCGCAGCAACGCCTCACGGATTGTACTGTTGTCTTCCCGTCGTACAAAAGTTTTGATGGCGAGCCGCTTTTGCGGTGCGGTCGCGATCACCGAAAAATCGCGGATCCCTTCGAGTGACATGCCGAGCGTGCGGGGGATGGGCGTGGCGGTCAGCGTGAGCACATCGACTTCGGCTCGCATGGCCTTGAGGGCTTCTTTCTGACGCACACCAAAACGGTGCTCTTCATCAATGATCACCAGCCCAAGGCGTTTGAACTGCACGTCTTTAGAAAGAATTTTATGGGTGCCGATGACGATGTCGATTGTGCCATCGTTAATCCCTGCGATCGCAGCAGTGATTTCTTTTGCAGAGCGAAAACGTGAGAGCTCGACGACTTTGACAGGCCAGTCGGCGAAACGATCGGAAAAAGTTTGTGCATGCTGTTCTGCCAACAACGTCGTGGGGCATAACAAGGCAACCTGCTTTCCGTTCGCGATCGCAAGAAAAGCTGCGCGCAGCGCAACTTCGGTTTTACCAAACCCCACATCGCCGCACACCAGTCTGTCCATCGGGCGACCGGAGGTCATATCCTCAATCACACATTGGATCGCAGCAGCCTGATCGGCTGTTTCATCAAAGCCAAAACCTTCTGCAAACAACTCGTAATCGCCAAGGGGTAGCTTGAAAGCAAAACCTTCGCGTGCCGCACGTTTGGCATAGAGGTCAAGCAATTCTGCCGCGGTATCGCGAACTTGTTGCGCTGCTTTTTTGCGAGCTTTTTCCCATTGTCCAGAACCCAGCAAGTGCAGCGGTGCTGAATCAGGATCGGTGCCGCTATAGCGAGCAATCACATGGAGTTGCGATACGGGTACATAGAGCGTGGTTTTATTGCCGTATTCGAGATAGAGAAACTCCATCTCGCCTTCACCCATATCCATATTGACCAGGCCATGGTAGCGACCGATACCATGTTGGGCATGGACCACTGGGTCGCCTTCGCGCAACTCGGACAGATCGCGCACCATGGCTTCGACGTTACTGGCACGCTCCTGATCACGTTTGCCTCGTCGGGCCGTGCCGCCATGTCCGGGGTAAAGATCATTTTCGGTCAGGAAAATCAGACCCTGGGCAGGAATCTCAAATCCGGTGCCAAGTGTTGCGACGGTAATGGCAAATCGCGCATCGCTTTGAAGAAATGTTGCAACCGATTCAGTTTGCGCATCCGGTGCAATGCCATGCTCGGCAAGCATCTGCACAATGGTTTCACGACGACCGTGCGAGTCCGCGCACAGCACCACGCGGGTCTCGATATCTGCGCGCGTCGCTGCTGAGGTTTTGGCCCGCACGATGGCATTGCGTGTATCGCGTTCTAGCACCAAACGAAGTTTCTGCAGTGGGTCTTCGGCACGGCGAGTGACCCCAACCTCTGGTGCGCTGATGATGTCTGTATGGACGGTATCGGCCGTCAGTGCGATACGTGGAAACTGTTTAAGGTGTTCGAATAAAGGTTCTGCTTGTAAAAACAAGGACGCAGGTGGCAGGACTGGTCGTTCACGATCGCTTTTCAGGAACTGATAGCGGCTCGCTGTGTCTTGGGTAAAGCGACGCATTGCATCATCGATATCTCCAAGCGTCACGACCAGACTGTCGGCGGGCAGATAGTCAAACAGGGTCGCGGTGTGCTCGAAAAATAGCGGCAGATAGTATTCAATCCCCGCAAAGGCGATACCGTGACCCATATCTTTGTAGGGCAGCGCGCGGGAAGGGTCTCCCTCGAATACTTCCCTGAACTGGGCGCGGAAATGATTGCGCGCCGGCTCATCCATCGGGAATTCGCGTCCCGGCAGGAGCTGCACGGAGCCGACTGGATACAAACTGCGCTGCGTATCAATATCAAAGGCACGGATCGATTCGATTTCATCGTCAAATAAATCGATACGGTAGGGCACCACCGAGCCCATGGGAAACAAATCGATCAGACTGCCTCGGATACAAAACTCACCGGGTGCGGTGACTTGTGAGACGTGGGCGTAGTTCGCGAGCGTCAGTTGGTTGCGTAGCGCCTGCTCGTCGAGTTTGTCTTTTTGCTTGAACGAAAAAGTATAGGCTGCCAGAAAACTTGGAGGCGCGAGTCGGTACAGGGCTGTCGTAATCGGCACCGTCAGCACGTCGACATCATTCTGGCTCAGGGCGTGCAAGGTACGCAGCCGCTCAGAAATCAGATCCTGATGGGGCGAAAAGCTATCGTAAGGCAGCGTTTCCCAGTCAGGTAAGGGTCTGACTTTCAGAGAAGGCGCAAAAATCGGGATTTCTTCGGAGAGTCGCTGCGCCTCCAGAGGTTCCGCCGTCAGGACGACCAGTGTTTTACCCGCGGCTTGCGCAATCTGCGCCAATAGCCAGGCATCTCCCGAGCCGGGCGGGCGGGGATGGGCGTAGCGTAAACCGGGTTTGAGAGCGGCTAACAGGGTAGAAACAGTAGTCAATGCAGCCGACATGGAGGGGAAACCGCCTGAATAAAACACCAGTTGAATCATGCATTATAAAATCACTCTTATATGAGCTCATTTGATACCCCTATTCGCATCGTTGCACTGGTTCCGGCAGCAGGAATTGGTACGCGCGCCATCAGTGCGAATCAAGACCAAGCCCCTAAGCAATACCGCATGTTGGCAGGTCAGCCCATGCTCAAGCATGCAGTACGTGCCTTGCTGTCTGATGTGCGTATTGAACAGGTGCGTGTCATTACCTCGCCGCAAGATGACGTGGCTCAGGAAATCTTGTTGGATTTGCCTAGAACGATTTGCTGTCCGATTGGCGGAGCAGAGCGTTCAGATACCGTCTTAAACGGCCTCGAGCAGGCTGGGCTCACAGACAATGACTGGGTGCTTGTCCATGATGCAGCGCGGCCTGGGCTGCCTCAGGAGGCACTTTCCCGCCTGATAGATGCCTGTCTGGACGACGGCGTGGGAGGCCTGTTGGCTATGCCCGTGGCGGATACGATTAAGTCGGCAGATCCGTCGGGTCGTGTGGCACGAACCATTGATCGGGCACATCTATGGGCTGCTCAAACCCCTCAAATGTTTCGTGTTGGTTTATTGCTTGAGGCGTTACGACAAGCTAAAAAGGCAGGGCACGCATTGACCGATGAGGCCCAAGCGATGGAGTTCGCGGGTCATCAGCCTTTATTAATTCCAGGATCTGGCCGTAACGCCAAGGTGACCTGGCCAGATGATTTTGAATGGGTGGGTTCCTGGTTATGAGTCCTTTTGCAATGCGGGTAGGACAGGGGTTTGATGTGCATGCCTTGGTTGAGGGGCCTGCGCTGATCATTGGTGGCGTAACCATCCCCCATACTCACGGGTTACTGGGTCACTCTGATGCAGATGTCCTGTTGCACGCGTTGACCGATGCGTTGCTCGGTGCTGCGGGTCTCGGTGATATCGGCCGACATTTCCCGGATACGGATCCCCAATACCGGGGCGCTGACAGCAGAGTGTTATTGCGCGAGGCCTATCAGCGCGTTCGCGTTGCTGGCTGGGGAATCGTAAACATTGATGCGACGATTCATGCACAGGCCCCAAAGATTGGTCCGCATGTCAGTGCGATGCTTCGAAATATCGCAGCAGATCTGTCGATCGAACCTACCTCGATCAACATCAAGGCCAAGACCAACGAAGGACTGGGTCATCTCGGTCGCAAAGAAGGAATCGCCGCGAACGTAGTGTGTTTGCTTGCCCGGATAGACGGTTAATTTCTAGTCGTTTTTGTATCTACATTTAGAAATTTTCCGTCGCGCAACTTAACTTTCCTGTTTGGATCGCCCGCTGAAAACTCTCGTAATCAATGCTATTTTGTTCGCAGTAGGCTGTTGAAAACTGAACCATTGCGTCATCGAGTTGTTCGTTTGTTCCGCAGTAGCCGGCCAGTATTGCCGGATCGCCTGAGCGTGCGTGTGCATTCGCGAGCGCCATGCCAAACAGCTTTGCATAGTCTGGAAGTTCGTTGACGCCAATTCCTCCTTCTCCGATTGCAATGCCACCTTTCATGTCACGTAACTGACGAATATAAAAATCTAGTTCACGGGTTTCTCCGTAACCAAGAAAGAGGTCCGGTGCACCCTGGATAAGGCGTTGTCCATGAACGATCCGTTCGCCATTGCTACGAAATCTTTTGTCTGAAAAATAAGGAGCCAGAACAGATTTCTGTGCTTCTTTAACTTGTAAGAATAGAGGGTCCTGTGCGTTCAGGCCTTCCATGTAAATGACCCAGCATGCCGTCCCGACGCTTCCCACACCAACGACTTTTCGGGCGTAGTCGATGACACGGTAATGCATCAGGAGATGTCTTCTGTCCGGGAGTAATGTTTTTAGATAAGTCGTTAATAAATCATTGAGCAGCTCGGAAATTTTATTGCCCCTGCGCGAAACATCCAGGTGCTGGAGTAAGGGTGGGCGCTCAACAATCCTGCGACCATTTGAGGTTTTTTCCGTGAGCTTGCTGATCACGCCCTGGTTGGTATTTTTTCGAGCTTTGATGATTTGTTTTAGAAAAAAATCTTTACTGACGGCATTGATTTTATTGGCACGCTCGAGCAAGCTATCTTCATCGAGATAGGTATGTGCCAGTTGTATGTATGGCGTATGCGCATACTTTAATAAATTTTTTCGATAGGATGCCAGCATGAGTCGAACAATCGATTCGCCATACACCCTGTCTTGCCCTAGATGCTCTGCTGCGATCATCGCGCTGGCAGCAAGTCGCTTGAGATCCCAGTCAAAGTAACCTGGCAGTGTTTCGTCAAAATCATTGATACCGAATACGAGCCGGTGTTCTGATGTTGAAAAAAAACCGAAATTACTCACGTGCATGTCACCACATAGCTGCACATGAATGGGGGCAGTAGGGAGCTTGGACAGATCGTGCGCCATGATTGCTGCGCCACCACGATAGAAGGCAAAGGGGTTCACAGCCATTCTGGCATGGCGGATGGGAACGTATTCTTGGATACGATCCTTCGCCTGATGGCGCAGTATGTTGATAGGCAACGCTCGCTTACGCTCAATCTTGAATTCAGCCAATGACGAACGAGGCGCTGTATCACGAAGGGCTTTACCTTGTGCAAAGCGCTGCTCAACATCTGGTGATTGTCTAAAAATAGAGTCCAAGGATTTTTTTGTCATACTTTAATTTATACATTCACTGTCAGTTGGATCGCAGCGGTCTAGTTTATGCCAGAGCGGGTTAAAGGCTAGGGAGGGTGATGTTGACGACTAGTCCTTGGTCGCCGCATCCCAATCTAAGCGAACCATGCGCTTGCGTAACCAGACGTTCAACAATGGCCAGTCCAAGTCCCGTTCCGTCTGCTCCGGTGCGTGCAATATCTCCCCTGGTGAACGGGCGCAGGAGCGTCTCGGAATCCTGTTGAGCGATGCCTTGACCGGTGTCAGAAATTTCAAGCGCTAATTCTTGCCCTAATCGCTCCAGCCGAACAAAAATTTCCGGCTCATTGCGCGCATTACAGCCATAACGTCTGACATTTTCAAACAAATTTGAAATGATGCGTTGCAGACAGAAGGGCTCTATACGGGTGACTAAGTCGTCTGTAATGCAGGCTAGAAGCGTTCCCCCCTGGTTTTCAATGCGTGGGCGCTCAAGCTCGATGATTTTGTTGAGTGTTTGAGAAATATTAATCGTTGGGGTGACTGGTGACGGGTCGGTTTGGTTAGCCGTGATTGAGGCCCTGGCATACTCAATCAGTTTGTTAATGGATTGATCGACTTGTTCAAGATCCTGGTCAACCGACTCACGTGTTGAAGCCGGGATTGGACTCATTTCAATTTCCAGTCGCATGCGGGTGAGGGGGGTGCGTAAATCATGCGAAAGACCTGCGAGCATCATTTCCCGGTCACTTTCTGTTTGTCTGAGGGCTTGTGCCATCCTGTTAAAGCTCGCATTCACCAACCTGATTTCACGTGCTCCTTTATTGGGTAAGGGTGGGGTGATTTTTCCGCAAGAAATAGCTTTTGCGAAACGTGCCAGTCTTGTCAAGGGACGATTTACATATCTGGTCAGGATCGTTGCGCCGAGTAAAGACAGCAGGATGGCGCCCGCAATCCAACTGGCCCATTGCATGGGATGGGTCCCGTTGATTTGCTGCCGATTAAAGGCCAGCCAGTACGGCTCGTTGTTATTTGAAAAACTCACCCAGAATCCTGGTTGCTGATTGACCTCCCACGCGATGATTGTTTCTGCGCCCAGGGATGCCTGCAGGTTGGTCTGAATACTTTGCCAGTACTGCTCCGCAGGCAAAGGCTGGGTGATATCGTTTTTCAAACGGACATGCACATCAAGGTTCTCGTGACGTGACAGGTCCGCTAGCAGTGCGTGGGGATCGGTCTGTTGTGCGTACCGCAGGGCGGTGCGGGTGAGGTTGACGGTGCTTGCAACGCGTTTGCTCATTTCGTTGGCGCGTGCCTCGAGCCCCGACTGCAAAAATACAGCGAACCATAGGCCCAGGCAACTCAGCATCAGGCACATCAGCAGCAAGAAATTTCTAACGAAAAGTCCTTGTGCGTAAAGGGCTATTTTTTGCATACACTGCGGCATGGACTGCAACTAGCGCCCACCATCAGGAACAAAGACATACCCCATGCCCCAGACGGTCTGAATGTATTTGGGCTTTGATGGGTTCGTTTCAATGAGTTTTCTCAATCGCGAGATCTGGACGTCTAGACTGCGATCGTAGGCCTCATACTCTCTGCCACGCGCGAGTTCCATCAGTTTGTCGCGCGAAAGAGGGACTTTCGGATGTCTGCCAAAAGCCTTTAAAACGGAAAATTCTCCAGTCGTAATCGTGATGGGATGGTTGTCGCGCTCGAGTGTCCGTGTGGCTAGATTCAATACAAAAGGCCCAAATGAAATGGACTCATTTTCGTGACTCGGTGCACCGGGATGCTCTTCGATACTACGGCGTCGCAAGATCGCCTTGATTCTTGCGGCTAATTCACGAGGGTTGAAGGGTTTGGAGAGATAGTCATCCGCTCCCATTTCCAACCCGATAATCCGATCGATTTCTTCTGTTTTTGCGGTCAGCATGATGATGGGGATGGTGTCATGGATGCTGCGTAACCGTCGGCAGATTGACAGGCCGTCTTCGCCAGGCAGCATGAGGTCCAGCACCAGCAAATCAAAATGCTCTCGCTGCATGATTTTATTCATGTCGCGGCCGTTTTCGGCACTCAAGGCGATGAATCCTTGTCCCGTCAGATAGCGGCGCAACAGATCGCGAAGGCGCCGGTCGTCATCGACGATCAGGATTTTCCTTGAAATAGAGTGTGTGGAGGTATGCATATTCATGCAAAAAATGTAACAGTGCCCAGGTGCCTAAAGGAGCGGCTGTCACAAACTCTTACAATTTTTTAGTCAGTTTGAGGGGTGAGCAATTAAAAATTGCCGCATGAGGAGAAAATCTCAGATTTGTGTTGTTGCGACGCTGAAACGGCACTCTGCGTAAGGTTCATTACAATTGCGCTATGACATTGATATTGGCACTGGAAACCTCGACCCCGATTTGCGGCATCGCTTTGCTCTCAGAGCACAACGGCGTAATTACGGTCACCAAAAGACAAGTCGAGGGCGTAACGGGGCACTCGCAAAGCGTGCTGCCGCTTGCCTATGCGTTGCTGGCTGAACAAGGGCGCAGTAAAAGCGAATTATCCTGTGTCGCCTTCGGTAATGGTCCAGGGGCTTTTACCGGGATTCGTGTGGCATGCGGGATCGCTCAGGGAATCGGACTTGCGCTGAGTATCCCGTTAATTCCCGTCGGTGCTTTGCATGCTTTAGCCGCGAATGCTGCCTCCCGCCATCCAGGACGTTTGATTATTAGCGCACTCGATGCGCGTATGGATGAGGTGTACTTAGCTGCTTTTCTGGCGGATCAGTCAGGTTCTCTGACTCTGGTGCAGCAACCCGTTTTATTATCCGCTGCAGATGCACCGGTGTTTGTCATGCAGCGATTTTTATTATGGCAACGCGAGGTCAGTGCTGGTTCCGCGTTGGTTGGCCTGACTCCCTGCCTGATTGGTGAGGGGTGGCGTCTGGCTGGTGCGATGACAGGATTGCCACCTGAGTGGTTGATTGATGACCTGACCGCTCTGCCTGATGCCTATTGGGTTGCCCAACTGTCCTGGCTGGCCTGGAAAAAACAGCAAACAGTATTGCCCGAGCATGCCGCTCCCCTCTATCTGCGCGATAAGGTTGCCTTTACCACCGCTGAGAGGGCAACCGGTCAGGGTGGTAATCCACGCGCAGCACCTGCCATAGGGATTGCGCTGTTGCCCATGAGTGGTGCGGATCTGGATGAGGTGCTTGAGCTTGAACGCTCGGTGCAGTCGCACCCCTGGACAGCCAAAAATTTTGAAGATGCGCTGAATGCTGGCTACGAAGCCTGGGTGTTGCGTGGCGACTCGGAGTTGGTGGGTTTTTGTCTGGCAATGGTTGCTCCCGATGTGGTCCATATTCTGGTGATTGCCGTTGCACCTAAACACCAACGCCACGGTCTGGGTCTGATGTTGCTCAAGCAAGTGAGCGAGACAGCCAAGCAAAGAGGACAGGAAGGTCTGCTTTTAGAAGTACGTCCTTCAAATTCAAAAGCGCTGGCGTTCTATCAGGCGCAAGGTTTTGTCCAGATTGGCACCAGACGCGATTACTATCCTGCTGGAAAGGGCGAGCGAGAAGATGCGCTCGTCCTTAAAAAAACTTTTGAACCTGTCTGATGCCGTGATAGTGCCGCCCAATTCCAATGCGATGCATTTTTCTGCACTCCAGCTTGCCTGGATGCAGGAGCTCGGCATTGAGAAGCCCTGGATCCCTGTCTCTGCGCCAGCCGCTGCAGTCAACTCAGCGCCGAAAGATCACGCTTCACATGCTGCTGTTTTGTCGGCGACTGATCCTACCGCTGCGACCCCCTCTGTCGCGAGCGAGGTCAATACATTTGTGCAGGCAGGTTCGCTGGCGCGAAGCCAGGTTCGCCCTCCTGAATCCCCGCAGATCAAGGCTCAGGCACCCGCTGCGCGATCAGTGTCTGGTGCTAAAAAATCAACGGATTCAGCTCCAGACAAGCCAATGGATACGCAAGCGGCCTCGCTGCAGGCTACAACGCTTGAGGAGCTCGGCGTCACGATCGCACAGTGCAATGCCTGTGGTCTGTGCAAAGAGCGAGAGCATGTGGTGGTGGGGCAGGGCGTGATGCAGCCCGCTATCATGGTGATAGGCGAAGGTCCAGGTGATCAGGAAGACCGTCAAGGGGTTCCTTTTGTGGGACGTTCTGGCATGCTGTTGGACAATATGCTGTCAGCGATTGGCAGTAGCCGTTCGAGCGACGTCTATGCCGCCAACATTATCAAATGCCGCCCGCCTGGAAACCGTAATCCCCGACCAGCCGAAATCGCTGCCTGTCGTCCGTTTTTGATGCGTCAGATTGAGCTGGTCAGGCCCTTTAGCATTCTGGCATTGGGACGTTTTGCTGCGCAAACTTTGCTGGGTGGTGATGCACAACTCGCTGAAATGCGCGAGCAAAGTTTTGCGCTTGAGCATGCGGGTCTGAGTATTCCGGTGGTGGTGAGTTATCACCCGGCTTATTTGTTGAGACGGCCTGACGAAAAGGCCGCTGCCTGGCGCGATTTGCAGCGCGCCAGACTGATTGCTAAGGGCGTCTGAGTTTTAGCTCGTTTTGATGGGTTTCGGGCCCCGTTACAGGGCAGAGCCATGACCGTCCTGACCGATCTGGTCGATCAGCGTAGGGTCGTGGCGCAGATTCAGACGGCTCCAGTGAA
>CANCRX010000048.1 GCA_947380655.1 Alcaligenaceae bacterium | reverse complement strand
ATCAGGAATGCATTTTTCCTAAACAAGCATTCAGGCGTGCGGGTGAAATGGGGTTCTGCTCGATTTATGCCGCTGAAGCCATCGGTGGTCTTGGATTACCCAGATTAGACGCAACCCTTGTTTTTGAAGAGCTTGCAGCAGTTGACCCGTCCACCACAGCGTTTCTGACCATCCATAACATGGCAACCTGGATGCTAGGCGAATGGGGAACCGACATAGTTAAAGACCAGTGGGGGCCAGGTTTAAGTAGCGGTGAGCTACTTGCTTCCTACTGCCTAACAGAACCCGGTGCAGGATCAGACGCCGCTTCGCTACTGACGCAGGCGATTGATCAAGGTGATCACTATCTACTCAATGGCTCAAAAGCCTTCATTTCTGGCGCCGGTGAAACAGACGTGCTGATTGTGATGGCGCGTACTGGTGGATCTGGTGCAGGTGGTGTTTCTGCTTTTGCTATAGACGCAACGCTCGCTGGCATTCAGTACGGCAGAAAAGAGCTGAAAATGGGTTGGAATAGCCAGAGTACGCGACAAATCTCTTTTGAAAATGTACGTATTCCTAAACACGCATTAATGGGTCAGGAAGGTGAGGGTTTTAAAATCGCTATGCGCGGTTTGGATGGTGGGAGAATCAATATTGCCACTTGCTCGGTCGGGGCTGCGCAAGGCGCGATCGATGCCTCGCGGCAATATATGTTCGAACGTAAACAGTTCAAACAGCCTCTTGCTAGTTTTCAAGCGCTGCAATTCAAATACGCTGACATGGCAACACACACCGTCGCAGCCAGACAAATGGTCAGGCTCGCGGCATCGAAGCTTGATAGCGGTAACCCTGATGCCTCAAGTTACTGCGCAATGGCCAAAAGGTTAGCAACAGACCTTTGCTTTCAGGTTTGTCTGGATGCCCAGCAATTGCATGGCGGCTACGGCTATCTCAAAGATTATCCCTTGGAGCGCTTTGTTCGCGATACGCGTGTGCATCAGATTCTCGAAGGAACAAATGAAATCATGCGAGTCATTATTGCTCGCCAATTATTAGAAAAGGGTGCGGACGTAAGATGAGTGAGATTCAGAATGATGTAGTGTTGTTTGAAGAGATCGCTTGTGCCAATGGCATGAAAATCGGTGTAGCGACACTCAACACACCGAAGACGCTTAATGGTTTGTCGCTGGATATGACCAGACTGTTGGCGCAACGCATGGAAGTCTGGGCCCTGGATCCTGATCTTGCCTTGATCATCATGCGTGGCGCGGGAGAAAAAGCTTTTTGTGCCGGAGGTGATCTTCACACTCTGTATCAGAGTATGAATGAAAATATCGGCAAACCTGCCTCGGCCAATACTTATGCGGGTATCTTTTTTGCTGAAGAATATGCGCTGGACTACCGTATCCACACTTTTCCAAAACCCATCGTTGTCTGGGGTGATGGAATTGTGATGGGAGGAGGTATGGGATTGATGATGGGCGCTAGTCACCGCATCGTGACTGATACCTCTAAGCTTGCCATGCCAGAAATTACAATAGGTTTGTTTCCGGATGTCGGCGGTACGTGGATGTTGAATCGCCTGCCTGGGAAAACCGGGTTGTTTCTAGGTCTGACAGGCGCGCATATCGGTGCGGCCGATGCATTGTTTGCTGGCATGGCCGACTATCATTTACCTCACGATGCCTGGGAGTTACTTGTCTCAAGTCTGAGAACACAGCGCTGGAGCCGTATGCCCGAAGACGCAGCAGCACAGCACGCCAATCGTGTCAGGCATGATGATCTGCTTAACAGTTTGCTCCACGAACTCAGCATCGATCCAACACCATCAATTGGTTCACTTCAGCAGCATCAGGCCCTGATTCAAAAAATCTGTAGCGGCTCGGATCTGGACAAAATCGTTGCTAACCTTTTGGCCTTGTCGACTCATCAGGATCCTTGGCTGCAGCGTGCGGCAAAAACATTAGCAGCAGGTTCACCAGGATCTGCTCGATTGACTTTTACGCTCCTGCAAAGAACCAAGCATGCTTCTTTGGCTGAGGTGTACAGAATTGAGTGGATTGCTGGATTGATGTGCGCCTCTCACGGAGATTTTGCTGAAGGTATTCGCGCCTTACTCGTGGATAAGGACAAAAATCCGAAATGGAATCCCTCGATCCTGAGTGACGCAACTCCTCAATGGGTTGAAAAGTTTTTTACACCACCCTTTGCAGCAAAGGATCATCCTCTGTACAAACTTGGAGAATCAGCATGAGCAATATCGCTTTTATCGGACTGGGTAATATGGGTGGCCCCATGGCCCAAAACCTCATCAAAGCAGGACACTCGCTGCGCGTGTTTGACCTGGTTCCACAAGCCGTACAAACACTGGTGAAAGAGGGAGCCTATGCGGCGACTTCGGCAAGTGATGCGGTAATCGGGGTTGATGTTGTTATTTCAATGTTGCCTGCAAGTCAGCATGTCGAGTCCCTGTATCTAGGGGAGGCAGGTCTGCTGCACTCTATTCCTCCCAAAGCGCTCCTCATAGACTGCAGCACCATTGCCGCAGTGTCTGCTCGTAAAGTAGCGACTGCTGCGCAGACGCTCGGGCTCGACATGATTGATGCGCCAGTTTCAGGTGGGACAGGTGGTGCGATAGCAGGAACCCTGACCTTTATCGTTGGCGGGGAAAGTGCATCTCTTGAGCGCGCTCGTCCATATCTTGAAAAAATGGGCAAGAATATTTTCCACGCAGGTGCTGCGGGTGCAGGTCAAGTTGCGAAGATCGCCAACAATATGCTGCTTGGTATTGCAATGGCAGGAACGGCGGAAGCGCTCGCTTTGGGCGTGGCCAATGGCCTGGACCCAAAAGTTCTGTCGGATATTATTTCCAAGAGCTCTGGGTGTAACTGGGCCGTTGAACGCTATAACCCCTGGCCTGGTGTGATGGAAAATGTACCTGCAGCGAAAGATTATGCAGGTGGTTTTGGGGTAGACCTGATGCTCAAAGATTTAGGTCTGGCCGCTGAAGCGGCTATGCACGCTAAATCCGTGATTGCGCTGGGTGAGCTCGCCCGAAACCTCTATGCCCTCCATAGTGCACAAGGCAGCGGCAAACTGGATTTTTCAAGCATCGTGAACATGCTTAAAAAACCGGACACGGCGCAGTAAGTCTCTATAAGTGTCGCTCTTTACTTCTCATCCGGCACTGGACGTACCGGGTAGGGAAGTGAAGCTAGCGTCAGCGCTGGACCATCAGGCGCGGCAACACGTAATTGGTTGTGATCAACCGCCTCAAAACTTGATTCAAGCAGCAGAAATATTTCCTGACCAGTCTGTACCCTGTTGATGATCCGACCACACACATGATCCTCTCGGCTACCATCAAAAACATCTAGCCCAGGTTGCGTTTGTTCAAGGAGCTGCTGACTGAGAGCTTGATCGAACTCAATTCGCGCAGAGACCATTCGTCGTTTAACTGTTCCTCGGTAATGGCTACGCGCCACAATTTCCTGACCTGGATAACAACCTTTTGTAAAACTGACTCCCTGAATCAAATCAAGATTCAGGGTTTGGGGAATGAATAAGTCTTGGGTCGTGGCTTCTATCCAGGGCAGACCTACGGCAATATCTTGCGCGTGCCAGTAATCTGAAGACACTTCAGTGCAGTGTTGTAATAAAGAATCGACAGCCGTCGCCTGATGTATATCCGAGATCAACCACCAGCGCCGCATGCCAACTGAGGGCGCCGCAATCCATGTGCCTGCAGGAGTTTCAATTTTTTCCCAAGCGGCTGCAGGTAGGGAGCTGCCCAATTTGGATTCAAACGCCTCAACCAGCTCCTCTGAAAGCGTGATTCCACGAACAGTGCACTCGGGTGCTTCGATGAGTTTCGCTTTTGCACGCATGACAAACATGCTGAGCCGTTTGATGGTCTGAGCCAGAATGTCGCGTTTGATGATTGCGCGGAGGCCTGCAGAACCGTCCGGTATAGGCATGGTGCGACCGACGATCATGGTTGCGAGCAGTCGTCCCTGTGGCGTGCAGTAACCCGCTAGTCGAGCGGACCCTAAGTCGGCGCCAGCGATGTCATTGGTAATCTGACCTTGCAAGAAACTGACTGCATCCGCGCCAGAAATATCAAACACAGCGAGGTCTGGCAATTCGCAGACCGTCGCTAAGCGGTCTATCTCAGGATTTGAATGTGCGGGGAGGTTCATCAGAATAGGGGGCATAGTGTGTAGATGATAACGGCTAGTTTCCATTAAAATAGCATTTGAATGGGTACGCTTACAAAATTCCTTCTTTTTCTGGTTCTTCCTTTGATCCTCGCAGCAGCCGCTGCCGTGGGATCTGCCTATTACTGGGTGCATCATCCGCTTGAATTGCCAACGGAGCGTGTGGATATTCTGGTACCTCCTGGCTCCACCCCACTGAGTATTGCAAAACTCATGAACCAGGCCGGTGTACCGGTTAATCAGCAAGCCTTCGTCGCTATGGCACGGCTTGGTGAGCTCGATAAGACTCTCAAGGCGGGTGGCTACCAGATTCAGCAAGGTGACAGCGCCTGGGTCATCCTTAAGCGTATGGCAATGGGCGATATGACACAGCGTCAATTAACCATTGTTGAGGGCTGGAACCTCAAACAAATCCGTGCGGCCCTCAGTCAGCAACCGGATATTAAGCAAACTTTACAAAGTACAACCGATGCTGACCTGATCTCTCAACTGGATCCTGCCGTGGCCGAGGCGCTCAAGAACGCCTCAGGTACAGCTTTGTCCGTTGCTGAAGGCCTGTTTTTCCCTGACACCTATATTTTTCCTATTGGTACACCAGATATAGAAATCCTCCAGCGTGCAGCAAGAGCCCAGCAGCAAGTGCTCAACCGTGCCTGGGAAGCTCGTCAACCGGGCCTGCCGCTTAAAACACCCTACGAAGCGCTTATTCTTGCCTCAATCATTGAGAAAGAAACGGGCAAAACTTCTGATCGTTCGAAGATATCAGGTGTATTCATCAACCGCCTGCGTTTGAATATGCCCCTGCAAACGGATCCCACTGTCATTTATGGAATGGGGGATGCTTATGCCGGAAAAATTCGTAAACAAGACTTGCAGACCGACACACTCTGGAATACCTACACACGGACTGGACTGCCACCCACACCTATTGCAAGTTCAGGGCGCGCTGCACTCAATGCAGCCTTGCAACCAGAAAAGCATCAATACCTTTATTTTGTCTCAAAGGGTGATGGAAATAGCGCTTTTGCTACATCGCTCACAGAACACAACAAAAATGTTTCAACTTACATCCTGGGGCGCAAGCCATGACAAGTAATCGTGGCAAGTTTCTTACCCTAGAAGGTGTCGACGGTGCAGGTAAAAGCACACACGTTCAGTGGCTGGTCGATACACTCAGGGAAAGAGGCATAGAGGTTCTCTCCACCAGAGAGCCTGGCGGTACAGCGATCGGTGAAAAATTACGTGAATTACTTTTGCACGAGTCCATGGGGCTTGAGTGCGAGACCTTAATGATGTTTGCCGCACGTGCTGAACATTTGCGTACGGTGATCGAACCCGCGTTGTCCAAGGGGATATGGGTCGTCTGCGACCGCTTTACTGACGCGACTTTTGCCTATCAAGGCGGTGGGCGTGAGCTTGGGTACGAGCGGGTTGCTGTTCTCGAAAAATGGGTTCATCCAGATATCCAACCCGATCGAACCTGGTTATTTGATGTGCCACTCTCAGTTGCGCGGGAGAGATTAAATCGGACCCGTGATCAAGACCGTTTTGAGAAAATGGCAGATGAATTTTTCCAGCGTACGCGTGATGTATATCTTGCACGGGCAGCAGCACATCCCGAACGGATCATGTGTGTCGATTCTACGCAAGCGATTGATCAGATTCGCACCAAGCTCGCGCGCGATATTTCAACCCTTGTTTCTACTGCGTCTGCAAAATGAGTATTGCCGCCTTTCTACCTTGGCATCAGCAAGTTGCTGAACAATGGCTTGGAAACAGAGACCGGTTCGCGCACGCATGGCTAATTCATGGACTGACGGGAATTGGTAAAAAGGAGTTTGCACTCGCGGCTGCAGCTTCACTTCTCTGTGAAGCACCTGAAAATGGTATGGCTTGCGGTAAATGCCTGGCTTGCGGTTGGGTCAACTCCGGTAATCATCCTGACCTCAAGCGTATTCGCCCAGAGACCATTGCACTAGAAGAAGGTGCAGAGCAAGATGCCGAAGACTCAGGTGGAGCCTCTGAGTCTATCAGCTCACCAGAGGCATCAAGTTCTAAACGCGCCCCCTCCAAAGAGATCCGTGCAGAACAAATTCGCGGGCTTGAGCCCTGGTTCAATAACGCGACACACCGGGGAGGCTGGCGCGTCGCATTGATTTACCCCGCAGAGAGCTTGAATGCAATCTCAGGCAACGCCCTCCTTAAAGTGCTCGAAGAACCACCCCCAAACACAGTTTTTTTATTGGTCGCAGATGCGCCGGACCGTTTACTTGCGACCTTGCTTTCCAGGTGCCGTCGCCTTCCGCTTGCGACACCAGCTCTTGCTGGTGCCCGTGACTGGTTAGTGAAAGAAGGAGTGAAGCAAGCAGATGGATGGCTTGCCGCCTGCGGGGGGGCCCCTCTCTTAGCAAAAAAACTGGCTGCTTTGGGTAATCAGCCTTGTCCAGATTGGCTCACCACTTTTGTAAAAACTCTTTCTCAAGGAAATATGCCTGACATCGGTGCACTGGCTGATGTCATTTCCAAGTCAACCCCTGTTGAATGGCTTGACCCGCTGCAGCGGCTTAGCGTTGATCTCATGCTCGCCGCAAATCGGATTTCCTGCCGATATTTCCCCTCACTGGAACAATCGCTTCAAGTGCTGGTCGGTGCTAAGCCCTCTGCAGCATTGAGTGATCTGGGATCCTTTTTGAATGATCAACGCCGAGTGGCTGGTCACCCCCTGAGCGCAAAATTATTTGCTCACGCAGTTTTGCAACGTGTTGCAACAGTTTGCTTGCAAACACACGCAAAAAAGGAAAGTTAGAAATGTTTGTTGATTCACATTGCCATGTTGATTTTCCCGCATTGGTTGCTCAAATGCCGGATATCTTGCAGCGTATGAAAACCAATCAGGTGTCCCAAGCACTCTGTGTCAGTGTAAATATGCCTGATTGGCCTCAACTGATCGCCCTGGTCGAGCAGCACGAAGAGCTCTGGGCATCCGTGGGGGTGCATCCTGATTACGAAGATACCGTTGAACCAACGGTAGAGGAGCTTGTAGCGCGCAGTCACCACCCAAAAGTCATAGCGATTGGTGAGACTGGACTGGATTATTTTCGCCTGGAAGGCGATCTTTCCTGGCAACGTGAACGTTTTAGGCGCCATATTCGTGCAGCTAAGTTAGTGGGGCTTCCCCTGATCATTCATACGCGTTCGTCTGCTGAGGACACGTTAACCATTATGAGAGAAGAAGGGGCCAGTGAAGTAGGCGGGGTCATGCACTGCTTTACCGAGTCCTGGGAAGTCGCACAAGCCGCCATGGATATGAATTTTTATATTTCATTTTCCGGCATTGTGACGTTTAAAAATGCAGTATCTCTTCAGGATATTGCGCAAAGAATTCAACCTGATCGTATCTTGATCGAGACAGACTCACCTTATCTAGCTCCCGTACCGCATCGTGGAAAACTCAATGATCCATCCAAAGTTATCCATGTTGCTGAAAAAATAGCTGAATTACGTGGTGTTCCTGTTAAAGAAATAGAAACCTTATCGACAAATAATTTCTTCAAATTATTCAATAAGATAGCAAATTAATTTAATTCATTACTTTTAAAGTAAATTATGAGATATTTATTTTCAATCAGCCGATTTTTAACCTTTACCTGCGTCATGTTACTGAGCTTAGGGTTAAGTTTTCCCCAATCAGTCACAGCTGCCAATCAGTCTGACCTATGGTTTTACATTACCAACGACAAAGCTCAGGACGTACAAGATTTACTTAAAGCCGGTTTGAATCCAAATATCATTAATAACAAACAACAGCCTGCCTTGATGCAAGCCGTGCGTGATCAGGCATGGAAAACGTTTGACGTACTGCTCGCTAATCCCAAAACAGATGTGAATTTAGCGAATCAGTTTGGTGAAACTCCTCTGATGTATGTCGCACTAATGGGTGATGTGCCAAGGGCAAAAAAGCTTTTAGCCCGAGGAGCGCTGGTCAATAAAGAGGGTTGGACGCCTTTGCACTATGCCAGTACAAAAGGGCAGGCGACCATGGTCAATCTGCTGTTAGCAAGCGGCGCCTTACCCAACGAAATCTCACCAGAAGGCAATACTGCACTATTTATGGCTGTTCAGACCGATAGCCTCGAAACGGTTCAATTGCTGATTAGCGCTGGGGCGGACCCGACAGCCTCCAACCTAAAGGCTCAGGATTCTATTGACATGGCACGCCTGAAAGGTAAAGATGCGTTAGCACGTGCGCTCGAAAAGGTTGCTCAAGAGCGCAAACTCAAACAACGTCAATCTCAATCAAACTGAAAGCTCATTCTTTTTTAAGGAAATTCGATGCTTAACATTATTCGTAGACGAACAATTGGATTGCTGGCTATATCTGCTTGTATTTCAGCGACTGCTTTTGCACAAAATGCTCCTCTGCGTGTTGTGACAGATGCAACATTTCCTCCCATGGAATTTGTTAAAGACGGTAAGCGAACTGGCTTTGATATCGATCTGGTCGAGGCACTTGGCAAGGAAATGGGTCGCAAAATCGAATGGATTGATATCGATTTCAAAGGCCTGATCCCAGCGCTGCAGTCAGGTCGCGCTGACATGGCAATGTCGGCAATCTACATTACCGATGAGCGCCGTAAAGTTGTCGATTTCAGTGATCCTTATTACGCTGGCGGTTTGGTGGTTCTGACTAAAAAGGCAGGACCCGTCAAAACACTCAAAGACCTCGATGGCAAGAAAGTGTCAGTTCAAGTCGGTACAAAATCTGTTCAGTTTTTGAAAGATAATTTCCCGAAAGCTGAGCGTGTCGAGGTTGAAAAAAATCAGGAAATGTTTAACCTGGCACAAATTGGTCGCGCTGATGCTGCTGTCACAGGAAAGCCTGCAGCCAAGCTCTATGCCCAAAGCCACCCTGACATGACAGTTCTTGCCGAGCAGATCACAACAGAAGAATATGGCATGGCTATCCCTAAAAACCAGCCAGAAACAACCAAAGCGATCAACGCGGCACTCAAAGCGATTAAAGCCAATGGCACCTACGATAAGTTGGTTGCTAAATGGTTTGAGACCGCAGCCAAATGATTCTTGATTTCTCTCCAGTCTTTGCAGACTGGAGCATGCTGTTGTCTGGTGCTGCCGTCACCGTTGAGGTGACGGCAGCATCTTTGTTATTAGGCTGCCTGATTGGGTTATTAGTGGGTATTGGCCGGCTCAACCCCGCTAGACGGATGATCTACGGCCTATGCTCGGGCTATTTACTTTTTTTTCGGGGTACACCTTTACTTGTCCAGCTCTTTATCTGGTTTTTTGGGTTGCCGCAGTTTGGCTTGATGCTGCCTGCATGGGCCTGCGGAGTAGTGGGGCTTGGTATGTATTCGGGCGCTTATGTATCGGAAATCGTAAGGGGTGCGATTGAATCTGTCGACAAGGGGCAAAACGAAGCTGCTCGCTCACTAGGAATGTCTGCATCACAATCCATGCGCAAAATTATTATTCCTCAGGCATTTGTCAGAATGATCCCGCCCTTAGGAAATGAATTTATCGCGCTGATTAAAAATTCAGCACTGGTCTCTTTGTTAACCATCCACGATCTGATGCACGAAGGTCAGAAGATCATCAGCGTCAGTTACCGGTCCCTTGAAGTGTATCTAGTCATTGCCCTCATGTATCTTGTCATGACGAGTGCAACGGCAGCAGTGCTGAGGATCATTGAGAAGCGCTTGCGCGCGGGGGGGATGGTTCAGTGAGCGAAATGATCAGGATTCGCCATCTCTCAAAATCTTTCGGTCGTAACCATGTTTTGAAAGGAATCGACTTTGATGTCGCTCCCTCAGAAGTGGTGGTGGTCATTGGACCCAGCGGCTCTGGGAAAAGCACCTTACTTCGCTGCTGCAATGGCCTGGAAAATGCACAGGCAGGAACCATCGATATTTGTGGTGAACGCTTGCTTGACGAAGGCACGATGCTATCTGAGCAAAAGCTTAATCGTTTGCGCATGCATGTCGGCATGGTATTTCAATCCTTTAACCTGTTCCCCCATCTGTCTGTCATAGACAACATTACAGTTGGACCTAAAACGCTGCTTGAACTGAGTACGCAACAGGCCACAGCCCGCGCTCAAATATTGCTTGATAAAGTTGGTCTGGCTGATAAGGTCAATGCAATGCCAGCAAGCTTATCTGGTGGTCAAAAACAACGTGTTGCCATTGCACGTGCACTCGCGATGGAGCCCAAAGTGATGTTGTTCGACGAGCCGACATCTGCGCTCGATCCTGAATTGGTTGGCGAGGTCTTAGGTGTCATGAAATTACTCGCTCATGAGGGTATGACGATGATGGTTGTGACCCATGAAATGGGATTTGCCCGGGAAGTCGCAGATCGCGTCGCGGTAATGGATCAAGGAAAAATTATCGAAATAGATACGCCAGCGGTTATTTTTAGTCAGCCCAAAGAAAATCGCACCAAAGAATTTCTGCATGCCGTCTTAAACCCTTCAAAGAACATTTATACCCAATCAGAGTCAATCCAATCGATTACAGGTGCACGGGGATGATGCAAGAAATTGATCGATCAATCTGGACAGGACGTGATGACAGCGCAGAAGGTGGTGATGTCAAAAGACTTTTTCAAATAGTTGTTCGTAGTAATCCTCAAAACGTACCAGAAGAATCTGCAGTATTGCTTGGTTTTGCCTGTGACGCGGGTGTTGCGCGTAATAAAGGCCGCGTTGGCGCGTCACGTGGCCCTGCAGCCATTCGTAAAGCGCTTGCTGGCTTACCCGCACATCAACACGGCACGCTATACGACTGTGGAGATGTTGTTTGCGAGGGGGATAAGCTCGAATCCGCACAACAAGAACTCGCTGACAAAGTACATTGCCTGCTCACGCAACGTGTCGCGCCGGTGATTCTGGGCGGCGGTCATGAAATCGCCTGGGGTAGCTTTTTAGGTCTTAAGCAATGGCTAACGCATCAGGAAGCCACTACAAATACAGCTCGCAGGCTTTTAATTCTCAATCTCGATGCGCATTTAGACCTACGCAGCAGCAGGCCGGGTAGCTCAGGTACGCCTTTTGATCAGATTGCTGAGGACTGCCTGCAGGACAAACGTCAACTCAAGTACGCATGCTGGGGCGTTTCTATGCTCAGCAATACAGCCGCGCTATTTGAACGCGCTGAAACGATCCAAGCCGATGTCATACTCGATCACCAACTTCAGGAGAGGCACCTCTATCTAGCGTTAGCACGTCTGGATCGACTACTTGCTCAAGCAGATGACGTCTACCTCACCATTGACACTGATGTTTTACCAGCGAACGTAATGCCTGGAGTCTCTGCACCGGCAGCTTTTGGTGTACCGCTCAGTGTTGTTGAGGCGCTTGCCTTGAGAGTCAAACAAAGTGGAAAAATGCGTTTGGCCGATATCGCAGAATTTAATCCTGACTATGACATCGACCAACACTCAGCCAGAATAGCGGCCCGCCTGGCCTGGATGCTTCTTGGAACGCAGTCAGTCAGGTAACAACTCTGGACGTAAGATTCCTTTTAACTCGCTAAAAGGGATCACTAAAGTCGGTCGGCCAAAAGAGTAGGGCGCAATGCTATAAGGATCATAGGTCACAGCCAAGCCCTCAGCTAGCAGCGCAGCATTATCTGTTGGGACGAATGGCCAGAGCTTATTGTAAGCCGCTGGATTTTCCATGGCCTGAGGATTTGTCTTGAGCCAGAGGCTATGCTGAATCTTTAAAGCTCGCTCAAATTCAGGCATTTTTTTAGGTAGCAGCATACTTTCGAGAGACAAAATTTTGTCTGTCTTGGGTAGCCAGTTAATGTATTGCGTGGTGCTCAAACCGTGTGCGCCGCCCGTAAAAATGTAGCTATCGAGCTGGACCACGACAAGATCTTCGTCGCCGCGCTTAATACTCGCTTCGAGCACGACCTCATAGCCTGGTTTTGATATTTTCCAAAAATATGATGCAAACTCTGCAAGGCTTCTGAAGGCAGCACTGTTCGAGGCATCGACTTCAGCCATCGAGGCCATAGTTTGATCGAGAAAATTATTAAACCTATCCCTACCCGCAAAACTTATTCTTTTCACTTTGATTGAAGGGCAATCGGGTGCGGTACAACCTGGTTTTGTACGTACGATCGAAATTGAGCGTGCAGGTATTTTGCTACCCTCGATCAAGCTAGATGACGAGGCTGTGCCTGACGATCCACTGGCTGTACTGGCAGGATCGGGGGCCTCTGTAGGTGCGCTACCTGCAGAGGTTTGAGCAGAGGGGGGAAGTGTAATAGGTGCTGCAACCGGACTGGCCGTCGCCCCAGGCAAACGAATGCCGCCCTCAGCCCTCGAGTAAGACGATGTTGAACTCGCAGCAGATGAGGTAGAGGAGGAGGCGTTCGCTGAACCAGAAGAGTTTGACGTACCTGAAGAAACGCTGCCATAGGCCGAAGTCAGGTTTGTTCCAGCCACAACATTCGCTGAGGAAGAGCTCGCGTTATTGCTGGTGTAAACAGAAGAGGAATTTTTTTGAAGTGAGGTGGGAGAGGCCAGGGTTATATCCCCCCCACGATCTTTTTGTGCACAACCTGCAAGAAGCAATGCACAAACCAAGCAAACTAATTTGAATTTAAACATGTCTTTCATCATTTGCTCCGCTCAGTTTAAGGCGAGCTCGATCGCTGAGGCCAAGGACTCGGGGGTGTCATTTGGCGCATAACGTTTGATGACCGTGCCATCACGCGCGACTAAAAACTTCGTGAAATTCCATTTAATCATTTCTGTGCCAAGCAACCCAGGTTGACTGGATTTTAGCCATTTAAAAAGTGGGCTTGCATCCGCACCATTGACCTCTATTTTAGAAAACATAGGAAAAGTCACGCCAAATTTTGTTTCGCAGAAAGTCTGAATACTCGCTTCATCTCCTGGCTCCTGATGACCAAACTGATCACATGGAAAACCCATCACGACAAAACCACGATCAGCATATTTCTCATACAGGGATTGCAGGCCGGCGTATTGTTTCGTAAACCCACACTTTGATGCAACGTTAACAATGAGTAAAACTTTTCCTTCAAATTCACTCAGTGATTGTGTAGTACCCGTAATCGTTTGTACAGAAAAGTCGCTGGGTTTCATATGAATTTTAAAGTTAAAAAATGCGGTTTAATTTCGTAAGGAAGCAAACGCTTCGATCGCCCGAACACGACTACTTTTAAGATCCACAATCTGCTCGGGATAACTCAACGCTTGACGCGAAATGGGTGAAGGGTCATGGATCTCGCGATCACTTAACGTGGCAAGCTCTGGCAGCCAATGACGGATGAATTGTCCTTTCGGATCAAATTTTTCAGACTGACTGATTGGATTAAAGACACGGAAGTAGGGCGCAGAATCTGCACCAGTAGAAGCGCTCCATTGCCATCCACCATTATTAGCAGCTAATTCGCCATCAATAAGATGTTGCATAAAAAAGGCTTCACCACGACGCCAGTCAATCAGAAGGTTTTTAGTGAGATACATCGCAACAACCATCCGCAGGCGATTATGCATCCAGCCTGTAGTAACAAGTTGCCGCATGGCCGCATCAACAATCGGCACACCCGTTCGGGCTTCACACCATGCCGCATAATCTGAGTCAGCGTCTCGCCAGACAACCGCATTGGTATCGGGGCGCATAGGCTGATGCATCGACAAGGTCGGAAAACCAAACATGAGATGCTGATAAAACTCACGCCAGAGTAATTCAGTGATCCAGGTCGTGACCCCTTTACTTCCTGTATCGGTTTCTCCCTGATTAATCATCATTGCGACATGCAGGCACTGTCCGGCAGAAATCATTCCTGAAGCGAGGTATGGCGAAAGAGTGCTGGTACCTGGCAGAGCAGGGAAGTCACGATCGGGAACGTATTGCGCCATACGCTGCTCGGCGAAGTGCGTTAAACGTTTATGTGCGGCTTCACTACCCGCAGGCCAGCCTTGCTGCAATGTAATGCTCGGAGCATCCCAACCGGGCATAGTTTCCGGTAACACGTCACTTTTCGGTAAGTGATTATTCTTTTGTTTACCCGGGATAGGTGTCAGTCTGTAGGGAGCCGTGCGAAGTTTTTCACGACAAGCCCGTGCAAAGGGGGTAAAGACCCGGTAGTAACTTTCTGATCCCGTTTTGACTGTACCAGGGATTAATAAGGTTCCACCATGATGACCTGTCATCGTGATGTCGTGCTCCTTTAGCAAGCGATAACAGTTCCGGTCACGACGACGTTCATTAACGCCATGCTCTCTGTTGCAATGCACAGTATCAATCCCGTGCTCTTTACAAAATGCAAGCAATGCTTGCGGAACATCTTTCCAGTGATCGACTTGCAGCCACTTGAGAGGAATATTGAGTGCAGCGAGTTCGCTTTTGAGCGCATGCACACCGCGTAGCCAAAAGTCCACTTTTACCGGAGCATCTGCATGCTCATGCCATTGCGCAGGCGAGGCGATAAATAATGCAATCGCATCACCATCGGATACTGCAGACGCAAGCGCGGGTTGATCCTCTATGCGTAAATCTGTTCGAAACCAACAAAGCGCGGCCATTCAATTCGTCCTATTTAACTTACTTGGATTTCCAGGCTTTCAGGGCCTTGAGTGTTTCTGAAACGTGTTGATCGGGGGACATACCACTGTGGACAAACCATATTTTAGAGTCGGGTGTCACAACGTAAGAAATCCGATCGGCAACGCTCGGCATTAAAGTCAAGGCCGCATCGTAAGATTTCATGATGCTGCGATCCAGATCCGCTGCCACAGCAAACTTTCCGCCACAGGGGCCAGTAGAAAACTTTTTGAGTGTATCAATATCATCACCCGAGACACCAATCACGGTTGCATTCAGCGCTGAAAATTGCTCTGTTGCTTCGGCGAATAATGTGGCTTCAATTGTGCAGCCTCGGGTAAACGCTTTAGGATAAAAATAAACTACAACAGGGCCTTTTTTAAGCGCCTCTTTCAGGGCAAAAGAGTACGTTTGTCCTGCCAGGGCAGCGGGCGCACTAAAAACAGGAGCATTCGCGCCAGCTTTGAGTTCTGCATGTGAAATACTAACCAACATGAATAAGCTACAACCTACCATCAGCGCCCTAGAAATTGAGCAGAAACTTGATTTGAATTTCATAGCGATCCTTTGGGAAAACCTAAAAAAAGCGTAGAGTGCTAATGAAGCCTGGAACAACTGGCTTGTAAATATATTTGAATGAGTGAGGTGATATTTTGAAACATTTGGATCAAATTAAACGCGCAATATTTCTAGCTGCCGCCTTGCTTATGGCTGGGAGCAGTCAAGCCCAAACACTTTTAATCCCAGTTCCGCTTGCGCCACCTCCCGCAGCAGGAAGCATTTCCGCCACGCCAGCCGCCCCAGTGCCTGAACCAGAGAGATGGACTAAAGAAGATCTGACCCACGATGAACAATACTCGACCGCTAAAAAGGAAACGCAGGCAGCATTTCATCAAGCCAAAGCTGAGTGTCAACTCCTCACCGTGTCAGAGCAGAGTAATTGCCTGACTCAGGCAAAAAACGAAATGGATAAGGAGATGACAGCTATTAATAGGAGATTCGGCATACCCGATTGATTACTCATACTTCATTAAAGTATGAACGATTGAAAGTATGCAGAATTTTTGATTAATTAAAGCGTCCTCGCATACCGCCGAAACTGTATTTGCCGGCACCTAGTAAAGCAATCACAATCGACGAAAGGAAAAACATTCCCTGCAGTTCGAGTATCCAACCACCGGTTTTAGTGAGCTGCAGCAATTGGTGACCATGCGCAAGATACACAGCAATCAGCATATTTACAGCAACGACAAGCGCTGCAGGACGGGTTAGAACACCCAGCACAATCAGGGCAGGGGCCAGAACCTCTCCGACCAATACGCCATAGGCGAGCCACTGAGGCCATCCATTGGCGATCACAATGGCATTAATGCCATCAATACCATTGACCAGCTTGTGCAAACCATGCATCAGCAACAATATGCCAAGCATGAGTCTTAGTAGGAGTTTGCCTGCGTCATCAGCACGAAACATGTCAACGAACCCTCAAAATAATATTTGTAATGCTTAGCTCAGAAAAGGAGCCTAGCGTCATGCAAATGCTAACAGACAGACCTGGATTTTGATGATTTTTTTATTCGTAAATAACATTTTCCTCAAGCAAAATCTGTCGATGAAGCCTATGATGAATTTATCTGAACCCAGTTTTACAGGTGCGCAAAATGAAACTAACTTTTCTGGGTGCCGCAGGCACAGTGACAGGCTCAAAAACACTGGTTAACTTTAAAAACAAAACAATCCTGATTGATTGCGGTCTATTTCAGGGGTTAAAAAATCTCAGGTTATTAAACTGGATCAAGTTTCCTTTTGATGTAAAGAAACTAGAGGCCGTAATTCTTACGCATGGGCATCTGGATCATAGCGGTGCGTTGCCATTACTGATCAAACAAGGATTTCGTGGTCCAATTTACGCCACACCATCAACGATTGATTTATGCCAGATCTTACTGCTAGATAGCGCACACTTACAAGAAGAAGAAGCTCAATACGCCAACAAGCACCAGACTTCGCGCCATACACCCGCGCTACCTCTATATACAACTGATGACGTTAAAAAAACGTTGAAATTATTCAAACCTCTGGTGTTTGACCAGCTTTTATCCCTCAAATCAGGATTTTCCGTCAAATTACGACCCGCAGGGCACATATTGGGTGCCTCGTCAGCAGAAATTACAGCAGGGGGGAAAACAACACTATTTTCAGGTGATCTGGGACGCTCGGATGACAAAATCATGCTGTCCCCAGCCAACATTGACCACGCCGACTGTATTGTGGTGGAGTCAACCTACGGCGATCGATTACACGAAAAGGCAGATCCAGAGATCAAATTTGCCGAAATCATCAATCGCACAGTTGCGCGCGGCGGGATTGTCGTCATTCCAGCCTTTGCCGTAGGACGTGCCCAAGAGCTGTTACTTGCCATCTATCGGATGAAAAAAAGTGGTCAGATTCCTGATCTACCTGTTTTTCTCAATAGTCCAATGGCGATCGATATGACCGAAATCTACCAAAAACACTGTTCAGAACACAGATTAAACAAATCGGACTGTTCAGGCATGGGAAGCGTAGCAAAGATGGTTCGTACTGTAGAAGACTCACGCGCCTTGGACAGTATTCGCTATCCATCCATCATTGTTTCAGCCAGCGGTATGGCTACCGGCGGTCGTGTACTGCATCACATTAAGGCTCTTGGACCTGATCGCCGAAACACCATCGTATTTGCGGGATTTCAAGCGGCTGGAACAAGAGGAGCCAGAATATTGTCTGGAGAAAAAACGATCCGAATCTATGGAGAGGAAGTTCAGATTAAAGCCGAAGTGGTCGCGCTCGAGGGCATGTCGGCACACGCAGATAGTCAGCAAATCATGGATTGGCTCAAGACTGCACCGAAAGCTCCAAAAGTTGTTTATCTCAATCACGGCGAACCGATACCATCAGATATGTTGCGCCAAAGGATAGAACACGAGCTAGGCTGGTCTGCGATGGCGCCTTTACTAGGGCAGACAGTCGAGGTTTGATTTGAATGGATTCACAATTGCATACGGAAGGTTTAAGTAAAAGATAGACGCACTTCCCACATCTAGCCATCCGCAATATGCGCATAATGTATATTATGTAAAGTAATGTAAATAAGTGTTTTCAGTTATTTATACAGCTGTCCTATCTCCATATCCCAGCTGTCCTATCTCCATATCCCAGCTGTCCTATCTTCATAACCCTCTTGCATTATGTCGGTCCCGCACTTACTGTCTTGGTTGTTCAGTCAACCAACAATAAAGTAAAAAAATGAAAGTATGTATTTTTGGTGCCGGCGCTGTAGGGGGTCATCTTGCTGCACGTCTGATTGCTGCGGGTAAAGATCAGATCTCATTGATTGCACGTGGTCCACATCTCGAAGCCATTAAAAAACACGGCATACGGCTACATCGCGGCGAAGAAGTCTTCGCAGGCTCCCCTTTTGCTGCGACGGATAAACCAGAAGAGCTAGCGCCTCAGGATGTAGTGATTGTGACCCTGAAAGCACAAGCCCTGCCGGGTGCTGCGGCCGTGATCAAACGATTACTTGCACCGAACGGTGTGGTGATATTTGCGATCAATGGCCTGCCTTGGTGGTGGAATCAAGGTGTCAACTCAGATAAAGGACATTTGCCTTTACTGGATCCCCAAGGAGAACTTTGGGCACTTTTGCGTCACGACTCGCTTGGCTGCGTGATTTACTCGCCCAACGAAGTCATCGAGCCAGGCGTTATCCTGGGTCCGCCTGGGGACCGCTGGGTCATGGGTGAACCAGACAATTCTGATTCTGAACGCTTACAAAACGTGATTGCGCTGTTTCAGCGTGCAGGGATTGAGGGCATCGCCAGTACGAATGTCAGAAAAAACGTCTGGCAAAAGCTGATTATTAACGTGGGTTTGAATCCTGTTGCTGCCCTCGCCCGTCTCCCCACTGTTGTCATGACCTCCTCGGAAGGCATGAGAGAACAGATGAAAGACATGATGCGCGAAGCACTCGCCGTTGCCAAAGCAACGGGCTTCGATATTGCTGACACACTGAATCTGGACGAACTCGTCACCCCTAAAAAACGTCCAGGTTCTCACCGTGCATCCATGTATCAGGATGTCCTGGCAGGCAGATCACTTGAGTCAGAGGCGATACTCGGTCAGCTGGTTGAACTCGCGCATCAGCATGGTGTTGCCGTGCCAAAATGCGAAATAGTCCTCGAACTCATCCGAGGACTCGATCACTCCTTGCGACTGAACTGAGGCGTGTTGAACCGAGCTGAGTAAAAGTCAGTACATAAAAGCCAGTACTTAAATATCAGTACTTAATTAAAGTGGGCTTTCAAATCTCTTACGCTATTGGCGAGCAGGCTGGCATCTACACCCACAGCAACAAAGGTGCAGCCGAGCTCCAGATAACGCTTGGCTAACGTGCGATCTGGGGTCAGAATGCCTGCCGCTTTACCGTGTTTAAGAATGACGGCTATGCAACGCTCAATCTCGGCAACGACTGTTGGATGACCCGGACTGCCCAGATATCCCAATGCAGCAGAAATATCAGAGGGGCCTAGGAACACACCATCTACACCCTCGACCTGGCAGATCGCATCAAGATTAGCTAAACCTGTTTTCGTCTCAACTTGCACCAGCAAACAAATTTCGTCATTTGCACCTTGCGCATAATCTTTGCGTGCGCCCCAGCGTGAAACACGCGCAGCGCCAAAACCTACTCCACGATTACCCTGAGGCGGATAACGTACATCACCGACCAGTTGTTGCGCTTGTTCAGGAGTATCGACCATAGGAATCAGTAGATTCTGTACACCGACATCAAGCAACTGCTTGATCAAGTGCGTCTGACCGACAGGCGGCCTCGCGACAGCCTGTGTATGGTAAGCACCACAGGCCTGTAACTGAGACAGCACCGTACGTGCATCACTCGGCGTGTGTTCGCCATCAAGAAGCATCCAGTCAAATTCAGCGGTCGCGCAGATTTCAGTTGTAAAGGCGTCCGGAATAGAGATCCACAAACCTATGTTTGCTTTACCTGCTTTGAGTGATGCTTTAAAACGATTGGTGTAATCAGCCATGGCCTGTGTTCCTGAAGTTTGACTCAATTAATTTTCAAGCAGTTTTTTCAACTGCAGTTTTTCAATCAGTACCGTTTCTTTTTTATACGTGTCAGCAAAATACTGACGATACTGTTGTGGGTTCATATAAATAACAGGCGCATCGATTTTTTCGCAGGCTAGTTTGAACTCTGCACTTTTCACCGCAACCTCTACAGCGCGCGTGAGTTGTTTCGCAATCTCTGGATCGAGACCTGCCGGCGCAGCCACTCCGTTCGGTGCGTCGTTAATCACCCCATAACCTAGTTCTTTGAGTGTAGGGACGTCTTTAAATCTCGCTAAGCGCTCAGCACCCCACGTCACCAGTAAGCGCAATTTACCGGCCTCAACTAATGATGCCCAGGAACTCGAATCAGCCATCATGTCAACCTGCCCGCCGAGCAAACCTTGCAACGCTGGCGCCCCACCCTTGTAGGGAACATGGCGAAGCTTGATGCCTGCGGCTTGGGCGAACTCTTCCATCCCAATATGGGTTTGACCCGCTACACCAGAAGTTGAGTAAGTTAATTTGTCAGGATTGGCACGCGCATACACAACGAGTTCCTGCAAGTTTTTAAAAGGTGAATCAGGTTGCACCACTACGCCAAAAGTCTGCGCAGACGCCATGCCTAGAAAGGTGAAGTCTTTGAGTGGATCGATCTGCACCGTGCCAAGTTGAGAAAACCGCGTCACCGACAACGCCAGCTGGCCGATCGTATAGCCGTCAGGTTTTGCACTCGCAAGTGCTTTCGCACCAATCATCCCTGCAGCCCCTGCCCGGTTTTCAACCACAACGGTTTGTCCCAGTTCGCGTGAAGCAACCTGGGCGAGTACACGCATCGTGGCGTCCGAGGTGCCACCTGCCGGCCATGGGCAGATAAAGGTAATCGGTCGACTAGGAAAGCTTTGAGCCTGTGCCGAACCCAAGGGTAATAAATGAGCCCCCAGCATGGCAGCACCTGCTGTCACCAGATTTCTACGTTTGATATTTGCTATGGACATTGCTTGTCTCCTGTGAAGGCAGATTTGCTCTTTGTGGCAAATTCAGCCAGTGAAAACTCCGTTATCGGAGTCTTCACTGATTAACTTCTTTAAAGCAACTTATAAGCAGTCAAGGACAATGCAAAGCTTGATTAAGCAAGCATCTTCGTGATTGCAGCACCCATGTCACTGGTTGAGGCTTTGCCACCCAGATCAGGAGTGTGTGGACCCGTTACCAGGATTTTTTCAATGCACTTGACGATTTCGTCGTGCGCATCGAGGTAAGGCTTTTGTTCAGCCTCGGGCAGTCCACGTCCGAGATATTCAAGCATCAGCGCACCAGACCAGATCATGGCGACCGGGTTGGCGATTTGTTTGCCGTAAATATCAGGTGCAGAGCCGTGCACAGGTTCAAATAATGAGGGGAATTTGCGGTCAGGATTCAAGTTTGCTGAAGGAGCCAAACCAATCGTGCCTGTACAAGCCGGACCCAAATCAGACAGAATATCGCCAAACAAATTCGAAGCCACCACCACGTCAAAACGATCGGGCTGTAAGACAAAACGAGCTGAAAGGATATCAATATGTTGTTTGTCTGTTTTTATATCCGGATATTCTTTACCGATTTCAGCTGCGCGCTCATCCCAGTAAGGCATGCTGATCGCGATACCGTTTGACTTGGTGGCAATAGTCAGGTGTTTGCGTTTGCGGCGTGAAGCCATCTCAAAAGCGAAACGCAACACCCGGTCGCAGCCAATACGGGTAAAGATGGATTCCTGGAGCACGATCTCACGATCGGTTCCCTCAAACATCTTGCCGCCCACAGCAGAGTATTCACCCTCGGTGTTTTCGCGCACAACAAAGAAATCAATATCGCCGGCTTTACGATTAGCCAGTGGGCAAGGCACGCCATCAAACAGGCGAACAGGACGCAAATTAATGTACTGATCAAATTCACGACGGAATTTCAGCAGTGATCCATACAAGGAAACGTGGTCAGCCACGATTTCTGGCCAGCCTACGGCACCAAAATAGATCGCATCACAGTCAACGAGATGAGATTTCCAGTCATCAGGCATCATTTGGCCAGTTTTGACGTAATAATCGCAAGATGCCCAGTCAAACTGACGGAATTCAAGATTCAGGCCAAATTTAGTCGCTGCGGCCTTCAGGACACGCAAGCCCTCAGGCATGACTTCTTTACCAATACCATCACCCGCTAATACCGCAATACGAAAAGCACGACTCATGCTTGGATCCCCTATTAAAAGTTTTCAGTGATGATAACCTGTAACAAACACTAAAATACAGTTATACCGGTCTTTCCATATCAATGCTTGGCTCAAGGCCTGAGCAAATGAATCATTAACCAAAATAGGGATGAGATAGAACATGTTTAGTTCAAAGTTTTTAACTGTTTCACTCGTCATGTCGGTATTGACGCTTACAGGATGTGCTTCCGGCGACCAGTACAAAGCCAACGTCTATAAACAAGGTCAGGTCAATCAGGCTCAGGCTGCCAAGATGGTTCAGATTATGGCTATTAATCCAGCCAAAATCGAAGTGGATAATTCGCAGGGTAAACAAGCTGCTCAAATCGGGGGGGCCATCATTGGCGCGCTCCTGGGTGGAGCCGCAGGTAATCGCTCCAATAACGTGGCCGCAGGTGCAGTGGCTGGAGGCGTAGTAGGTGCTGCGGCCGGCACAATGGTGTCAGATAAAACACTGGTGGATGGTGTGCAGCTGACATATGTTGAAAACAATCGCATGCTGAGTTCGGCACAGGTCGGAAAAATGTGCGAATTCAAACTCGGTACTGCGCTCGTGATTTCCACTGGCTATAGCACTGAGACACGCATTCAGCCCAACAATGATGTGCCTTGTCCCTAATTTCAAGGAGTGCGTACTATGATGAAAAAAGTTTTATTGTCGATAGGTTTAGTCGTCAGTTCTTTTGCAATGGCGCAATCTCAGCAAGAGCAACTCAACAACCTGAACGCAGCGCAAAATCAGATTCAAGCTGCGGAGCAAGCTCGCCAGGCTGAGATGGCACGCCAGCAATACGAAGCACAGCAACAGGCTGAAAGACGTGCAGCGCAGCAGCGTGCCCAGCAGCAAAAAGCTCAGGCCGAGCAACGCGCTATTCA
>CANCRX010000047.1 GCA_947380655.1 Alcaligenaceae bacterium | reverse complement strand
TATTTCGCCAGCAATTATTTCCCAGTGATGTACGCATGCGCCGAGGCACTGATTGAGGCGGGTCATGCCTACATCGATCAGCAAAGCCCCGAAGCAATGCGCAGTATGCGCGGCACCCTCACTGAGCCAGGCCAGGATTCTCCCTGGCGCGCGCGTCCCGCATCCGAATCTTTACAACTGTTGCGCGAGATGCGCGATGGCAAACATCCGGACGGCAGCATGGCTTTGCGCGCCAAAATTGATATGGGCTCGCCCAACATCAATATGCGCGACCCCGTGCTCTATCGCATCCGTCACGCCACGCATCACCGGACCGGTAATGACTGGTGCATCTACCCGATGTACGCCTTTGCCCATCCGATTGAAGATGCGCTCGAGGCCATCACGCACAGCATCTGTACCCTTGAATTCGAGGACCAGCGTCCCTTTTACGACTGGACACTGAATCGCCTGCAAGAGCTCGGACTGCTGGCGGCCCCGCTGCCGCACCAGTACGAGTTCGCACGACTCAATATGAGTTACATCGTGACCAGCAAACGCAAACTGTTGCAACTGGTCAAAGAAGGCCACGTGAACGGCTGGGATGATCCTCGGATGCCCACCATCGCAGGCTTGCGCCGACGTGGCTATAGTGCCTCCGCGCTTCGCTTGTTTTGCGAGCGCACGGGCGTATCTAAAAATAACGCCCGGATTGATTACAGTCTGCTTGATCAGGCCCAGCGCGAGGTACAGGACCCAATTGCGCCGCGTTCAGTCGCGATTCTTGAGCCACTCAAACTGGTCATCACCAACTTTCCGGCAGATAAAGTTGAGCCTTGCCAGGCTCCACGTAATCCCCACGACCCTGCTGCGGGGATGCGTGAGTTTCCACTGACCCGCGAGCTGTGGATCGAACAGGAAGACTTCGCTGAAATTCCTCCGAAAAAATATTTCCGCCTGTTTCCAGGCAACTCGGTTCGCCTGAAATATGGCTATGTGGTGACCTGCACCGGTTGTGTCAAGGACGATGCAGGCCGCATCATCGAGGTCCATGCCGAATACAACCCCGATACCAAGAGTGGCACTCCTGGCGCTGACCTGGTCAAGGTCAAAGGCAATGTCACCTGGATTAGTGCGGCACACGCCATTCCAGCTGAAATCAGGCTTTACGACAGACTATTTTCGGTGCCCTTTCCTGATGCGGGGGATAACGACTTTTTAAGCTGTCTGAACCCACATTCAGTCCAGGTCGTGCAAGGCTTGCTCGAACCAGGCACCGTGGCGGACCCTGAGATTGCCACCCAATTTGAACGGCTGGGCTATTTTGTTGCCGACCGGGTCGATTCGACTCCGGGAAAACCCGTTTTTAACCGTGTAACCACCCTCAAGGATACTTGGGCAGCAGGTACCTGAGTTATCATTGTCACCAATGACAACCGAAACTTCAGCCCTGGATTTTAAAAGTGCCACGCTCTATGCAATACGCGTGGTGCTGCAACACGCCGATACGGCAGATTTGATTCGTGCACTCGAAAAACGTATGGCGGACGCCGGCGCTTTTTTTGAAAACGAACCTGTCGTCATCGACGCCAGCCGAGTCGAAGAACTCGTTGATTGGCCTGCCTTAATTAAAGCCTTGCGCGACCACCGTCTGCCCGTCATTGGTGTAGTGGCTCAGGGTGATAATCTTGCCGCTGCCCAAGCCTGCGGCTTGACCTTGGTAGATCTGTCGGCAAGTCCAGCGCGTAATGCAACGGATGCCAAGACTGCGGCTGCGGTTGCTGAACCGGTTTCATCTGTCGTTCCGACTCCGATTGCAAAAAAACCGACACCTACACAGATTAAAACCGCGGCCTCCAAAGCGCAAAGCGAGGCTGCTCAGGCTGAAGCGCAGCACGCGGAAACACCTCTCGCCGCCCCCACCATGGTTGTGCGCGGTCCCTTGCGTTCAGGCCAGCGTGTCTATGCACGCAACAGCGACCTGATTGTTATGGGCGTTGTGAGCCAGGGGGCTGAGGTGATCGCTGATGGCAATATTCATATTTACGGCCCCTTGCGCGGCAAAGCCATGGCAGGTGCGCACGGTGATGCTGCGGCGCGTATTTTCACAACAGGACTGGATGCAGAGCTGGTCGCGATTGCTGGTGTGTATCGGGTGATTGATGCGAAATTACCGACCGACTTGCACCAGAAGCCAGCCATGATCAGTCTGGATAAAGACGCCTTGCGTATGGCCCCGCTCGATCAGTAGTTTGCTTCGGCCAGGATTTAGTATTTTGTAGTAAGTTATACCCATAATCACATTAAAAAATTTACTTAATTAAGGATTTCCGCGTCATGACTCGTATTGTGGTGGTGACTTCAGGTAAAGGCGGCGTGGGCAAGACCACGACTAGCGCCAGTTTTTCTTCCGGCTTGGCCATGCGTGGTTTCAAAACTGCCGTGATCGACTTTGACGTCGGTCTGCGTAACCTGGACCTGATCATGGGTTGCGAGCGCCGCGTGGTGTATGACTTTGTCAACGTGATTCAAGGTGAAGCCACCCTGAATCAGGCGCTGATCAAAGACAAAAATCTCGAAAATCTCTTTATCCTGCCTGCCTCGCAGACACGTGATAAAGACGCACTCTCACAAGAAGGCGTCGAGAAAGTTATTAACGATCTAAAAGCCATGGGCTTTGACTATATCGTCTGCGACTCACCCGCCGGTATCGAAACAGGCGCATTGCTCGCGGCCTATTTCGCAGATGATGCGCTGGTTGTGACGAATCCCGAGGTGTCCTCGGTGCGTGACTCGGATCGTATCTTGGGCATTCTGGCCTCCAAATCCCAGCGTGCGATTAAAGGTGACGAGCCGATCAAAGAGTTCTTGCTCCTCACCCGCTACAACCCTAAACGTGTTGAAGACGGCGAGATGCTGTCACTGAAAGACATCGAAGACATTCTGCGTATCAAACTGATCGGTGTGATTCCTGAATCTGAATCCGTGCTGCAGGCTTCGAACCAGGGCTTGCCAGCGATTCACATTGAAAATACCGATGTATCCGAAGCCTACCGTGATGTGGTCGCCCGCTATCTCGGAGAAGAAAAACCCCTGCGTTTCGTCGATTACGAAAAGCCAGGTCTCTTCAAGCGTCTGTTCGGAGGCAAATAATGTCCTTTCTGTCGTTTTTACTCGGAGAGAAAAAAACTTCTGCCAACGTAGCCAGAGAGCGCCTGCAAATCATCCTGGCGCATGAGCGTGGCAGCAGTGACAGTTCACCCGACTATTTGCCTCAGTTGCAAAAAGAATTAGTCGCGGTGATTTCAAAATACGTAAAGATCAATCCCGAAGACATCAAAGTCAGCCTGGATCGTCAGGATAGTCTTGAAGTGTTAGAGGTCAAGATCGAGATGCCTCAGCGATAGTTACTGGGTGTCTGAAAAGATTGAGGGCGATACTTTCGGGTATCGCCCTTTTTTATTCTGTATTCAATTGAATTGTTTATATTTACTTGCAAGATGTTTATATTTACTTGCAAGATATTACATCTGGATTCTTGAGTATTTAGCGCGGAAGATTCAAGCTGAGAGTCTGTCGACTCAAAGAACGAGCCATGCCTACTATCAGTACTTTTTACGGCATTCTTATCAGAATGTTTTTCAACGACCATTCACCTCCACACTTTCATGTTGAATATGGTGAATTCAGAGCCCTAGTGGATATTCAAACACTAGAAATTAAATGCGGAGACTTACCAAGACGCGCACAGTGTTTAGTATTAGACTGGGCTAAGTTACATCAACAAGAATTAATCGACGATTGGGATTTATGCTTGGCTAAACAACAGCCAAAACCAATCGAACCATTACTTTGAGGTTTTTATGTATTGGGATGTTAAATCCGTTCAATTGACTGGGCCGCTATCATTCAACGTTCAATTTGAGGACGGATTGACTGGCAAAGTTCAGTTCGAAACAAGTCATTTGACCGGCGTATTTGAAAGTCTCAAAGATCCTCTCGTTTTTCAGAAAATAGGTATTGAAGGCGGGGCCGTTACCTGGCCAGGTGAGCTAGATCTGGCACCAGACACCATGTACGCAGAAATTAAAGCTAAGGGAGAATGGGTTTTACGATAAAAAAAAAGGGAGCTAATGCTCCCTTTTTAAAAGTTACAGAACGAACTATTTCACCAAAGGACATCCGCCATCCGCCATGGGGCGGAAAGCCTTGTCACCAGGAATGGTCGCGACATACTTGTAATAGTCCCAGGGGTATTTGGACTCTGAGGGTTTTTTGACTTGATACACGTACATGTCATGGACCATACGTCCGTCTTCGCGGATCTTGCCGCCTTTAGCGAACATATCGTTGATCGGTGTCGCTTTCATTTTTGCCATCACAGTCGCGGTATCGTCTGTGCCGGCAGCTTGAACAGCTTTCAGATAATGCAGAGTGGATGAATAATCACCTGCATCAGCCATCGTAGGCATACGTTTGCTCAGGTCAAAGAAGCGCTTGGACCATTTGCGTGTTTCCTCGTCGCGATCCCAGTAAAACCCGTTTGTCAGGGTGAGGTCTTGTGCAACTTGCAACCCCATCGCATCCACGTCAGTCAACCAAACCAGCAGGCCTGCAAGCGTCTGTGTTTTCGTCAAGCCAAACTCCTGTGCGGATTTCACAGCGTTAATGAAACCCATGCCTGATCCAGCAATAGCGACCACCTTGGCTTTTGATGCCTGAGCCTGTAACAGGAATGATGAGTGATCCGAGGTATCAATCGGATAGCGCACGGCTCCAACGACTGTACCTTTTTCACGTTGGATAGCTTTAGTCGCATCACCCTCCAGTGCGTGACCAAAAGCGTAATCTGCAGTCAGGAAAAACCAGCTGGTGCCGCCCTTTTTAATCATTTCATTCACCGTACCCTGGGCCAGAGCATAGGTATCGTAGGCGTAATGAATACTATTAGGTGTACACGCATCGCCAGTCAGCCGCGAAGAGCCTGCGCCATTGACGATAGCAATCCGATTTTTTTCTTTGGCCACACCGACCACGGATAGCGCGACACCTGAGTTAATCAACTCGTTGATCATCCTGACGTCTTGTGTATCAAACCACTCACGTGCGCGCGCTGCGGCAACATCAGGTTTATTCAAATGATCGGAGACTAGTACTTCGATTGGACGCTCAAGGACTTTTCCACCGAAGTCTTGGACCGCCATCTTCACCGCATTGACAGCCCCCGTACCCGACTCATGAGAAAACTGTCCTGACAAATCGGTCATCACTCCGATTCGCAAGGGCTTGGTTGCAGTTTGTGCCGAGGCACCACCTGCTGCCATAGCAAGCGCGAGCGCGCATTGAATTGCTTTTAATTTTAGTTTCATTGTCTCTCTCCAAACTATTTATGAATGAATCAGCTCAACCAACAACTACAAACTACCTCCTACATTTCAAACAACCATGCGTTATTCAACCGTTAAGTCATAACGCAAGCGATAGCCCATCTCTCCTGCAAATAATTCCTGACTACATTCGCTACAGACCACTTGCGCGTAAAAATCTTGCTGACATTGCGTATGTCTGAGTAACAAAGGGGGCTTGCCATCAGAAAGCCACTTATCACCCCAGCGCATCATGACGATCATGGGTCCATACAAGTCGTGCCCTTTAGGCGTAAACCGATATTCAAACCGCTCAGGACGACTTTGATAAGCTTGTTTATGAATGATTCCGTGACCGGTCAATCGTTGCAGTCGATCAGTGAGAATATTGGTGGCAATTCCAATATTTTCCTGGAACGCATCAAACCTGCGCACGCCAAAAAACATTTCTCGAATCAGTAAAAAGCTCCAGCGGTCGCCAATAATCTGCAAGGTGCGTGCCACCGAGCAAGGACGAACACGTTCAAGTACCTCCGGGTCTGACGCACGCCTGGAGCGTTTACGATCGAGATCACGGGCCTGCATCCCTGCCCCGGGTCCACTGCGATATTGCACGTCATGTGGATCAATTGACGCGTGACAACCAGAGCAAGCCACCTGGGCAGAACTTTCTTTTTCACAAACCTTATGAACCAATTGCAAAGGAGGAGGCTCATTGCCAGACAGCCACCGATCACCAAACTGCATCAGTGCCAGCATGGTGGGATATAAATCCCGACCCTGATCACTTAAACGGTATTCGAAACGCGTCAGACCCGCTGAATAACCTACTTTGACCATCAGTCCAAGCTCGGTCAGTTTATTGAGTCGGATAACCAGTGTATTTCTAGGCAATTGCAAGCGGCTTTGAAAATGCTCGAACCTTCTCGCACCGAAAAAACTTTCTCTCAACACCAGAAACATCCAGGCGTCTGACAAAATTTCTACCGTACGTGCCACCGAACAAAAACGATCGACAGACAGGGGAGACTGTCTAGAGATGTTTGAGTCAGTCGCGATCGCAGTCATCGAAGTCAGACCTTCAAAGTTTCTTTTAATTTGAAACGAATGATTTTTCCTGATCCTGTGCGGGGTATTTCATGGACCAGATGAATCGCTGCAGGAACCTTATAGGCCGAGAGTCTCTGCCGGCAGTGTTCTATCAAAATTTCCGGGACAACCGTCATGCCTGGACGCGGGACCACAAAGACCACGGGCACTTCGCCCAAATGCTCATGAGGCGCACCCACCACCGCGCAATCAAGTACTGTTTCATGCGCGCAAACAGCCTCCTCAACTTCTGCAGGTGCAATATTCTGTCCTCCACGTATCACCAGTTCTTTGAGCCGACCGGTAATCGTCAGAAAACCACTCGGATCACTCTTAGCCAGATCACCTGTGTAATACCACCCATTTTTTAAGGCTTGCGCTGTCTCCTGAGGTTTGCGGTGGTAGCCCTGCATCAAATTTGGGCCACGCACAATCAACTCGCCCTCTTCGCCCGTTTCGACATCCAACCCCGTTGCTGGATGAATCAATCTGACACTCAAACCCGGTACAGGTAATCCACAAGACCCCATGATCCGCCCACCATCAATCCAGTTCATCGTGACCATGGTCGAAGTCTCGGTAATGCCATAACCATCCAAGAGCTTGACACCAAAGCGCTGCTCAAATTCCTGATTGATGGGTGCAGGCATGATCGCACCAGCAGACAGGCAAACACGCAAATTGGGAAACTCACAATCCGGTTCATGACGTGCGGCTTCAAGCAGATAATGAAACATTGTTGGTACGCCCGGGAGCACCGTGAAGGGCTCAGCCTGCAAAAGTTTCATCACATCAGAGGTGGAAAACTTTTCAAGAATGTATTCACTTGCACCGGTTGCCAAGATACCGAGTACCGATAAATTCAAGGCATAAGAATGAAACAACGGCAGAGGAGATAAGACATAATCTTTATCGCTAAGCTGTGCGACAGGCGCCCAGCAGGCCGCAACCACCCAGAACATGCTGCGCTGAGATAAAAGAACGCCTTTCGCTCTGCCTGTTGTACCTGAGGTGTAAATAATGAAGGATGTTTCATCAATCGAGGGAATATCTCTTGGGAGAGACTTAGGCATCTGCTCGCGCAACACATCAAAGCGCAACCCAGCTGCCCTAGACTCGCCTCGGCTCACCAGGATAAGCGTTTTGATTTCCGGATTGGCGGTCAACAACCCCTGAAGCATTTCAAAACGTTCATCGGTTGTGATGATCGCTTTACATTGCGCATCCTCCAAACGATAAGAGATCTCAGGCACGGTCGAGTCATAACTGATGGGCACACTAATCGCCGCAGCACGAACCACTGCGAAACAGCTTTCCACCCATTGCACAGAGTTTGGCAAGAAAATCGCTACGCTATCGCCAGTCTCGATACCAGCATCCTGCAAGTGCCCAGCCAGATTGGCCGTAGAGCGTTCCAGCTCAGCATAGTTCACAGACGTACGTGCGTCTTTATAGGCAAGCTTTGCAGGGATCTGCGCAGAATGCCGCTTTAAAAGAACACTAACCGGTGCAATCAGTTCAGTACGGATCATGATCGAATCTCTTTTTTACCAAAAGGATGAATGTCATTGTGTGAAAAGTCCTCGTTCAGGCTTCGCATCACATCAAACCATGCAAAAACCACCATTCACACTCAGTACCTGACCGGTGATCCAGCCCGCAGCATCCGAGGCTAAAAATGCAACGGTTGGTGCAACATCGGTTGGCGCACCGATACGACGCAAGGGATACTGCTTAACAATTTTTTCTCGATTGGCAGCAAGAAACTCAGCATTGGAGTGCGAAGTTTCGATCAAACCCAGTGAAATCGCATTCGCCGTGACATTGTTGCGACCAAGCTCTTTTGCCAGTGATTTCATCAGTGCGATGCCACCTGCACGCGCCGCAGCGGCAATGGCGATACCGTTTTCACCGACCCGCGAAGAATCACCCGCGAGCGTGATCAGACGACCACCATTTTGCTTAACCATATAAGGCGCTACCGCATGGCAGGTATGGATCGTGCCATACAAATCCACATCGATCTGTTTAGCCCATTGCTCAGGTGTCGAGTTCACAAACCGTTCACTTATCACAACGCCTGCATTGTTCACCAGAATATCAATCCGCCCAAAATCCTGAACGATGGCGTCGACCATGGTTTTGACTTCAGCATAATTTCCGACATTCGCACGATAGGCCTTTGCCTGACCACCGGCCTTTTCGATATCTGCCACAACGGCCTGCGCCTCTGTCGCAGAACTGTTGTAATTCACTGCGACCGTCGCACCTGCTGCGGCCAGTGTCATCGCAATTTCGCGTCCCACATCGCGACCACCACCGGTGACCAGCGCAACTTTACCTTTCAATCCGAGATCCATCTCATGCTCCTTGAGTATTAAATTTATTTTGTTTGATTAACTGAAACAAACGTTCAGGGGTTGCAGGTAATTCTTTAATTTCAATTCCTAGCGGCAGCAAGGCGTCAGAGATCGCATTCGCAATCGCTGCAGGTGCGCCAATGGTGCCGCCCTCTCCCATCCCCCTGAATCCTCCTATTGTTGCGGGAAGGACTGATTCAATATGCAAGATCATCATGTCGGGTATCTCAGGGGCAGTCGGCGCGACATAGTCCACCAGACTCGCCGACAGAATCTGACCTTGTGCGTCATAGACGACTTCCTCAAACAGCGCAGCACCAATACCCTGCGCCACGGCGCCTTGTACTTGGCCATCGACAATCAAGGGATTGATCATCTTGCCGCAATCTTCAGCAACCAGATACGATTTAACGTGAACCATAAAGGTTTCTGGATCAATTTCGACCACAGCAATATGCGTGGCGGAGCTGGTGGTCCCCCATACCGGATCGTAGGACTGTGTTTCCTCAAGCACCTCTGCTACATCGGCTGGTATACGCCCCATTTGCGAATAGACCGTGTCGGCGACCGCAGCAATCGTCGTGTGCTTACCGTTATCGCTTGCTGTAATGATTCCCTCATTGATTTTTATATAAGGGGGATGACTATCTAGTAGATAAGCAGCGAGTTTGATGAGTTTTTCACGCAGGGCATGGGCCGCACGGGTGCCAGCACCGCCCGCCAGTACAGCACTGCGGCTGGCATAGGTACCTGTGCTGTGCGACACCGCATCCGTATCACCATGAATAATCGTCACGTCCTGCATGCGACAACCTAATTCGTCAGCGACGATTTGAGCCAGCGTTGTTTCGAGCCCCTGACCATGTGAAGCAATCCCAAACGAGGCGGTGACCGACCCGCTTGGATCTATTTTGATCGTAGCGATTTCAGTGCCGGTATTAATCGGCATACCTGGCGAGGCTGAAATACGTGATCCGATCCCGGATAGTTCGGCATATGTCGAGATACCGATACCCATCCAGCGACCTGCCGCACGCTCAACAATTTGTTTCGTACGCAATGCCTCATAGCCAATTTTTTCGCAGCCTTGCTCAAGCGCTTCAATAAATCCTGCGCGATCCCAGACAATACCTGGAGCAGTTTTGTAGGGAAATTCTTCTGGTTTAATCAGGTTATGCAGACGAATATCGCGCGGATCCATGGCGATTTTGTGTGCTGCCATATCGATTAGCCTTTCCATCACAAAAGTCGAGGTCGGACGCCCTACACCGCGATAAGGTCCTGTTGGTGCTTTACAGGTCGCGACCCCTCTTACCTTGCCATGATAGACAGGCACCCGATAAGGTCCTGGCATAAAACTAATGACCTGCACCGGTTCTAGTCCTGCCGTCCAAGGATAGATCGAATAAGCCCCCACATCACCCAATACGTCAGCACGCAATCCGAGAATCGTGCCGTCACGATCAATGGCAAGTTCGGCATCGATCGATTCGTCAAAGGCCTGACTCGTGGTGGATAAATCTTCAAGACGATCGCTGGTCCATTTAACGGGTCGGCCCAAATGCTTGGCCACTGCACAAACAAAAATCTCTTCGGGGTATAAGGATCCTTTCCCGCCAAAGCTGCCGCCTACATCTGGCGCGATCACGCGAATTCTATTACCCGGCATACTGAGGATCTGCACCAGGGCATCACGCACAATCCCGGGACTTCCTGTGGACGAGTACAGAGTCAGAGAACGCTTACCCTGATCGTACTGTGCAAGATAACTACGGTTTTCAATTGCGAGTGGTGTTTTACGGTGCATGCGGAAACGCGCACTGACTTTTACTGGTGCCTCGCTCATGATCGCATCGATGTCACCTCTTCTGAACTCACGTTCAATGAGGATATTGGTACCCGCCTCAGTATGCAGCAACGGTGACTCTGATTCAGCAGCTGCGTAGGGATCAACAATATTGTCCAGCAGCTCGTAATCAATCTGGATCATCTCCAGCGCGTCTTCAGCGAGGTAGCGGTTTTGTGCGATCACCGCAACCACGGCTTCACCCACAAAGCGCACCTTGCCTCGCGCGAGAGGATAAATAGCAGTTGAATGATAATTTGCCATTTTTGAGATGGCATGTATGGGTTTAACCAGAGTTTCCAGATCTTGTGCACTGTAAATTGCGATGACACCTGGCATTGCAAGTGCCTGCGTCACATCAATGCGGCGGATGTTTGCGTGAGGGACATCGCTGCGCCTAAATGCCACATGTAGCAGTCCTGCGACCTGCTTGTCATCCACAAACGAGCCAAATCCCGTCAAGAGCCTTGGATCTTCGCTGCGCTTAACCCTTGAGCCAACCAGTTTTTTTGAGTCAGTCATCAGTCGTAGCACTCCAGACCTGTGCGCAAAGTCTGATATTGAGCATCATCATGACCAAACAAGACCTTCGCACCTACGCTTTCAATCTTGCGTATTTCCGCCATAGACTGACTGGCCAACTCCGCACTCCACATATTGCGTGGAATTTGATCTTTCACCAGATTGGACTCCAAAGCGACTGAATCGGAAGCCAGAAAAAAGGCACCACTTCGATCCAGCGATACGAGTGCGCCCGTCATGCCCGGCGTATGTCCTGGCACGGGAATCAGGACAATACGGCCATCATTAAATAAATCTTTCTCAGCATTGATCGTCTCGGTTGGCATAGGCTGTTTCCAGTCGATCGCCAGAAAACCCATTTTTTCAGAATCGTTTTGTTGCGCCGCTTCTAACTCTTTTGCATGGCAAATGAAGGTAGCTTTTTTGAAAAATGCATTGCAACCGCAATGATCTGAATGCAAATGTGAGTTCACCACCACATCAATATCATCCGGTCTCATATTTATTAATTGGAGCTGATCCACGACATTGTCCTGAGGACCTGAAATCGGCGTCATGAATTTCGCCATCCCTCCCCAACGCTCCTCTGCGTGCGTCGCCGTCGAGGGGTGACAGCCTGTATCGAATAACACATTACCCTGAGGGTGTTTGAGCAAGTAGCAAGAAACCGGGATTTCAAATAATTCCTGGCGATCCGCTTCAGGGACGTAGACACTCTTTCTCATTTTGAGACGTCCGCCCGAGAGAATATGCATTTTCATACTATTCGCTCCGCTGACTGTTCAAGCGTATTGGCGTCCCTGCGATCACGCTCGACTCGCACCGCCTCGACGATGTGGGTATACCCGGTACAGCGACATAAGTTTCCCGACAATCCATCGCGGATCTGATCGTCATTGTTAAGGGGGTATTTCTGCAACATATCCTGACAGGTCATGAGCATGCCAGGCGTACAAAAGCCGCACTGCAAGGCGTGACATCCATGAAACGCTTCCTGAAGTGGATTCATTTTTTCGACTGAACCCAGGCCTTCGACCGTCTGAATTTCACAGCCATCTGCTTGAACCGCAAACATCAGACACGCACGAATACTGTCGCCATTGAGCATAACGGTGCATGCACCACAGACCCCATGTTCACAACCGACATGCGTACCCGTGAGCATCAACGTATGACGTAAAAAATCGGATAACAACATACGTGGTTCAACTACGTGGGTATGACTGAGGCCATTGACCGTAACTTGAATCTCAATCCGATCACTCATTGATTTCTCCTGTGGCCCGCTGCCAAGCTGTCTTGACTGCACGGCGAACCAAGACCTCTGTCAGATGCAAACGATATTCAGCGGAAGCATGCAAATCCGTGGAGGGTTCGATCGCTTGCAGGACGGCATCGACAACCTCATCAAGTGTGACCTGATCGCAGCTCTGGTTATATAAAATAGTTTCAGCATCATTGATCCGCATCGGTGTATCTGCTACGCCCATCACACCGATCCTGGCCTCAACGACCTTGCCTTGTTCGACGTGCATCACAACGCCAACAGCTGCGAGTGCAAAATCTCCGGCCCGACGGGCAACTTCTTCAAACGCCCAGCCAGCCCCTTGCGGCAGCGGCGGTAGATTTATTTCAGTGACTAATTCGTTCTCTTCAACTTCGGAAGTCAGCGGTCCCAGAAAAAAATCCTCTGCCTCGACGATACGCGTCCCCTTCGAAGAGATCAGGGTGATGCGGGCATCGAGGAGCTTCATGAGCATTGGTAATTCGGCTGCGGGGTCAGCGTGTGTGATGCTGCCGCCAATCGTGCCTCGATTGCGTATCGCCAGATGGGCGACTTGTTGCATCGCTGCGTGCAGCACAGGGTAAAGTCTTTGAACAACTTCGGAGGTTTCGAGCGCGTGATGACGCGTCAGGGCACCAATTCTCAGTCCGCCATCCGGCTGCTCCTGGATTTCTCCCAGACCGGGTATGCGATTGATATCAATCAGCACGGACGGATTGAGCAATCTGAAATTCAACATCGGTACCAGACTCTGTCCGCCGGCAAGGATTTTTCCGTCTTCGCCGGCGGCAGTCAGCGCAGCAACGGCCTCTTGTATGCTAGCTGGCCTGAGATATTCGAACTTAGGGGGTTTCATCGCTTATTTCCCTAAGAAGACTGGACGTCTTTTTTCTACAAATGCCTGACGCGCGTCACGATAATCTGCGCTCCCTACCGCTACGTTCACAACATGCTCAACGACTTGATCAGTCAGAACGCCCAAATCCATGGTTAAGCCATTGAGCAGCACCTTGCTACCGGAAATAGTCAGGGGCGCATTATCTGCCAGTACTCCCGTATAGGACTTGGCCGCCCACATCGGATCTGTAGCAACCTGATCGATGAAGCCCATCTCCTGACCTGCTTGTGCACTGAAGCGTTGGGCCGAATACAAGATATGTTTTGCCTTGGACACTCCAACTAGCGCCAACAAACGCTGCACACCCCGCACACCGTAAACAATAGACAAACGCGCCGCAGGAATCGCAAATTTTGCATTGCTATTTGCAAAGCGAAAATCACAAGACATCGCCAAATGGCAGGCTCCACCCATACAAAACCCATTGATCACCGCAAGCGTAGGCTTGGGAGTTGCGGCAATAGCGTCACAACATGCATCAACAGATTTTTCGTACTCGATCCCTTGTTCAACCGTTGCACGGACCTTTGAAAACTCCGCGATATCTGCCCCGGCACTGAAATGCTCGCCTGCGCCCGTGAGAATAATGGCGCGGACCTTGGGTTGCTGTCCTAAAACAGTGAAGATGCGACCGAGCTCCTGCCACATTACGAGCGATACGGCGTTGCGTTGTGCGGCGCGATTAATAGTGACCACTGCGGCCTGATGTGTTGAGGGCTTGATGGTTTGCCTGGCCCCTGAATCGGACGCGTGTGATGGGGTAATCTTTTTAATCCACGACAAAAATTTCTCATACCACTCAATTTTTTTCGGCTGTTCTGAAGAGGATCTGGCTATGTTGGCAGTATCTTCAACCTCATCCTCAACGACATCGATCATCGTCACAAGAATCTGATCACCACAACTTAAGTCGCCTAGCCATTCACTGAGTTCACCTGCGGAGAACTCAGCAACGTGGCCCTCGACGGCAGGCTCTGCGGTTGCCTCTGCTGGACACACCTGTTCGTTAAATCTGGCAAAAAACTGCTCTGCCATTTTGCGGGCAGTTGAGTCAATCATGCGCGAACCGAGTTGCGCGATCTTGCCACCAATATTGGCAGTTACCCCATATTTAATTAAGGTTACCTGGGGTTCGATTTCAATTAATTCGACCGTGATTTCACTTTTTGCGAAACCTGCTACACCACCTTGCCCCTCACCAATGATTTTGTAACTGGCAGGCGCGACAATATCTGTCAGCGTGACTTTTCCGTTGAATTTTGCCTTGATCGGACCGACTTTGACCACGACCAGAGATACAAACTCACTATCTGAAACTTTCTCAAGTGATTCACAGCCCGGTATACAAGTTTTGAGTACCTCCGGATCATTCAAGGCCTGCCAGACAATCGCGCGCGCAGCTTCAACGCGGATTTCATCTTTCATTTCCATAGTGTGATTCCAGGTCAGGCTTTTACGCGTAGCAGATCTGCTGCACGCGTAAGTGCTAAGGGCATCGGCACGGGCCGATTCGTTCCTCGATCAACGTATACATGAACGAAGTGACCCGAGGCACTGGCTAACTCATCATCATTGCGAAAGACACCAATCTCGTAACGAATGCTGCTTGTCCCGAGATGCGCCAGGCGCAGTCCAACATGGACCATATCTGGAAAAGCCATCGAACTATGAAAGCGACACTGTGTTTCAGCAACGAGCCCTACGATGCTTGAATTTTGCAAATCCAGCACACCTTGCTCAATCAAAAAGGCATTGACCGCCGTATCAAAATACGAGTAATAGACCACGTTATTAACATGGCCAAAGATATCGTTGTCCTTCCAGCGCGTTGCAATAGTGTGGAAATGTGCAAAAGCGCTACGTGGTTCAGCTGGGGCTCGGCTCATGTTCAGACTCTCAATTCATTAACTTGCATAAGTAAACTATAAACATCAATCTTATGCTTTGCAAGCTGTACTATTTGGGGCATACCCGTATTTTTTGAATCATTTGTTCTTCAGGAGACCCCATGCTCAAGGTTTATTCAATAGACGGCATTACCCCCGTGGTTGATCCCACCGCCTACGTGCACCCGACCGCAGTATTGATCGGAGACGTTGTGATTGGTCCGCGTTGCTATGTCGGTCCTTTGGCCAGCCTGCGTGGAGACTTTGGGCGCATTGTCATGCATGAAGGCTCAAACGTTCAGGACTGCTGTGTAGTCCATGGATTTCCAGATAGCGAAACCGTGATCGAAGTAGATGGCCATATCGGCCACTCGGCCGTATTGCACGGCTGTCATATTGGAAAAAATGCAATGGTGGGGATGAATGCTGTGGTGATGGACGAGTCGGTCATTGGCGAGTCAAGCGTGATCGGCGCTTCGTCCTTCGTCAAAGCAGGCTCAATCATCCCGCCCCGCAGCATGGTGATGGGCACACCCGCTAAAGTCGTGCGCGAATTGCGTGATGAAGAAATCAAATGGAAAGGGCATGGTACTGCGCAGTATCAGCAACTGGCCGTGCGTTGCCTGAATACCATGCAGTGCGTCGAGCCCCTGACTGCCATCGAACCCAACCGCAAAAAACTGCAAATCGAATCACCAGCAAAACCGAAAATCAAGAGTTGATTAATTGCTCTTTGCGTTGGCGAACTGGGTGATCACCAAGCCAGCCACCAGAATGACGATCCCCAGTAAACGCAAACCGCTAACAGGTCGCACTGCCGCACTAAACAGTCCAAAGTGATCGATCACGACCGAGCCGATGATCTGCGATACCACGGCAAACATAATGAAATTCGCCACACCGAAATGAGGAGCCACCATGGTCGCACTGATCACGTAGAAGGCGACGATCATGCCACCCACGAAATTGATGGGCTCGGAATGACTCAGCCGACTCAGATCAGGCAAGGATCGCGTGATGAGTAACGCGCACACGATACAAAAAAGCAGCCCGACTCCGAACAGCACAACAGGTGCATGCAAGGGCTCTCCAAGATGACGTCCCAGTCTGGCGTTCAGCATCCCCATCACAGGAATCAATACACCCGCCATCAAAGCCCAGATCGCGTATTTCAGAGAAAACATCGCAACACCCGCCTCTTACAGTTAACAAACCATCATTTGCCCATCGAGGGGCATCCGCATTAACGCAAAGCTTTATAACGAATACGTTTCGGTGCGGCCCCGGCTTCACCCAGACGACGTTTTTTGTCGGCTTCGTATTCCTGATAGTTGCCGTCAAAAAACACCACCTGCGAGTCGCCCTCAAAGGCCATGATATGCGTGGCGATACGATCGAGGAACCAGCGATCATGGCTGATCACCATGACTGAGCCTGCAAATTCGAGCAATGCGTCTTCGAGCGCACGCAGCGTTTCAACGTCAAGATCGTTTGAAGGCTCGTCCAGCAGCAACACGTTGCCGCCGCTAATCAGTGTTTTGCACAGATGCAAACGACCACGTTCACCACCGGATAACTGACCAACCGTTTTACCCTGGTCCGCGCCCTTGAAATTAAAGCGGCCAAGATAAGCACGCGCAGGCATTTCGAATTTACCAACCGTCAGGATGTCCGCACCATCAGCGATGGTGTCAAACACAGTCTTGGCATCGGGGAGTGCATCACGTGACTGATCGACAAACGCGATCTTGACGGTTTTACCGATCGTGACGTCACCGCTATCAGGCTGCTCACGACCTGCAATCATTTTGAAGAGCGTGGACTTACCCGCACCGTTCGGACCAATAATGCCGACAATCGCACCTGGTGGGACGCGGAAACTCAAGTGATCGATCAAAATGCGATCACCGAAAGACTTGCTGACGTCAGTAAACTCAATCACCTCATTACCCAGACGCTCCGCGACAGGAATAAAAATCTCCTGCGTCTCGTTGCGTTTCTGATATTCCTGCGAAGAGAGCTCTTCAAAACGCGTCATACGGGCCTTGGCTTTAGCCTGGCGACCCTTGGCGTTCTGACGGACCCACTCCAATTCTTTCTTAATCGTTTTCTGACGCGCAGATTCGCTGGATTCTTCCTGTTGCAGGCGAGCGTCTTTCTGCTCGAGCCAGGAGCTGTAGTTACCCTTCCAGGGAATACCATGCCCGCGGTCAAGCTCCAGAATCCACTCGGCCACGTTGTCCAGAAAGTAACGATCGTGCGTCACGGCGACAACGGTGCCAGAGAATTTAGCGAGGAATTGCTCGAGCCAGTCCACGCTTTCTGCATCCAGGTGGTTGGTCGGCTCATCGAGCAACAGCATGTCTGGCTTGGAGAGCAGCAAACGGCACAAGGCAACGCGGCGTTTTTCACCACCAGAAAGTTTGCCAACGTTGGCTTCCCAGGGTGGCAGTCGCAACGCGTCAGCAGCGATTTCCATTTGCGTTTCGATATCATCCGAACCACTCGAGGCCGCGGCAGAAATGATGGCCTCGAGCTCAGCCTGCTCAGCAGCGAGCTTGTCGAAATCCGCATCCGGCTCGGCGTAGGCGATGTACACCTCGTCCAAACGCTTACGTGCGGCCACTACAGGTCCTAAACCCTCTTCGACCGCTTCACGCACCGTATGGTCCGGATTCAAACGTGGTTCCTGCTCGAGATAGCCGATATTCAAACCGGGCATCGGTGTGGCTTCGCCCTCGATTTCCTTATCCACGCCCGCCATGATTTTTAGCAGTGTTGATTTACCCGAACCGTTTGTACCCAGCACGCCGATTTTGGCACCCGGGAAAAAGGATAGAGAGATATCACGCAAAATCTGACGCTTGGGGGGCACGATTTTGCCCACGCGGTGCATAGTGAATACGTATTGAGCCATGGGGTCCGTCACTGAGGTCAAAAAACAATGCCGTATTGTAGGGCTTATAGACCATTTTTATGGTGAATCAAGGTCTGACAGCTATGATGTAGGGTGTTGAACCTTTGAACCAGCCTATTGAGCTGACGTCCCATGACCGATCCTGACTTCTCCCTGCGTTTTTCCGAACAAGAACTTGCCATGCTTGGCAAGACTGCCGATGGGCTCAGTGCCTATATGGGCAAGTCTGTTTTAGCTGAAATCGGTGTAGACGATGACGCAGAATGGGTTATTTTCGCCATCCCAATTGGTACGGATGAGAAACCCGACGACTCCGCTATGCACGTACAAATGGGTGGTCCGGGTGCACGCTTTGTTGGCAATAAGGGCGGTCTGGATCTGGATCACGAATCCTACGATTGCCAATATCTCTGGGCGATCCAGATCACCGCGGACCCAGAAGCTCGGTTTGTCAGGCTGGATGATCAGGGCGAGGAGTTCGATTTCTCAAACGAACTGGGTGAATTGCTGCCTTTCGATACGACTGACGAAGCCCTGCCCGACCCAGACCTGGAGTTACTCGAGGATCTGGGCGAGGATGATGAGGACCTGCCTGACCTCGATGACGAACTAGACTTAAAGCCTAAGGGACCGCTGCACTGATTTCGACTGTCATGGGCCAGCCCTGAGCGATACCGTGGCAAGCCACTTGGTTTTCACCGTTGGTCACCATCGCGGGTGACTCCGACTTGCACAGATCACGTGCAAAAGGACAGCGCGGATGGAACGTGCAGCCAGAGGGTGGATTTAAGGGGTTAGGCACCTCGCCCGCAACAGGCGTTCGACGCGTCCCTGAACCGGTCATATCTGGAATCGCTGAGAGCAACATGCGCGTATAAGGATGTTGGGGATTTTCAAACAAACTATCCCGATCAGCAATTTCAACGATCCGCCCCAGATACATCACGCCAACACGATCGGCCACATGATGCACGACGGCCAGGTTGTGGGAAATAAACAAATAAGTCAGACCAAGTCGACGCTGCAGGTCTTTCATGATGTTCAGTACCTGAGCTTGCACGGATACGTCGAGCGCCGAAGTCGGCTCGTCACACACCAGAAACTCAGGATTCACCGCCAGGGCGCGAGCGATTGAAATGCGCTGGCGTTGGCCACCCGAAAACTGATGCGGATAACGATCACGATCAGTCGGGTGCAAGCCTACTTGTGCCAGCAACACATCGACCCGTGCCTCGCGTTCCTGCTTTGTCATGTTTGTGTGCGCAAGCATCGGTTCAGCAACGATGCGTCCGACACGCCAGCGAGGATTCAGACTCGCATAGGGATCCTGAAAAATCATCTGCAATCGCTTGCGCAAGGCCAGACCATCGGGCCCCTCCATATCTGAAAGAGGCTGACCATCAAAAGTAATCGTGCCGCGCGTTAACGGATACAGTCCGACCAGCAAACGTGCAATGGTAGATTTTCCACAACCGGACTCCCCTACCAGAGCAAGTGTTTCGCCTTGACGAATGCTGAATGAGACCCCATCGACCGCACGCAACATAGTCCGAGGCTTACGTGACACTAGCCGTTCAAGCCAGGGTGCAGACACATCAAACCAACGTGCTGCATCATTGACTTCAACTAAAGGGCGCTCTTGTGCAGCTTGATTCATGCGCTCAGTCATACTCGCTCCTGATCTTTTTGCAACCAGCAGGCAGCGCTTGTCGCCCCCACCTGATGCAACATAGGTCTTTCGACCTTACATTTCGGCATGACTTTCGGACATCGGGGATTAAACGCGCAACCTTCTGGAATCGCATTGAGTCGCGGCATCGTACCGTCAATTTGCACCAGACGCTCAACGTGCTGATGCACGGAGGGAATAGAGCCCATCAGACCAACCGTATAAGGGTGGCTAGGCGCATGAATCACATCACGCACATGACCAATCTCCACTACGCGTCCCGCATACATCACCACCATCCGATCAGCCGTCTCGGCGATCACGCCCATGTCGTGCGTAATCAGCATCACGGCGGCGCCCTGCTCACGGCAGAGCTTTTTAAGCAGATCGATAATTTGTGCCTGAATCGATACATCGAGTGCAGTGGTAGGCTCGTCCGCTACGATCAGTTTAGGTTCGGCCGCGAGCGCCAGCGCGATCACAACCCGCTGACGCATGCCGCCGGAGAACTGATGAGGATAGTGATCAATGCGTTCGCGTGCAGCCGGGATACCTGTTGATTCGAGCAACTCGATAGCACGCGTGCGCGCCTGTGACCAGGTCATCGGCAAATGCGTCACGATCGTTTCGGTCAACTGGTGACCGACGGTGTAAAGTGGATTGAGCGAGGTCAGTGGATCCTGAAAAATCGCTCCGATTTCCCTACCCCGGATCAGACGCATTTGATCATCAGAGAGATTATCAATCCGCCGACCCGACAGCAACACCTCACCATGCGAGATACGACCTGGGGGTTCAAGCAAGCCGATGATTGCAGCACCTGTCAGGGACTTACCCGCGCCAGACTCCCCGACGACACCGACTACTTCGCCAGCTGCAATGGAGAACGACACCTCGTTCAACGCTTTCAGTGTGCCCCGCCGAGTTGGAAACTCGACACTCACATCACGCAATTCAAGAATAGTTGACATGCGTGACCTCAATTCAAACGAGGATTGAGTGCATCGCGCAACCAATCACCCAGTAAATTGACGGAAAGCACCAACAACACTAAGGCTGCACCTGGAAAGATCGTGATCCACCACTCACCGGAAAACAAAAAGTCGTTACCGATCCTGATCAGAGTGCCCAAAGAAGGCGACGTAGGAGGCACGCCGACCCCCAGATAGGACAAGGTAGCCTCAGTAATGATGGCAGTTGCCAGGTGAACCGTCGCAAGGACCAGCACCGGGCCCAAGACATTGGGCAGCACATGTCTGAACATAATGACGGGAGACGAAATACCAATCACTCGCGCGGCTTGAACATATTCACGATTTTTTTCAACCAGTGTTGAACCACGAACGGTTCGCGCGTACTGTGGCCAGCCAGCCAGCGCAATCGCGCCGACCAAAACAGGAAAAGCAATCACCTCATGCATATCTCCTGGCACCACTGCACGCGCGACGCCATCAATCAACAAGGCAATCAGAATCGCTGGGAATGATAACTGCACGTCAGCGACACGCATAATCAACGCATCAATACGACCTCCGGCATAGCCTGCGATCAGCCCGAGCACAATGCCAAGTGTCATCGCACCCACCACCGCAGCCAGGCCAATCAATAACGACACCCGTGTGCCATACATGAGCGCTGACAACAGATCACGCCCCTGACTATCCGTCCCGAGTAAGTACTGACCGGTACCCTCAGCAGACCAGACCGGGGGCTTGAGCGCGTCCATCAATTCGATACTCGCCAGATCAAAAGGGTTGTAGGGTGCGAGCCAATCCGCACCAAAGGCGGCAATCAACATTGAAGCAAGCATGAACGTTGCCGCAATGGCCACGGGGTGATGGCGCCAGGACCAGGCCAGATCGCCGTCCCAGAATTTAGCAAGCGCATTCATCATCAATGTCCTCCTCCTGATTGGCCCAGACCAACACGCAGGCGCGGATCCACCGCAAAATAAAGCAGGTCAACACTCAGATTGATAAGGACAAAAATCAGAGAGATCAGACAAAGATAAGCGGCCATAACGGGTATGTCGGCAAATTGCACCGCTTGAATAAACAGCAATCCCATGCCGGGCCACTGGAAAACCGTCTCTGTCACAATGGCAAACGCGATGATCCCGCCTAATTGCAAACCCATGATGGTGATCACTGGGACCAACGTGTTTTTGAGCGCATGCCCGAAATGAATCGCACGTTTGGTTAAGCCCCTGGCCCGTGCGAATTTAATGTAATCCGTACGCAGCACTTCGAGCATTTCAGAACGCACCAGTCGCAACACCAGCGCGACTTGAAAAAGCGATAAGGTCACGGCAGGAAGAATCAGGTGCTGCCAGCCACTTGCGGTGAGTAAGCCTGTCGACCACCAGCCAAGTTGAACAGTATCGCCCCGACCGTAACTCGGTAACCAGCCGAGCGAAACCGAGAAAACAAGAATCAACAGAATGCCAATCAAAAATGTCGGCAAGGACACACCAAGCAAAGAGAACGCAAGCAATGCCTGAGAGATTTTTCCATTACGTTTCAGCGCGGTATACACGCCGAGTGGCAGCCCCAAGACCAAAGCGATCACCGCTGCGGCGACGGACAACTCAAGTGTGGCCGGTAATTTTTCGCGAATCAGTACGGAGACTTTCTGACCCTGCCTTAAAGACAAACCGAAATCACCTTGTACGGCATTCACAACAAAGTGATAGAACTGCACGACCACGGGTTCGTTCAAGCCCAACTGCGTTCTCAACAAATCCCGTTCTGCGGGGGTCGCTTCCTGACCAAGCATGATTGTGACAGGATCGCCCACATACTGGAACAGCACGAAGGCAAGCAAACCCACTGCCAACATCACGCCTATCGCCTGAATCAACCGACGCAAAATAAATGCAAACATTTCATCTCACAAAAACACAGCGGCGCCTAACCGACGCCGCTGCGATGACAGATTAGTCAATTAATTAATTAATTAATCGATCTTGATCCACTCAACGACGGGACGATTGTCAGCACGATGCAGCGCCGTTACATTCTTTTTCATAGCCCAGGGAATAATCTGGTCATGCAAAGGAATCGCACCAAAATCTTTCGCAAATAACGCGAGCGCTTCATGAATCATCGCCGTACGTTTGGCATCATCTGTTTCAGTCTTAATGGTATCGATCAGCTTATCAACCTGAGGATTCGAGTAGTTGCCATAATTAAAGGAACCGTTCGCGCCCTCGCCTTTGCTATGGATCAAGGCTTCAAGCGAGTAGTAAGCATCGTAGGTTGGGACGCCCCAGCCAAACAAATAAATACTCGTATCGTTGTTACCGACTTTAGGGAAGAAGGTCGCGCGTGGCATCGCATTGAGTTTAGCCTTGACACCGACCTTGGCCCACATGGCCACAACGGCTTGGCAGATCGCCTCATCATTGATATAACGATTGTTCGGGCAATCAAGTGTCACTTCAAAGTTATTGTCATAGCCCGCTTCCTTGAGCAATGACTTGGCTTTCTCTACATCGTAAGGAACACGCTTACCCAGCTCTTTGGTGTAGCCGTTGACCTGCGGAGCGATCATTGTGCCGGTCGGTAAGGACAGGCCACGCATCACAGACTTTTTGATCGCTTCGATATCAATGGCGCGGTAGAGTGCTTCGCGCACACGCACATCAGCCAGTGGATTTTTACCTTTGATGTTGCTGTACTTCAGCTCTGGGCTCTTCACATCCATGGCAATGTAAATCGTACGGTACTCATTGCCGTCGAGAACTTTAACTTGCTGACGCAAGCGATCCAGATCCTGAGCGGCGGGATCAAGCACAAAATCTACTTCGCCTGACAGCAATGCAGCCGTCCGTGTCGCGTTTTGTTTGATCGGGGTATAGATAATTTCGGTTACGTTACCGGTTTTGGTCGGCTTACCCCACCAGTCAGTATTTTCGACATAAACAGTTTTGATATCGACTTCACGTGATTTCAACTTGTAAGGACCTGTTCCCATCGCGTTACGCGCCGAGTAGCTCTCTTCTTTCTTGTTGAAATCCTGTGGCGTCATCGTGCCATT
>CANCRX010000046.1 GCA_947380655.1 Alcaligenaceae bacterium | reverse complement strand
GCCAGGCTGGAAAATGTGTGTAGGACTTGGCTCATATCAGTCAATCACCTTGGGAACCAGGAACAACCCATCGCGTTTGCCAGGGGCATTAGCCATGAGGGCTTCGCGTCGTTCAGTCGAGGTGGTTTCTGTAACGATGTCGTCGCGCAGGCGCAAATGGACCTCCGTCATCGCCGAGAGCGGGTGAGCTAAAGGCTCAATACCGGTGGTATCGACTGCCTGAAGCTCCTGGATCAGTCCCAGAATGTCGTTGAGTTCGGTCTGTGCTTGCGTAAGCTGCCCAGCTGAGAGCTGCAGGCGAGCGAGGCGTGCAATGCGGGCAACTTCTTGTTCGGTAAGAGCCATGGGTTCTGGTTCAATCTATTGAAAACATAAGGCCAATTTGGCGAATCATGCTGAATTATAAGTTATGATAGAGGGCTGATCGCAGTGTGTTATGAGCTTTGCTCCACGCCAGCGCCTGCGCAATTTTCTGCGTCTATTTTCTCTCAGGCTGAGCTCTCATGTTCGGATTCCTCCGTAGTTATTTTTCCAGTGATATGGCGATCGATCTCGGTACCGCCAATACGTTGATTTATGTCCGCGGCAAAGGTATCGTCCTCGACGAGCCTTCTGTGGTTGCGATCCGTCATGATGGCGGCCCCGGCGGCAAGAAAATCATTCAGGCAGTCGGTCGCGAGGCCAAGCAAATGTTAGGTCGCGTGCCAGGAAATATCGAGGCGATCCGCCCAATGAAAGACGGCGTGATTGCTGACTTTACTGTCACTGAGCAGATGCTCAAGCAGTTCATCCGCATGGTTCATCCCCGCAATATGTTGGCGCCAAGCCCACGGATTATTGTCTGCGTACCTTGCGGTTCGACACAGGTTGAGCGACGTGCGATTCGTGAATCCGCTCTTGGAGCGGGTGCAAGCCAGGTTTATCTGATTGAAGAGCCGATGGCTGCTGCGATCGGTGCGGGCTTGAATGTATCTGATGCCAGCGGCTCGATGGTGGTGGATATTGGTGGCGGCACAACTGAAGTTGCTGTGATTTCCCTCGGCGGCATGGTCTATAAAGGCTCCGTGCGCGTCGGCGGCGATAAATTTGATGAGGCGATCGTCAACTACATCCGCCGCAATTACGGCATGCTGATCGGTGAGCCCACAGCTGAACTAATCAAAAAAGAAATCGGTTCAGCTTTTCCAGGTTCAGAAATTCGTGAAATCGAAGTCAAAGGGCGTAACCTGGCTGAAGGCGTGCCCCGCAGTTTCACTGTTTCCTCTAATGAAATTCTTGAGTCTCTGACTGATCCCCTGAATCAGATTGTCTCGGCTGTCAAAATCGCCCTCGAAAATACACCGCCTGAATTGGGTGCTGATATTACCGACAAGGGTATTTCCCTGACGGGCGGCGGTGCTTTGTTGCGCGATCTGGATCGTCTGCTCCAGGAAGAAACAGGCTTGCCTGTGATCGTTGCTGATGATCCATTGACCTGCGTGGTGCGTGGATGTGGTGACGCACTCGAGCACCTCGAAAAGCTAGGCGCTATTTTTATTAACGACTAGTCGTCTGCGTTTCCATGCAACGACACGTCACCCTGCGGTTATTCCGACGTGGCCCTGCCGCCGAAGTCAGGCTCGCACTCATGGTGCTGCTGGCTTTGGCGCTGCTGGTGACCGATGCCAACTGGAAAACGCTCAACCCCCTGCGTCAATCGATCTCGGTTGCACTCTACCCCTTTCAACGAGCGGTGATGTTGCCACGTGATGCGACGTTTCTGGTGCATGACTGGTATAGCGCGGCAGCAGCCATTAAAGCGGAAAACGAAGGCCTGCAACGCCAGCGCATCGAACTCGCCCAAGTCACAAGTAACGCAGCACAACTTGCCGCCGAAAACGCACAGCTTCGTCGTTTGATGGGAGTCTTCGATAAAGCGGTTGATCAGCCAGCCATCGTGGTGGAGGTCCTCTACGAACCTGCGAATGCGTTTAACCGGCGTCTGGTATTCAATAAAGGCAGCACAGTAGGGATCGCTCCTGGGATGCCCGTGATCGACGAGGGCGGCGTGGTGGGTCAGATCATTCGTGTGACGCCCATGTCCTCCGAGGCAGCCATGCTCACCGACGAGGTGGTATCCATTCCCGTACAAATTCTGCGTAACGGTTTACGGTTAATTGCGTTTGGCTCAACTTCGCCCGGAAAAGTCGAGGTACGTTATTTTTCCAGTGATGCTGATATCCGAGAGGGTGACATGCTTGTGACAAGCGGAGTCGGTGGGGTGTTCCCGCCAGGACTTGCCGTAGCCAAAATTGAGAGCGTCGAGCGTAATTCCTCCACCGGTTTTGCGCGTGCACAAGGGCAACCTTCATCACATCCGGAACGTTATCGGCATTTCCTGGTCTTACAGGTTCCTGTGGATGGTAATGAGACTCCGGTCGCACCTTCACCATCTTCGTCCAAACTCAAATCGGAGCCTGCCGGTGCGTCGACCAAGTCAAAGTGAGATGGCCAGTACAAGGTCTCGCGCCACGCGTCCGCCCGTGCCGCGACCGCACGCAGTGCGTCCTGACCCCTTAGAAAATCACACGAGTCCGAGATATATCTGGGCGACCATTATTGGTGTCTGGATGCTGTCTTTGCTGCCATGGCGCAACTGGATGGTGGCACCCGATTTATTGCTGCTGGTGATTGCATTTTGGTGCGTCCATGACCCGCGACGCATAGGCATGGTGGTGGCTTTTATTTTTGGTTTACTGATGGATGTCCATGATGTTGGACCACTCGGACAGCAGGCATTGACCTACGCGATGGTCGCTTATGGCGCAAACGTTTTACAGCGTCGGTTACTGCGTTTCGACCTTTGGAGCCAAGGCTTGCACATGCTGCCGGTCTTTTTTGTCGCCAAACTGATCGGTGTGCTGATCTGTGCGTGGCTAGCTAATTTTTGGGCTGGATGGTCCTGGATCATTGGCGTGTTAGTCACCGCGGCACTTTGGCCTGCAGTGGGGTGGTTGTTATTGTTGCCTCAGCATCGGATGAACGATGCCGATGCCAACTCGGTTTAATCCGCACGCGCCATGTTCGAGTTTAAAAAAACAGGTTTGCAGCAAAAAAATAAATTCCTGCTGCGCGCAGTCGTCGCAGGGGTGTTTGCGGTAATTTGTTTTAGCTTGCTGGTGATTCGTTTCTGGGTGCTGCAGGTTGATCGCCACGAGGGTCTGGCCGCACGTGCAGATAGCAATCGGATCGCGGTCGTCCCAATTCCTCCTCGCAGAGGTGAAATCGTTGATCGAAATGGCGAGGTCTTGGCACGAAATTATTTAAGTTACACGCTTGAGGTTGTCCCTGCGCGTGCTGGCAATCTGGACCAATTGTTCAATGAACTCATGCCGATTGTGTATATGAGTCCTGCGGATCAGCGGCGTTTCAAACGACGTGTAACAGAGTCAGGACGCTATGCGAGCGTTGTGTTGCGCAATAATTTGAATGAAACGGAAGCTGCCTGGTTTTCTGCCCACTCTTTCCGGTTCCCTGGTGTGGAATTGCGTGCCCGCTGGGTGCGTGAATATCCTCAGGGAAAATCCGCAGGTCATGTCGTGGGTTACATCGGTCGGATTTCAGAGGGCGATGTCAATGCTCTCGAAGAAAGCGGTCAGCTCGGTAACTATCGCGGCACCGACGTGATCGGTAAAAAAGGCATAGAGAAAACTTACGAAACTGCCTTGCATGGCAAGACTGGTTTGCAAGAGCTCGAGATCACGGCTAGAGGAAAGCCTGTCCGGGTACTGAAGCGAGTCGATCCTGTGCCTGGCTCTAATCTTGTGCTCTCACTCGATATGGGTCTGCAACGCATTGCCGAAGAGGCCTTCAAAGATATGCGTGGTGCGCTGGTCGCGATCGAACCTGCGACAGGAGATGTATTAGCGTTCGTATCCCAGCCTTCTTATGATCCCAATTTGTTTATTGATGGGATCGATGCAGAAAGCTGGAGACAGCTAAATGAATCGCCCGATCATCCTCTCATTAATCGCCCAGTGATTGGGACATACCCGATTGGTTCGACCTACAAGCCCTTTGTCGCGCTGGCTGCACTGGAGCTCAATAAGCGCCGCGCGACGGATCGAATTTCTGACCCAGGGTATTTTGAGTTTGGTGGACAGCGTTTCCGAAATTCAGGCTCGACGGCCTTTGGTTCAATTGATATGCATCAGGCATTGGTTGTTTCTTCTGATACATATTTTTATTCTCTTGGCCCCGAAATAGGGGTTAACGGGTTGCATGATTTTATGAAGCCCTTCGGTTTTGGTCAGCTGACCGGCATTGATATCGACGGCGAAAAGCGTGGTGTACTCCCTTCGACCGAGTGGAAACGACAGGCGTATAAAAAGCGTGAGCAGCAGCGCTGGTATGCGGGTGAAACGATTTCCGTTGCGGTCGGACAAGGGTATAACTCCTTTACCTTGATGCAGCTTGCGCAAGCGACTGCAGTCTTAGCAAATGATGGTGTGTTTATGAAACCTCACCTTGTTCGTGCATTAGAAAATCCAAAAACTGGTGTGCAAAGCCTCACGGTTGCAGAGGCTTCGTACAAAATTCCTCTCAAAAAAGAAAATCTTCAACTCATCAAACGGGCGCTGGCTGATGTCACAACAGTCGGGACGGCCAGACAGGCGTTCGCAGGCGCGCCCTATCAAGCCGCCGGTAAAACAGGTACTGCGCAGGTTTACAGTTTGCGTGGCGCTAAATACCGAGCCAGCGCGATTGATGAACGACTGCGTGATCACGCCTTGTTTATGGCGTTTGCGCCAACGGTGAATCCTAAAATCGCAATCGCTGTGATTGTTGAAAATGCTGGCTGGGGGGGTAGCGTGGCAGCGCCTGTTGCACGTAAGGTGTTCGATGCCTGGCTTGCACGCGATGCTAAAAAATCACTCCCGAGCGTGCCGTTTTCCTCGAGCGTGACTCCCACCGCGCCCAGTGACACGGTGCCGGTGACGAATAGAGCGGGTGGGCAATGAAATACGTGTTCGCGTTTCTGGGGCGAGTGATTGCGGCGATTGACTGGCCCTTGATGATTATTTTGATAATCCTGGCGTCTATGGGGTTGCTGGTGATGCACTCGGCGGTTGGTGGCACAGACTGGCGCTTTGCCGACCAGACGCGTAATTTCATTGTTGCACTCTGCGCGATGTGGGTGGTGGCGTTGACGCCGCCGCACATCATCATGCGGTTCGCTGTGCCTTTCTATGTTCTCGGGGTATTGCTGCTGCTGGGTGTTTTCTTTTTTGGCGATACAAGTAAAGGCGCGACAAGATGGCTCAATCTTGGATTTACCCGTATCCAGCCATCGGAGATGATGAAAATCGCGGTCCCATTAATGCTGGCCTGGTATTTTCAAAAAAGAGAAGGTCCGATGACGATCTTGGATTTTTTCGTAGCGGTGCTCTTGTTGATTGTGCCTTGTTTATTGATTATCAAGCAGCCAGATCTTGGCACCGCACTGCTAGTATTCGGTGCTGGGTTTTGCGTGATTTATTTTGCCGGGTTGTCTTTTAAATTGCTGTTGCCTGTTGTGATTGCCGGGGTGATTGGTGTGGGTTCGATCGTGGCATACCAGGATGATTTATGTGATGATGATTTTGACTGGGTGGTTTTGCATGATTATCAAAAACACCGTATTTGCACGCTGCTCGATCCCAGCACAGACCCATTAGGTAAAGGGTTTCACACGATCCAGTCTACGATCGCCGTAGGCTCTGGAGGCGTATATGGCAAGGGCTATATGAACGGTACGCAGACCCATCTGGACTTTATTCCTGAACGCACGACAGATTTTATTTTTGCTGTGTTCTCTGAGGAATTTGGACTCTATGGCGGGATTACCTTGCTCCTGCTTTATTTGTTGTTACTCGCGCGCGGTCTCACAATTGCTGTGCGAGCGCCGACCCATTTCAGCCGATTACTCGCCGGTAGCATCACGATGGTGTTGTTCATCTATGTCTTTGTGAATATTGGAATGGTGACCGGAATTTTGCCGGTTGTAGGCGTCCCTCTGCCATTGCTAAGCTATGGTGGCACGGCGCTACTGACGATTGGTATTGCCTGTGGGATGCTGATGAGTATCAGTAAGTATCGTCCACCGGTGACTTAACGCAGCAGATGATCGGCGAGTAGTCCATCGAGTAGTTTTCTTACGGGAGCTGGCATCCCGAGTGTTGATAGTTGTCCGATCTGTATCCATTCGGACTGACTCATATCAATACGGGTATCCGCAGAAATTTTTGTTGAGCGTACATGGGCCAATATGGGCTCGATAGTCAGTCGGTAATGAGTAAACGTATGCAGAAATGCTGAGAGGCTCTGAATTTTGCCGACGCTTACGCCTAGGTATGCACAGCCATCTTGTGGACTAAGCCCCGAATCAAACTCAGGCAGGCTCCATAAACCACCCCATATGCCGGAATCAGGTCTGCGTTGAAGCAATACTTTGTTTTGATGACAAGCGATCAGCATGCAGGTGCTTCGCTCGGGCAGGATTTTTTTTGTCCGTGGCCAGGGCAGTTCATCTGTTCGACCTTGAGCATAAGCCAAACAGCCTTTTTGCAGTGGGCATATTTTGCATTGGGGGCGAGCACGTGTGCACAACGTTGCTCCCAAATCCATCTGCCCTTGTGTATAGGCGGTCATGACCATCGGGTCTCGCCGTAATTGAGCCGCACTGGGTACTTCGCTTCGAGCGAGTTGCCATAGTTTTTGTTCTGTCGCGCGAGTAGTGGGGTCGCCATCAATTGCAAAGTATCTGGATAAAACGCGTTTGACGTTGCCATCCAGAATCGCTGCGCGTTCGCCATAACAAAACGCTGCAATGGCTGCTGCAGTGGAGGGACCAATGCCGGGCAAGGTCGCGAGTCCTGCTGAATCGGGCGGAAAATTTCCTGCCCACTCCTGCATCACGCGTTGGGCACAAGCATGCAGGTTGCGGGCGCGTGCGTAATAGCCCAGGCCTGCCCAGTGTGCCATCACTTGTTCTGAAGGCGCTTGCGCGAGGCTCGCTACATCAGGAAAGCTTGCGAGGAATTTTTGATAATAGGGGATGACGGCAGTGACTTGCGTCTGCTGCAGCATGATCTCTGATAGCCAGACGCGGTAAGGATCGCGCGTTTGTTGCCATGGCAAACCCTGGCGGCCTTGCGAACGTTGCCAGGCAACCAAAGGGGCTGCGATTTTCATGGGCGTATCTGGCGGTTTGTGCGGTTAAAAACGCGTGTTGCGCTGGACAGACCAGCGAGCCGAGAGCGCACCCAATGCAGCAACCACGATGACTGCTAGTATGAGCATCGTTGTCGGTGGCAGTGCGAGTGCAAAATCGGCGTCATAGCTGCGCGCGAGACTGGATAAGGCATTGTTCAGTGGTACGAGCGCTAAGCGAGCGATGCCGATGCCAATCAGTGCCGCGAGACTGCAAGTCATCGCACCCAAATAAAGAAAGGGCCTGCGTACGAACGATTCCGTTGCGCCGACAAGTCTGGCAACTCCGATTTCTTCGCGTTGCGACAGGGCCTGCATTCTGACGGTATTGAACACGGTTGCCAGCACAACCAGCGCCACACTTAAAGCCAACAACAACAAGCCGATACGTGCAAAGCGAAGCAGCGCTTCGAGCCGTTGAACCCAGGCACTGTCGAGCTGAACTAACTCAACGCCTGGCCAAGTCCGCCAGGCATGGGCCAGCTTGTCAGCTCTGAGCGCCAGATCATCGCCTGGAGTAAGCGTGACAACCACGGCGTCAGGTAGCGGATTGCCGGGCAGCACTTTCAGAGCCTGCTCCCAGGCTGGGTTGGTCCTGAGTTCTTTGAGTGCGACGTCTTTGCTCATCACCCGAACCGAGGCCGCTTGATCGGCGTATTCTTTACGAATTTTGGTAGCGATCTGTTCCGCCTGACCATTGGCAGAATCCATTTTCAGGAAAACTGTTAGTTCAGGGGTAACCGAAAGTTGCCTTGCGACCGGTTGAACAGAAACCAGCAAGGACGCACCAAGTAAAGGTAAAGATAAGGCGAGTGCAATCACCAATAAATTGGCAAGCGATGAAAAGGGCTGTGATATCAGTCTTTTGATTGTTACGGCCAAAGCATACCGGTGTTGACGCAGCAGAGTTTTCATTTTGTGCTCCGGCCAGCAAGGTCGGTAAATTTGCCCGGATCAATCCTGAACGTGCGGCTAGCGTACTCGGCCATCAATGCCTCATCGTGCGAGGCAATCAGAGTCGTGACACCTACGCGATTGAAATCTCTGAAAACCGACATGATTCGATGTGCAGTCTCGCGGTCCAGATTTGCAGTGGGTTCGTCGGCGATCAGGATGGCGGGGCGATTGACGATCGCGCGCGCAATCGCCAGGCGTTGTTGCTCCCCACCGGAAAGCTCAATCGGATTCATGTCTTCTTTACTGGACAAGCCGACCTTTTCAAGCGCGGCGCGCGCGCGGGCGCGTGCAAGATCGGGAGCCAGTCCCGTGACGGCAAGTGGTAGCAGGACATTATTAATGGCGCTGCGATCATATAAAAGATGGGTATCTTGCAAAATCACCCCTACTGCACGCCTGAGATAGGGTCGGGCACGTGCTGACAACGCATCGAGCCGCTGTCCATTGACCTCTATCGAGCCGCGGCTTGGTGGTTCGAGACCACCGATCATTTTTAGTAAAGTCGATTTCCCCGCGCCCGAAGGGCCCGCAACAAAGACGAATTCTCCAGCAGTCACACGAAAGGTGATGTCGGATAGAATGTTGCGACCACGGCCGTAAGATTTAAATACGTGCTTGAATTCAATCATGTTTTTGCTTTGAGTAAGCACTAATCATAACTCTGTACGTCGTTCTATACGCAAAAAAGCTCATTGACGCCGAGGGATTTCCCTCATACATTTGGAGAGCACATACCAGTTACGATCAGTTACTTGTATGTCAGTCCCACTTGGTCTGCATAATTGGCAGACACATATCGTTGTACTTCGGAGATTAATCCATGAAATTTCTTAAACTTGCCGCTGTTGGCGCTGCTCTCGTTGCAGCAAGCTCTGTTGCCCAGGCAGGCGCGACGTTTGAAAATGTAAAGAAGAAAGGTTTTGTTCAGTGCGGCGTATCGACCGGCGTGGCTGGTTTTTCGGCTGCCGATAGCAAAGGTGAATGGAAAGGTCTCGATATCGACATGTGCCGCGCAGTGGCTGCAACGATGTTCGGTGATGCATCCAAATTCAAAGTAACGCCCTTGACCTCGCAGCAGCGCTTTACCGCACTGCAGTCTGGTGAAATCGACGTCCTGACACGTAACACTACCCAAACATTGACTCGCGACACCACCCAGGGCATGCTCGGTGCGGGCGTGAACTTCTATGACAGTCAGGGCGTGATCGTACGTAAAGACTTGAATATCAAGTCAGCTAAAGAACTCAATGGCGCGACCGTCTGCGTCCAGCCTGGTACGACCACAGAGCTGAACCTGGCCGATTTTTTCCGTGCGAATAAGATTGAATTCAAACCTGTTGTGATTGAAAAGCTTGACGAGGTCGTTGGTGCCTTTGTTTCCGGTCGTTGCGACGCCTACACCACAGACAAATCAGGTCTGGCTGGTTCGCGTTCAACCATGGAAAAGCCAGACAACTACGTGATTCTTCCTGATGACTTCTCCAAAGAGCCACTGGGCCCCATGGTTCGTCAGGGCGATGAGCAATGGTTCAACGTGATTCGCTGGTCCCTGTTTGCAATGCTCGAGGCCGAAGAGTATGGCATCACGACCAAAAACGTCGATGAAATGCTCAAAAGCACCAACCCTAACGTTCAACGTATTCTGGGTGTCACACCAGGTATGGGTAAGAATCTGGGCGTAGATGAAAAATGGGCCTACACAATTGTGAAGCAGGTCGGTAACTACGGCGAGAGCTTTGAGCGTAACGTCGGTGCGGACAGCCCACTCAAACTGCCACGCGGTTTGAACCAGCAGTGGACAAAAGGCGGCATTATGTACGGTTGGCCAATCCGCTAATTGTTTTGTTTACATTGATTGCTGTCTAGACACAGGGCGACCTTCATTTTGGGTCGCCCTGCAACTTTTTTTCTGCAGAAAATTTTATGACCCAGCCCAAATCAAGCGCGCCGCTTGGCAGGCGACTCTCCTGGAATGATCCTGGAGTGCGCTCGATCGTATATCAGGTGATTGCACTGTGCGCGGTCGGTGGGGTGGTGTGGTTTCTTGTGCACAATACCCTGCACAACTTGTCCGTACGAAACATCGCTTCAGGGTTTGGTTTTCTTAGTCGCGAGGCAGGATTTGCGATCGGTGAGTCGATGATCGAATACGGTCCGGCTAACGATTACCGGCGCGCACTGACTGTCGGGTTGCTCAATACCTTGCGGGTCGCAGTGGTTGGTATTATTTTTGCGACCTTATTGGGCACACTGATTGGTATTGCCCGCCTCTCTAAAAATTGGCTGATTCACAAGCTGGCCAGCATTTATGTTGAAGTCATGCGCAACATCCCTTTGTTGCTGCAGTTGTTCTTTTGGTATGCCATTATTTCCGAGACCATGCCAGGTCCGCGTCAGGCACTCAAACCACTGCCGGGAGTTTTTATCTCTAATCGAGGCATCAAAATGCCCTGGTTACAAGGAGATGGACTGAGTTGGTTGCTCTGGGGAGCACTGCTTGCGATCGTGGTGATCGTTGGCTTGTCACGTTGGGCGCGCAAACGTCAGGAAAAAACCGGTCAGATCTTCCCGATATGGAGTTTCTCAGCGGGCTTGCTGTTGGTTGTGCCCATCGTCGTGTGGCTGCTCAGTGGTACAACGCTCTCAGTTGATATGCCTGAGCTCAAGGGGTTTAACTTTGCGGGTGGCATTACCCTGAGCCCGGAATTTGCTGCACTCATTATCGGTCTGGTCGTTTACACCTCAGCGTTTATCGCCGAGGTAGTGCGTTCCGGCATTCAGTCGGTTAATCATGGTCAATGGGAAGCCGCGGGCGCGATAGGTTTAAAAAATGGTCTGATTTTGCGACTGATCGTCTTGCCGCAGGCATTACGCGTGATCATCCCACCGATGACCAGTCAATATCTCAACATTACGAAAAACAGCTCGCTCGCCGTGGCGATTGGATATCCCGATATTGTGTCGGTTGTCAATACAACCTTGAACCAGACCGGACAAGCGATTGAAGGCATCATGATCATCATGGGTGCATATCTGACGGTCAGTATTTCAATATCTCTGTTTATGAATTGGTACAACACGCGTATTGCGCTGGTGGAGCGTTGAGATGAGTACAGCAGCCAATACTTCGAGTGCGCCACTCAGTGATGAGGCGCCTCCTACCCAGCGATCCGCATGGCACTGGATCAGGACCCAACTTTTTTCTACGCCGCTAAATTCTCTGCTGACGATATTGTCCGTGTGGCTGTTACTCGCGACCGTCCCGGCAGTTATTGAGTGGGCTTTCATCAAAGCCAATATCAGCGCCACCTCAGCTCAGGCCTGTCGGGGGACGGGTGGTGCGTGCTGGGCTTTCATCTATGAAAAACACCGCTTGATCCTGTTTGGTTTATATCCATACGATGAACAATGGCGTCCTCTGGTCGCGACGTGTCTGTTGCTGGGTGTCATTGTTCTGAGCGGTTTCAGACGTTTCTGGAATCCCTCCCTTATTCTGATCTGGATTGTGGCGCTGGTCGCTGTAGCAATCCTGATGTGGGGCGGAATTTTTGGTATGAAATTTGTCGAAAACAGTCTCTGGGGTGGTTTGCCGCTGACGCTGATTTTGTCGACTTTTGGCATCGCCTTTGCTTTTCCTATTGGCGTGTTGCTTGCGCTGGGCCGCCGCTCAAAGATGCCTGCGATCAAATCGATCTGCGTGGTTTATATCGAGCTGATTCGCGGCGTACCACTGATCAGTTTGTTGTTTATGTCCGCGGTGATGTTGCCTTTATTTTTACCGGAAGGCTTTTCAATCGACAAGCTATTGCGCGCGCAGATTGCGATCATCATGTTTGCGGCAGCCTATATCGCAGAAACTGTGCGAGGTGGTTTGCAGGCGATTCCCAAAGGCCAATTCGAGGGTGGTGAATCAATCGGGTTGAATTACTGGCAGCAGATGCGGCTGATCATTTTGCCTCAGGCACTCAAGATCGTGATACCACCGCTAGTAGGCATTTTTATCGCGATGTTTAAAGACACCTCGCTGGTTGTTGTGATTGGTATTTTTGATCTGACTCAGGCTGCTAAGGCGGCTTTGACAGATCAAGCCTGGCGTGGCTTCAGCTCAGAGCTGTATATCTTTATCGCACTCATTTATTTTGTTTTTTGTTTCTCGATGTCCAAGTACAGTCAGTCGCTTGAAAAGCGCTTGTCAACGGGCTACAAACGCTAGATCTGGAGAATATGTATGGCTGATGCCATCATTCAAATGAAAGACGTCAACAAGTGGTACGGAAAATTCCACGTGTTGCGCAATATCAATCTGGATGTCGCCCGTGGTGAACGCATCGTGATTTGCGGGCCTTCAGGTTCAGGTAAGTCCACCTTGATACGCTGCATCAATCGACTCGAAGAGCACCAGTCGGGCAAGCTCGTTGTCGAAGGCACGGAGCTCACCAACGATGTGCGTCATGTTGAAACGATCCGCCGTGACGTTGGCATGGTGTTTCAGCATTTCAACCTCTTTCCACACCTGACCGTTCTTGAGAACCTCACGCTTGGGCCCATCTGGGTCTTGAAAGTCCCGCGTGCAGAGGCTGAAGCGCGTGCGATGAAATATCTCGAGCGTGTGCGTATTCCAGATCAGGCGAGTAAATTTCCCGGTCAGTTATCGGGCGGTCAGCAACAGCGCGTTGCGATTGCACGATCGCTTTGCATGGATCCCAAGATCATGTTGTTTGATGAGCCGACTTCCGCGCTTGATCCTGAGATGGTCAAAGAGGTGTTGGACGTGATGGTGGGCTTGGCCAAAGAATCCGGGATGACCATGTTGTGCGTGACCCATGAAATGGGTTTTGCCCGCAAGGTCGCAGATCGGGTCATTTTTATGGACCGAGGCGAAATCATCGAAGAAAACACGCCAGATGCGTTCTTTGATGCGCCTCAGAATGAGCGCACCAAATTGTTCCTGAGCCAGATTTTGCATTAACGGTTCGGGTCGTGTTTTGTGACATGCTTCAGTATGGACTTGGGTAAAGTTTGAATGAAATTAACGACTAGACGCACGGCATTATTTACCCTGGGTGCTGGGTTATTGGCCGGTTTGATGGCCGGTCAGGTAAAAAGCCAGACTGCCATGCAATCCAGCAGCCCGGCAGCCGCCTCTGCGACAACGGCAGTGTGGCCGACTAAAGCTTTGCGTTTTGTTGTCCCTTACCCACCAGGCGGTCCTCTCGATACGATGGCGCGCCTGCTTGCGGAGAAAGTCAAAGCATCACTGGGTCAGACCGTAGTGGTGGAAAATAAACCCGGTGCAGGCGGCAATATCGGTGCAGATATCGTCGCGCGTGCCGCCCCGGATGGCTACACGCTCGTGATGGGGGCGGTTGCCACGCACGCCATCAATCCATGGTTGTTTGCTTCGATTCCCTACGATTCAGTCAAGGATTTTGCGCCGGTTGCTTTGGTTGCCTCGGTTCCCAACGTGCTTGTGATTAACAAGGACTTTGCGATCAAACATTCCATCGCCTCTGTCAGCGATCTGGTGGCTTACGCACGTGCGCATCCTGGTGAGATGAATTACGGCTCAGGCGGTTCAGGCAGTGCAGGCCATCTTGCCGGAGAGCTGTTGCGTGCCCGTACGCAGATTAGCGTGGTGCACATTCCTTATCAGGGCGCTTCGCCCGCACAATTAGCGCTGCTCGCAGGTCAGTCGAATTTCATGTTTGATAACCTCGCCGCGTCGGCAGGTCTGATCAATGATGGCAAAGTGATCGCTCTGGCTGTGACGACTGCAACGCGTTCAGAGATGTTGCCTCAGGTGCCCACCATGCAAGAGGCTGGTGTCAAACCGTTTGATATTGGAACGTGGTTTGGTGTGTTTACGACTGCCGGCACGCCCGTGGCTATTGTGGATACCTTGCATGCTGCATATCAGACTGCGCTCGCGGATCCTGTGGTGCAGGAGAGACTGAAGGCGATGGGATCAAATGCCTCTGCACTGAGTGCGGCGGAGTTCTCAAGAATGGTTGTAGAGGAGCGCGAGAAATATCAGGAAATCGTCAAGCTGTCCGGCGCTCAGGTCAACTAACGCGTTGCCTGATTAGCGGCGGTGCAATGACTCCCCCGCATCGGGATCCATGCGCCAGAATAAAAGACTGGCTAGAGAACATAAGACTCCAATCACGATAAAACCTGCTGTAACGTCAGTTGTGCTGAGTGTTACTGCCTGGCGCCAGTTCATACTGACGTTCAGCGTACAGGCCGCGACTCCTACCCCGAGACTGACGCCTAGCTGTTGGCCCATAGCGGCAAAGCTACTCGCACGACTCATTCCCGCATGAGACACATCGGCAAAGGTAAGCGTGTTGACGGCAGTGAACTGCAAAGACCTGAAAAATCCCCCTAGCAGCAGCACAAAACTAATGAGGTACACCGGAGTCGCTGACGTGAAAACGATGCATAAAAGTGTGCATGCGCCGGTGAAGACGCCATTAATCGTGAGCACCTGCCTGTAACCCCACCGGCGCAGGATGGGAGGCGCGACAAATTTCATGGCCAGCGAGCCAATGGCCCCAGCAAAGGTAATCATTCCGGCCGATAGTGCCGTTAGTCCAAAACCGACTTGTAAGAGTATCGCCATCAAAAATGGGGTCGAACCTATGGTGAATCGGCAAAGATTACCCGCTAGCATTGAGGCCCTGAAGGTCGGGATATTGAGCAGCGTTAAGTCCAGAATTGGTTGTGGGCAGCGTTTGGCGTGCAAATAGTAGAGCGCGCCGGTGATGAGTCCAGTAGTGATTAATCCCAGCGTGACGGTCCAGGAGGCTTCGCTGGTGCCTAATGCCTCAAAACCACCCATCAGGCAGGCCATACAGGCCGCAGTGAGAATAAATCCAATTAAATCAAGAGGATGTGGCATCCCGTCCGAGGGGAGTTCCACAACATAGCGCCGTACCATCCAGATACCGAATAGCCCGATCGGCAGATTGATCAGAAAAATCCAGTGCCAGGAGGCATAGGTCACTAAAAATCCGCCAAGGGGAGGTCCGATCAACGGGCCGATCAGGGCTGGCATCGATAAAAAAGCCATCGCGCGCAGTAAGTCGTGTTTGGGAATCGTCCTGAGCAGGATGATGCGCCCGACAGGCACCATCATTGCTCCGCCAATACCTTGAGCGACGCGAGAAAATACCAGGTGTAGCAAGCTCGTGGAGAGTGCGCAGGTCAGTGAGCTGAGGGTAAACAGCCCGATCGCAATCATAAAGATCTTGCGGGCACCGTAGCGATCGGCTGCCCAGCCACTGATTGGGACAAAGACCGCCAGGGACAATAGATAAGAGGTGATGGCAATGTTCAGGCTGACTGGGTCGGAATCAAGCGCTAGCGCCATCGCGGGCAGGGCTGTGGTCACGACTGTTGAGTCCAGCATTTGCATAAAAAGTGCGCAGCCGACAATGAAGGGCAGAATGCGTCTGGCCTTGGGCGATACGGCGGGATTTAATACTTGCGCAGGAGGTAAGGGGCTCGGAGATGACATGGGATGTTGACAGGGCTGCTCTACAGTACACTAGACACCAGTCTAACCTTTTGCTGGCGAAGCTATGGCAGAGAACTACACCTCAGAAATTACTCAGTTCCTTCAGGCCTATAAAACAGCCCATCCCGATGTTGAACAACGTCAGCGTGATGGGCGTGCGCGTCTGTGGGATAAGCCTCAGGACGCAGAGCGTGCCGAGGAGTTCAAGCAGGCCCGCGTGCCTCAAAATGCGTATGTTTACCAGAACGACTAAGTAACAACGTACATGGCTAAGGTAAAGGTTTCAGGCGAGAGCCTTGAAGCGCTCTTGGCGCAGCCTTCAGTAGATACGACCCCAGATGTCGTAGATGCTGTGGCGCTGGCACGTCTGTATGGCGAGCCATTGTTTTCGCTGCCCACGGATTTGTATATTCCGCCGGATGCGCTTGAGGTGTTTCTGGAGACTTTTCAGGGGCCTCTGGATCTGCTGTTGTATCTGATTCGAAAGCAGAACTTTAACGTCCTCGATATCCCGATGGCTGAGGTGACTAAGCAATATCTGTCCTATGTGGATCAGATTCGCGTGCACAATCTCGAGCTGGCCGCTGAGTATCTGCTCATGGCGGCAATGCTGATTGAGATTAAGGCGCGCATGCTGTTGCCGGTCAAGAAGACCGATACGGGTGAAGAAGCCGAAGACCCCCGGGCCGAGTTAGTGCGTCGTTTGCTTGAATACGAACAAATGAAACTAGCCTCGCAAAAGCTTGATGCATTGCCCCAGTTAGGGCGTGATTTTCAGCGTGCTCAGGCTTTTGCAGATTTGCGTGTCGAGCGTGCTTTACCTGAGGTCAATGTCGAGGATCTGAGACTGGCGTGGGCCGATATTCTTAAGCGTGCCAAGCTCAACGCCCATCACCATATCACCCGTGAGCAGTTGTCAGTGCGTGATCACATGACACATATTCTGCGCAGACTCTCGGACGTGCGTTTCATTGAGTTCGGACAGCTTTTTATGGAGCGCATCGAAGAAGGTGCGCCCACCGCTGTGGTAGTTGTGCACTTTTTAGCGATGCTTGAGTTGTCTCGCGAACTGTTGCTTGAGATTACTCAGGCCGAGCCTTATGCTCCTATCTATGTACGACTGGCATACACCAGCGCGGCAGTTTAAAAGCGTCACAGAGCGCTCAGGGGGATTTGATTGAAGGTTGTTCACACTATCGAAGATTTGCGAGATCAGTTGCGTGGTCAATTGCGCGTTTCTTTTGTACCAACGATGGGTAATCTTCACGAAGGTCATCTGGCCTTGATGAAGCTCGCTCGCCAACATGGTGACCCCGTGGTTGCGAGTATTTTCGTGAACCGTTTGCAATTTGGGCCAAACGAAGACTTTGATCGTTATCCGAGAACACTACAAAACGACATAGACAAGCTTGAGCGTGCGCGAGATGTCTACGTGTTGTTCGCGCCGGATGAACGGGAGTTGTACCCGGAGCCCCAGAGCTATCGCGTTCAACCGCCACAGGAGTTGGGCGATATTCTTGAGGGTGAATGCCGACCAGGATTTTTTGGTGGGGTCAGTACTGTCGTGTTGAAACTTTTCTCCTGTGTGCAGCCGCGTGTGGCGGTGTTCGGGAAAAAGGATTATCAGCAGTTGATGGTCATCCGTAATATGTGCCGTCAGTTCCAATTGCCTGTTGAAATCCTCGCGCATGAAACTGTTCGTCAAGACAATGGTCTGGCTTTGTCTTCACGCAATATGTATCTGCAAGAAACTGAACGGCAAGAGGCTCCCCAGCTATTTGCCACACTTAAATTTTTGCAGCAGCAGATCCATGCCGGCATCCATGATGTCCCGCAGCTTGAGCAAATTGCGATTGCAGGCCTCAACGCCAGAGGCTGGCAGGTCGATTACATCGCAGTCAGGAGACGACGGGATCTGCATAAGCCGACTCGCGAAGAGGTCGTTGCAGGCGAGCCTTTAGTCGTACTTGCTGCGGCCAAGCTAGGCGCAACCCGGCTGATCGACAACCTCGAAATTTAAATGCTGCTTGTCAATACGTACCTAGGGTAATTCCGCCTGTCAGATTTGACAGCTTCACTGACTTGACAGGCTCTGCCAGACTGCACTCCGTCATCAAGCGGAGGTAGTATGAAAAATTTTGACGGTATAGAGGGCGCTGGCTGGACCGTGCTCACCGCGCGTGAACGCGATGTCATTCATCCCGTGGCGGAAGGAAAATCAAACAAACTGATTGCCATGGAGCTTGGTATTTCGATGCGAACCGTAGAAGCCCACCGCGCGCGTATTTTTTACAAGATGGGTGTGCGCAACGCTGTTCAACTGGCTCGGGAAGTTTGCACGAATCCCGAGCCAGAAAAGAACGACCTCGCTGATCCGGTCCGATCTTAAAAAAATCAAGGGCAGTTCGGCGCTGCTTTTTTATCCAGTTCGCTGATCGCATCCAGGTCCGGCTGCCGGGACAAGGTATAGGTCAGATTTGGAGTCGAACCATTAAGCGAAACCAGTCTTAGGCTGTTGCCATTGGTCATCGCCAGCTCGGCACGCGCATCGCCTTGCGTGTTGAGCAAAATAATCCGGGGGGGATTCATCATGTTGCCGCGCCAGCATCCCTGATCCAGTTGCACACTGCCATTCTGCGTGTTTTGGTCCAGGTATGCCGCGCGTGCCCGCCAGCGACCATTTGGCGCAAGGCTCAGGGTGATGCGCTGCGCTGAACATTTCATTTCAGGGTGGAAGCATGGCAGTGTTCCGCTGAATGTTTGAGGTTCTGGCAACAGGGTTTCTTGAATGGTTGATCCTGAGCCTGTGCTGTTGGGGCTGACATTCTGCGCTGTAGATAAATCTGCAGGAGGTAAGTCCGTTGGCGCTCCTGAAGCATCGTAGGGCTTGAGGGCAGGCTGGACACCATCGCTGGTTGTGGTTTTAGCGTTGTTGCTTGCAACAGGTGGGGCCGCGGGGCTCGTTGCACCCGACGCAGACTTCGGTATAGCTGCTGACGCGCTGTTCGCACTGACGGGGACGCTATTCGGGTTCTGCGAGACGGGTTGACGTAAATCAAACTGAATCTGGTTGGGCGCACGGATCGCCTGGGTGGCGTATGAACCTTCGGCTTGTGCCAGCGCATCCGTCGCAGAGCTTGCAGCAGGGAGGTTGTAGTAGCCAGGTTGCTGCATTTGTTGTTGTATCTGGGCGCAACCGCTGAGCAATAAGGCTGAAAAGCCAGTCGCTAAAACGCACGAGCGGTTAATGCGTGCAACAACCGAGGAATTAATTTCAAACATGGGTAACTTTCCGATTCAACGAACAACACTGTGCCGATAACCATATTCTACGCATTTGGTCGCATCCATGCTGACCAGATAGAAATACTTGAGCTTGCTCAGGGGGGCAAACAGGGTGGCTAATAGTTTGAACCAGGCATGGCTGGTCGGGCTGGTTTGTGCTGTTTCAGGTGCCCCGGTGTGGGTATTGCTTGCCAGGTGGGTGCCGGTCTGGCTTGAGCACTCTCTGGGTTGCCTGGCAAGCCCGGTGCCGGTCGCGCTATGCCGAACTGTGAGACGGTTAGATATTGCCTTGATTCTTGCCTGGTGCCTGATCAGTCTGTGCGTGGCGCACTCCTGGGGGTTAAGCAAAGCAGGCGTTGCTGCATTCATTCTCTGTGGCGGACTATTGTCACTTGCTCATATTGACCTGCAGACTGGCTTATTGCCCGATATATTGACTTTGAGCTGGATGTGGCTGGGCATGTTGTTCCAACTCTCTGGTGGGTGGATCAGTCTTGCTGATTCTGTTGCGGGTGCTGCCCTGGGTTATTGCTTGTTCTGGGTGATTTTTTCCCTGTATAAATGGAAAACGGGGCGCGAGGCAATGGGGTATGGGGATTTCAAGCTCAGCGCCGCCCTGGGGGCCTGGCTGGGTGTGCAGGCAATTCCTTCTTTGATGCTCTATGCCTCGCTCGCGGGTGGGCTGACGGGTCTTTTCTTGCAAGCTTATTGTCGTTTGCCTGTCAGGATGGCGATTCCTTTTGGGCCTTTTTTGGCTGTAGCGGGTATTCTGATTCTTTTTTGTGACTATGCACCGTTCAGGTAGGTTGGGATATGTTTAAGCTGGGATTAACAGGCGGGATTGGCTCAGGTAAGACGCAGGTCGCTAACTGGTTAGGTGCCTGGGGGGCCAATGTGATTGATACGGATTTAATTGCGCATGAATTAACCGCTGCAGGTGGACGCGCAATTGAGCCCATTACGAGCGCGTTTGGCGACGGCGTGATCGATCCGAAGGGTGCGCTGGATCGTGCAAAAATGAGAGAGCTTGTCTTTGCTGAAGCTCCCCGCAGAGCTCAACTCGAGTCGATTTTGCATCCCTTAATCGCAGAGGAAGTGATCAGGCAGGCTGCTCGGGCGCACGGGCTATATGCCGTATTTGTGGTCCCGCTGCTGGTTGAGTCAGGCCGATGGATGGATCGTATTGATCGCCTGTGCGTGGTGGATTGTGAGGAGCAAACTCAAATCGAGCGGGTGCAGGGCAGGAACGCAATTCCCCTGGCAACAATCCGCAGGATTCTCGACGCTCAAGCGACCCGAGCACAGCGCTTAGCCCTTGCCGATGATGTGATTGATAACTCAAAAGACATTTCGCTTGCACAGCTCGAGCAACAGGTCTTGGTCTTGCACAAAGCCTGGTGTAACCTTGCAGGGTAAACTACGTCTTTCCAGCGATTAACTACGATCAATTTCACCGGGCGTTTCACGATAGTGATTCTTTTTGAATATCCATTTAACGAACGAGTCCGTGCGCTAATGCGTCTGGAGTCCCTGTTCGATCGAATGATGTTTTTTGCGCGTCCCGGTGATCCAAAGCTCCACCAGGTGGCGCTTTCCGCGCTGTTTGATCTACTGGACGCAACAGAACGCACTGACATGAAAGGCAGTGTTTTGCAGGATCTTGAGCGTCAGCGCACAGTTCTGCTCGGCTTGAGAGATCACCCGGGTGTTGAGGCCAAAACCTTGAATGCCATGCTCAACGAAATTGAACGCGTGGCTGCGAATCTGAATGCCGCAGGCAAAACAGGCCAAATACTAAGAGAAAATGAGTGGCTGGCCAGTTTACGTGGTCGTCTGGCGGTGCCGGGCGGTGGTACGCAGGTGGATATGCCCTCTTTTCATGCTTGGCAGTACCGCCCCGAAATTGAGCGATGTGCGGATTTGCAGCACTGGATGTCTTCTCTGGTCCCTTTGCAGGAAGGAATCGCCATTGTGCTCAGACTGCTGCGTGAGTCAGGCCAGGCTGAAAATGCCATTGCGCCACAGGGTGCTTATCAGCAGATGCTTGCTGGCAAGGTCTATCAGTTATTACGTGTCTGGGTCGAAGAGTCTGCCTGTACGTTTCCTGAAATCAGTGCGAATAAATACATGGTGTGGATTCGTTTTGCCTCTCAGGGCGGAGATCAGAAGCCTCAGGCAATGACACGCGATATCCCTTTCAAAATGGCGCTTTGCTCGCTTTAATTTCTGCGCCACAATAACCCCTTGATGCATGCAAGATGGAAGCTTTATGACTGATCGTCAATTGGCTGTGCGAAGACCGCGCGCACGCTGGATGTGGGCCGTGCTGGCCCTACTCGTTGTGGCTGCGGGCTGGTGGTGGTTCAGTGATACAAAAAATAACGCAGCCAAGGGACCGCCTGCTGGCTTTGTGCCGACTGTTCCAGTCAAAACTGAAGTTGCCCGCATCGAAGACCTCGACATCTACCTTAAAGGTTTAGGGACGGTCACTGCCTTTAACACGGTCACTGTCCGAAGCAGAGTGCAGGGTGAAATTGTGTCTGTGCAATTCAAGGAGGGTGAGCAGGTCAAAGCGGGCGATTTGCTGGCACAAATTGATCCCAGATCTTTTCAGGTTTCATTAAGTCAAGCGCTAGGTATGTTGCAGCAAGATCAGGCTCAATATGACAATGCCAAGCGCGATCTGGAGCGTTACAAAAAATTACGCAAGCAAGATTCTATAGCTCCGCAGCTTCTGGATACCCAGCAAGCACTCGTGCAAAAATTTGAGGGGTTAATCAAGAGTGATCAGGCGGCCGTGGATAACGCGCGTTTGCAGCTTGACTACACGCGTATCACGGCGCCGATCGCAGGCAGGCTGGGATTGCGCCGCGTCGATGCCGGTAACCTGGTGGTGGCCAACGATCCTCAAGGGGTTGTCGTCATTACACAGACACAGCCGATCGCGGTCGTGTTTACACTCGCCGAAAGCGATTTGCCAGCAGTCCGTAAACCCATGATTGATGGTCAGACTTTACAAGTCGATGCCTACGATCGCGCCGACCAAATGCGTCTGGCGCAAGGCACACTCGTGACGGTTGATAATCAAATCGATGTCACGACAGGAACGATTAAATTAAAAGCTCAATTCTCAAACGAAAACGACGCACTTTTTCCTAACCAGTTTGTCAATGTCCGTATGAAAGTACGGACCGACAAGGATGTGCTGACGGTACCCGCTGGCTCCTTACAGCAGGGCAATCAGGGCGCCTTTCTCTACGTGGTGCTGCCCGACGATACGGCTGCTGTGCGCCAGGTAAAGGTCGGTGCGCGTAGCGGTGATCGTGTGGCAATTCTTGAGGGGATCGCAGCAGGTGACCGCGTGGTGCTTGAGGGGACGGACCGACTGCGCGCTGGCGCAAAAGTTCGTGTGATCGGTGCACCGGGTGCGGCGGTTTCCGCACCGGTCGGGAAGCCCGCGAAGTGAATCTTTCCCGGCCATTTATTATCCGACCGGTTGCCACGACACTGGCAATGATTGCCTTGCTGTTGTCAGGCCTGATTGCATATAAGTGGTTGCCCGTCTCGTCTCTGCCAGAGGTTGATTACCCGACCATTCAGTCCTCGACCTTCTATCCTGGTGCAAGCCCTGAGGTGATGGCTGCGCTAGTGACCTCTCCTCTGGAGCGGCAGTTCGGACAAATGCCAGGCTTAAAGCAGATGAGTTCGACGAGTGCGGCAGGTGCCTCCATCATTACCTTGCAGTTCTCTTTATCTTTACCTCTGGATGTCGCTGAACAACAGGTGCAGGCAGCGATTAACGCAGCGAGTAACTTGTTGCCGCGTGATTTACCCGCGCCTCCTGTTTATAACAAGGTCAACCCGGCCGATGCCCCGGTGATTACGCTCGCGATCACTTCACCGACAGTGCCCTTGCCACAGGTGCGAGATTTGGTCGATACCAGAATGGCACAAAAGGTTTCGCAGGTTGCCGGCGTGGGCCTGGTGACGGTGGCTGGCGGCCAGCGTCCATCCATGCGCATCCAGGCAAATCCTCAGTCGCTTGCTGCGTATGGACTGACCTTTGCGGATGTGCGCGCGGCAGTCGTGGCCGCCAACGTCAATCAACCAAAAGGTACGCTTGATGGCGTGATGCGCTCAACCACCATCAATGCGAATGATCAGCTTAAAAATCCAGATGAATATATGAATCTGGTGGTCGCCTATCGTAATAACGGGCCGCTACGCTTATCTGATGTGGCCGAAGCAGTGACCGATGCCGAAGACGCAAGACTCGCTGCCTGGTCGGGTACGCAGCCGGCCATTTTGCTCAACGTCCAGCGTCAACCAGGTGCAAACGTCATCGAGGTGGTCGACAGAATTCAAAAGCTCCTGCCACAATTACGTGTCGCCTTACCTGCCAATCTTGATGTGACCGTGATGTCGGACCGGACACAAACAATCCGCGAGTCGGTACGGGATGTACAGATCGAAATGCTCATCGCAATCGGGCTGGTGGTGCTGGTGACTTTTGTATTTTTACGCACACTAACTGCGACCCTGATCCCGAGTGTGGTCGTACCGCTGTCGCTAGTCGGCACGTTTGGTGTGATGTATCTGGCGGGTTTTAGTATTAATAACCTGACCTTGATGGCGATGACGATTGCTACGGGGTTTGTGGTTGATGATGCGATCGTCATGATTGAAAACGTTGCCCGTTATCTTGAGAAGGGCGAAACGCCAATGCAAGCGGCACTCAAGGGGGCATCGCAAATCGGTTTTACGCTGGTCTCTTTGACGATATCCCTGATTGCAGTATTAATTCCCTTGTTATTCATGACCGAGGTAGTAGGGCGTTTGTTCAGGGAGTTTGCGGTCACGCTCGCGGTTTCAATCTTGTTGTCGTTACTGATCTCTCTGACTCTGAC
>CANCRX010000045.1 GCA_947380655.1 Alcaligenaceae bacterium | reverse complement strand
TCACCGACTACAACCACTCCATGATTTTTCATGAACATGATGCGCTTATCACCCATGACATGAGCAAGGCGCTCGCCTTCAGACAGATCGTCAGCGGTATTGTTGTAACCGTCGTCATAAGCAATGTGACCGTGATAGAAGGCTGCAGTCTGGCTCAGGGGCAGTAAACGATTGTCTTGTAAAAGATTGAGTGTGGTTGCCCAGTTCTGATGGGTATGCAGAACAACTTTGGCGCCTGTTATACGGTGAAGGGGGGCATGAATGCACTGCGCGGAGAGTTCGACAATGCCTTTGCCTTCGAGCGTCTCACCCTTCTCATTGAAAATCACCATATCGCTGGCGCGTGCCTCAGACCAATGAAGACCAAAAGGCAGAATCAGGAACTGATCTGTTGTGCCAGGGACTAGCATTGTGAAATGGTTATCGATCCCTTCATCCAGGTCATCGAGTACTGCGAGACGATTCGCCGCCGCCAGATGGATCTTGGCTTGCTGCACTGCATCAGAATTTTGATTGATTTTTAAATTATGTACTGACATGTTGTCATCCTCCGTTTTTTTTGATCTTACCTGAGGCAAACATTCGCAGCATAGTTATTTTTAATGATTTCATTCATATTTCAATATGAAATCCTTAATCAGGACTACGATCATTAATATGGATGAAAACTTGAATCGTGGACTGAGTCCGGAAATTGCCTTGCAACGTTTGCTTGAGGATGGCCCGAATGAGTTGGGCGTCAGCCAGCGTCGCACCTTGCGTGACATTGTCTGGGATGTCATGCGCGAACCGATGTTTTTATTGCTGATTGGTGCGGGAGCGCTATACCTTTTGATGGGGGATGCGCACGAAGCGATGATATTGCTCGGTTTTGTCGGCATTATCATCACCATCACTATTTTGCAGGAACGTCGTACCGATAATGCATTAGAGGCTTTGCGTGAGATGTCCAGTCCGCGTGCTTTGGTGATTCGCAACGGTTCAGCACAGCGAATCCCTGGGCGGGAAGTCGTCAGAGAGGATCTCCTGATAATTTCTGAAGGTGACAGGATCTCGGCTGATGGGGTTTTGCTTGAATCGCATGAGCTCGCCTGCGATGAGTCTATGTTGACGGGCGAGTCTGAAATAGTTGAAAAGCAAGTTTTGAATAGTTTGCTTTATGCGGGCACGCTAGTTGTGCGTGGTCAGGGATTAATCCGTATCTCGCAAACAGGGCATGAAACTGAATTCGGACGGATTGGAAAATCTCTTGAGGCGATTGGAGTCCAGACTTCACCTTTGCGCGATAGTGTTGCCAAGCTGACCAAGCGGCTGGCCGTAATTGGTATTTTTTTATGTTTGTTTTTAATGGTGTTGTTTTGGTTGATCTACGGTGGCTGGGTACAGTCTATTCTGGCGGGTATCACGCTCGCCATGGCGGTTTTGCCACAAGAATTACCTGTGATCATGATCGTTTTTTTTGCGCTAGCGGCGCGCCGACTTGCATTAAAAAAAGTGCTGACTCGTCGACTCAATGCGATTGAAACACTCGGGCAAACTACAGTACTGTGTGTCGATAAAACCGGTACCTTGACCGAAAATCAGATGAGTGTTGCTGCCCTGAGCATACCGGCACGCGATTTGAATGTTCAGCAGCTCGCTGAGCGTGAATTACCTGACGACTTTCACGAGCTCATTGAATATGCCGTGTTAGCAAGTGAGATTGAGCCACATGATCCGATGGAAAAAGCTTTTCACGAATTAGCCAGGGCGCAGTTACAGGAATCAAAATATTTGCATCCTGAGTGGACTCTCTCTCGAGAGTACGAGTTGTCTCCACAACTACTTGCCATGACCCATCTGTGGCGCGGTACTGACAAATTATTTGATCTGGTTGCAGCAAAAGGCGCTCCAGAAGCTGTCGCGGACCTTTGCCATATGGAGCCTCATCAGCTTGAGTTGATCACTCAGAGCGCTGCTGCAATGGCAGATCAGGGATTGCGTGTTCTAGGGGTTGCTAAGGCAACGCATGCATCTCGTGGCCTCTGGCCTGAGTTGCAGCATGATTTTGCATTCGAATGGGTGGGGTTGATCGGATTGGCAGATCCTTTACGCAAAGACGTAGTGGCCTCAGTTGAGCAATGCAAACGCGCTGCAATACGTGTCATGATGATCACTGGAGACCATCCGCGAACTGCACGTGCTATCGCTAAGCAGGCTGGGATTGATCATGATCAGATCCTGACTGGTGATGAAATTTCACAGATGTCTGATCAGACTTTTTTGATATCCCTGAAAACTGTCAATATATTTGCCAGAGTTAAACCACAACAAAAACTACAGTTGGTTAACGGGTTGAAATCACAGGGTGAAGTAGTTGCCATGACCGGTGATGGGGTCAATGATGCTCCCGCGCTAAAGTCCGCGCATATTGGTATTGCGATGGGACAGCGAGGAACCGATGTCGCCCGAGAAGCCTCATCCTTAGTCTTGTTAGAGGATAATTTTTCCTCGATCTTGGAGGCTATTCATCGAGGAAGAAAAACCTTCGCGAATTTACGACATGCGATGGTTTATACGCTCGCTGTGCATATTCCGATTGTTGGTCTGGCGATCATTCCGATTTTGTTCGGCTTACCTATATTGCTAGCGCCTATTCATATTGCTTTCCTTGAACTCGTCATTGATCCCGCCTGTTCGATCGTATTTGAGTCTGAGGATCGCGATCGTGGCCTGATGGAGCAGCCACCGAGGAGGACTGACGAGCCTCTTGTTTCAAACAGGCTACTTTGGCTGAGCCTGTCGCAGGGCGTGCTGGTTACGGCATGTGTGATCGGTTTATATGCCTGGATATTAAGTCATGGATTTTCATCTGGTGTGGCAGGTTGTGCCGCTTTCTTGTTGCTGGTTATTGCCAATGCGGTGTTGATATTTCCTAATCGATCCATCCATATAGAATGGCAAGGCATGTTGCGTGGACTTTCTCCTGTGAGTCTTTGGGTATTACTTGGGACGCTATGTGCACTGGTACTTATCACCACTGTGCCTGTGGTCAGTGGGGCCTTTGGGTTTACGACCCTGTCTCCCTTGGCATGGAGTGGCACTGTATTACTGGGTGTTTTATTGGTTATTCCTTTACAGGGTTTAAAAAGCTTAGCGCGTATTGCTTAGCACTCCTTTGGTGCATCAGGTTTAAATTTGGTGCGAGAATTTCTTGACAGTGCCCAGCAATGTCTCCTGCGATATCGGTCATTACATGGCATAAATATTGCTAGTGCTATAGGAAATCAGTAATAGACATTTCTCTAATTCCATGAGGAATGTATTTCCTCGGCATCTAAGTTGATGACAATTATTCAGGAAAATGTATCGGGTGCGCGGTTGACTCTGGATAGAGTTTGCCACCGCTATGGCGAAAGTCTTGTCGTTGACGACGTGAGCCTGGATATTCATCCGGGAGAGTTTGTCACGCTCCTCGGACCCTCAGGTTGTGGCAAAAGTACTTTGCTGCGTATCTTGTCCGGTTTAATGCAGCAGTCAGAAGGTGTTCTGAAAATCGATGGGAAAGATGTCGCCGGGTTAAGTCCTGCTGCGCGCGATGTTGGAATTGTGTTTCAGAGTTATGCCCTGTTTCCTCATATGACTGTTGCTGCCAATATCGCCTATGGGTTGCAGGCACGCGGTCTGGGAGATAGAAAAAAAATTGGTGAGAGGGTCGAGGAAATGCTCGATACCGTTAGGCTGACCGGCCTGGCCAAACGATATCCTCGTGAACTGTCTGGGGGGCAACAGCAGCGTGTCGCACTGGCTCGAACTCTGGCCGTTAACCCAAGGATACTGCTGCTCGATGAGCCACTCGGTGCGTTAGATAAAAATCTACGACTAGATATGCAAATCGAGATTCGCAGGCTTCAGCGCGCGTTCAATATCACCACCATCATGGTGACCCATGATCAGGAGGAAGCGCTCAGTATGTCAGATCGTGTTGCCGTATTAAATGCGGGTAGGCTAGAGCAATTTGATACGCCAGCAGTGATTTATGACAGGCCCAATACCTCATTTGTCGCGACCTTTGTTGGCACAGCTAATTTGATTGATGCACGACTGACTAAAGATGAAAAGGGTTATCGAGCGACGACTGCCATTGGTGAAAATTTATTCATACCAGAGCCGGCCCCGTGCAGCGTATTGGGGCCTGTTTCGATTGCTGTTAGACCTGAGCAATGGGAGTTAGACGACACCGGAACTGATCCGGACGCTATGTCCGCCATCATTCAATTAGTAATGCCACTCGGTCCGACTTTGGTTCTGGATCTTTTATTGAGTGATGGAAAAAGTATCAAGTTATCGATGTCTAGACGCGCATCGATTTCACTGAATCATGGGGATTGCGTCAAATTGCGTTTGCGGGCTGACGCGAATCCTGCCGTATTTTTAACTGCTGATTAACTAAACAAGCCATTTGCCTATAAGGGAGTATTTAATGAAAATGCAACGACGCAATATTCTTAAAGCTATTGGGGCCGCAGGGGCGACAGGACTCTCAATCGGTGTGCCTGGATTATCTTTTTCACAAACACCGACCTTGGCAGCAACCACCTTTCCTGGTGCCTGGGAAGAGTCGCATCGTGGAATTCTATTGCCAGCTTTTCGTAAGGCCACAGGCGCTCAGGTTAATCTTGTCGCCTCACTCGCGGTAGATACGGTTGCAAAAATCAATGCATCCCGAGCAGCGCCTCCCTTTGATGTGGTGTTGCTCGATGAGGGCCCATATCTTGCGACACGCGATCAGGGTATCTATGAAAAACTGCCTGTAGATAAAATACCGAATCTGAAAGATTTGCCACCTAAATTTATCGATCCCTCCGGCTTGGGCGCATACGTTTCTGCGCAGATTTACGGAATTGCCTACAACACCGAGCGTATCAAAACACCACCTACCTCCTGGAACGATATGTTGAAACCAGAGTTCAAGGGACGTATTGGCTTGGTCTCGATGGGTTCCACACTCGGTTCGGCCTGGATGGCCGAAATTGCCCGTATCAACGGTGGCAGTGAAGAGAATATGGAGCCAGCTTTTGATTTTGTTAAAAAACTGTTGCCAAACGTTGGTGCAGTGGCTGCAAATCCTGGCATTCTCGCTACTCTCTTTCAGCAGGGACAAATTGATTTTTCAGTGCACTACATCAACAACATCGAAGCTCTTAAAGCCAAGGGTGTTCCTGTGGCGCTTGCGCGACCCGACAGTAACTGGGGCTTAGTACGTAGCACCATGCATATTGTTAAAAATACTAAAGTTCCAGATCTTGCTGCTGAGTATATTAATACTGCGCTGAGTCAGGACGTACAGCAAAAAATGAGCAACGCACCCTATTTTGTTGCACCGACCAATAAAAACGCTCAATTCACCGGGGAACTCGCCAAGATAGCGAAGGATATGACAGAGCTTGAGGCATTCCGCAGTACGGACTGGCTCAAACTCAACCCTCGTCGTGCTGAGTATATCGATCGTTTTAACCGCGAAGTCAAAGTCTAAGAGCGAATCAATGAAAGCCCCGCTCAACTCGCATCGGGATAAGTGGTTGGTATTGCCACTGGTGATTTTTTTCAGTTTCTTTGTGGCAATACCACTGCTATTAATGCTGGGTGTCAGTATCTTTAATGATGCTTCCATGACACAGCTGGGCGTAGGGCAGTATGTCAAATTTGTTGGGGATGGTTTTAATCGCGGGATTCTGCTTGAAACATTGTTTATCGCGTTAATTTCAGTGATTGTTTCAATTTTGATTGGGTACCCTGTTGCCTATGTTTATACCCTCCTGTCCCGTGGTTGGCAGCGATTACTTTTGTTCGCTATCCTGTTACCACTGCTAACGAGTTCTGTAGTGAGAACATTTTCCTGGGTGGTGATTCTGGGACGTGAAGGTCTGATTAATCAATTGCTTATTTCCCTGGGTTTGATCACGACTCCCATCAAACTACTTTATACACAGGGTGCGGTCATCATCGCTGTTTCACAAATCGAAATGCCGATGATGATCTTGCCTTTGATTTCATCGCTTTCTTCGATTGACTCCAGACTCAAAGATGCCTCATATGCTTTAGGTGCAGGCTACTGGCGAACTTTTTTTAGCGTCACGTTGCCGCTCTCCATGCCAGGTTTGTTAGCGGGTTCATTGTTAGTGTTTGCTGCCTCAGCCAGTGCATTTGTGACTCAGACTTTGATTGGAGGAGGGCGGATGATTTTTATGCCCTTTTATATATATCAGCAGGCGATTCAGTCACAAAATTATCCCTTTGCGGCGACGATCGCAGTGATTTTGCTCTGCACCGTGATGGCGCTTGTATCTTTGATTAATTTTATGGGACGACGCAGTAAAGGATTTATTCATGGTTAGGCGACTATCTAAATTAGATCGTCATAGTTTTTTATTTTTACTCGGACTCGCCGCAGCGATAGGTATTCTGTTGCTCGTTATACCAACCATAATCGTTGTGGTCACATCCTTCACTTCGGGTTATTCACTGAAATTTCCTCCCCCTGGTTATTCTGTGAGATGGTACGAGGCGCTATTTCAGGATTCCCCGGAAATAATAGATGCTTTTATGCTGAGTTTAAGATTAGCGTTGACTGCTACGTTCATATCGACACTCTTAGCCACTGCTGCGGCACTTGCCCTGGCCCGTAATAAATCCAGTTGGGCAAGGATATTAGATTCATTTTTAATGTCTCCCTTAATGTTGCCGAGCCTTGCGCTTGGTCTGGGTATTCTGATGTTGTTCAATATGCTTGGACAAGGCTTATCCTTCAGCACGCTTGTTATTGGTCATGTTGCAATTTGTTCGCCTTATGTACTGCGAACAGCTTCTGCGAGTTATGCGCAACTTGATCCAGCACTTCTGGATTGCTCGCGTAGCCTGGGTGCTTCGGGCTGGTTTACCTTTCGACGCGTTGAGTTACCTGCTTTGCTACCAGGTATCGCAACGGGGGCGTTCATTGCGTTGATGGCCTCTCTGGATAATGTCGCTTTATCACTTTTTCTCTCTGATGCCCGTTCTGAGGTCTTGCCTATCCGGCTCTGGCACATTATTGAGGATAGCTTGGATGTTCGTGCTGCTGCAGCATCCGGAGCGCTCATCGCAGCCACGCTAGGATTGATGATTGTGATGGAAAAACTGGCAGGAATTTCCCGATACATGAAATAAAAATAGAATTGGATTGATTGAAAATGAAAAGAACGATTCTTCAAAATGTTCAAGCCATTCTGGGGCCCGACCAGCAATATCAAGCTGCACCCGTTGATGTGGTCATTGAAGGCGCGCTTATCAGCGCGATCGTACCTGCGCATACTGCGACAGATGGTGAAATCGTATCGATGACAGGAAAGTTGGTTGTTCCTGGACTGATCGATGGTCATTTGCACTCTCACGAGCATTTTCAAAAAGGTCGTTTTGAAAATTTACCGCTTGAATTATGGATGAATTATGTGCGGACAGTTAAACCGGTCGTGTTAACTGCAAGACAGGTGTACTTAAGAACTTTGATCGGTGCGATTGAGTCGCTACGAACAGGAACTACCACAATCGTTGATGATATGAGTCCTGGTAGTGTGCTGGATGAGGAAATGATCGATGCGGTGTTTCAGGCTTATGAAGATATAGGCATGCGTGCGGTAGTCGGCTTTTCAATGATGGATCGCCCGATTGTTGATAACTATATGGATGTTGATCAGGTTTTTCCCCCTGCGCTTGCAGCCCAATTGCGCGGGCTGCCTAGACCCGATCCCACTGCTTTGATGGAGATGGTTCGCAGACTTGCGATAAGCCGTCATCCTCAGCAAAATAGGGTGGGCATCATGGTTTCCCCGTCTGCACCGCATCGGTGTTCGAGTGAGTTTTTACAGTCTTGTCGCGCGCTCGCAGATGAATTGGATTTACCCTGTGCCATTCATGTGCAGGAAACGCGTTTGCAAGTTGTTACGGGTATGGCTTTTTATGGAAAAACCATGATTGCCCGTTTAGCTGAGCTTGGCTTTCTAAAAGATAAGACGACTTTGATTCATGCTGTGTGGCTCAATCCAGATGAATTAAAAATGATCGCTGATGCAGGTGCTACGGTTCAACATAATGCCTGGAGCAACCTTATGTTGGGTTCTGGCTCGCAACCTGTCAGAGCTGTCCTGGATGCCGGTATTAATCTGAGCTTAGGGGCGGATGGTTGTTCTTCGACTGTCACTTGCAACATGTTGAATGTGATGGGTACTGCCGCAGCCTTGTCAAAAATCCGTGATAACGACTACAACCGCTGGTTGACAGCAGCGGAAGCCTTAAAGGCATGTACGTTAGGTGGTGCGAAAGCGCTAGGTATGGAAAATCAGCTAGGAGTCATTACTCCTGGGATGAAGGCCGATCTCGTCGTTTATAAGTTGGATACTCCGAGTTTTACCCCACTTGGCGATCCGGTTCGTCAATTAGTTTACGCTGAGCGTGGTCAGTCAGTTGACAGCGCGTTTATAGATGGTGATGCGGTGATGCGTAATGGTCAATTGACCCGTATTGATGAGAGGGGTCTGCTCAGGGAGATTCAATCCGCTTACGAATCATTATGCCCGCAGTTTGATGCGGCGGAGGCCTCTGTCGGGCCAATGCGTGCTGCAATGGAAGAGGTTTATCTGCGCAGCTTGAAATGTATGATTCCTGATAATACTTTTCAGGCCAGGTTCTGACTATATGATTATTGATCGTGATTTTTTTGGTTATGGTGGCCAGCCTCCCAACGTTCGATGGCCTGAGGATAAAAACCTTGCAGTGTCTTTTGTCTTAAACATAGAGGAAGGAGCAGAGTTTTCAATCAATGCTGGTGATCCTTATAACGAGGATACTCACGAAGTCCGCAATCGTATAGAAAATGTACCTGACCTGTGCATGGAAAGCCATTTCGAATATGGTGCGCGTGCGGGTTACTGGCGAATCATGCAAGCGTTCGAACAAGCTGGTGTTCCGCTGACTTTGAACGTTTGCGCGCGAGGATTGCTCGCAACGCCGTGGGTCGCTGAGCACGCAATGAAAAGAGGTGATGAGCTCTGCTGCCACGGCTGGCGTTGGGAGTCTCATGCAGCGATGCCAATTGACGATGAGCGTGCGCTGATTGCACGGTGCGTGAAAACTTTTATCGAGCTTTACGGTAAAGCCCCGGTTGGTTGGCACACTAAGTCTTCAGCTTCTGTCAATACTAGAAAGCTGTTGGTGGAGCACGGTGGTTTTCTATACGATAGCGATGCGTATAACGATGATTTACCTTATTACCAGACCATTGATGGCAAACCGCATTTGATTTTGCCGTATGGATTTGACACGAATGATATGCGTTTTTTTGTGAATCACGACTTGGTCTTAGGTCAGCATTTTTGCGACTACACCATGGATGCCGTACAAACACTGTTGCGTGAAGGCCAGCATGCTCCTCGCATGCTGACCATTGGACTGCATACTCGGATTATTGGCCGACCTGGTCGCATTCAGGGCCTGATTAGTTTGTTGGAGTCACTCAAGCAATATTCCGTATGGTTTGCCCGGCGAGAGGATATTGCAAGACATTGGTTGACAGAATCTCCTGCGCTAATTACGAAATAAAAGTGAGTTGTAATGCCAATCATCTTGCTGGTAAACGGAAATACTAATCATGCGCTGACAGAACACATGTCCGAGCAGGCCAGGTCAGTGGCGTCCGTCGGTACAACGATCATTGGGTTGACACCTAAATTTGGTGCAAAATTCGTGCATAACCGTGCTCAGGAAATTGTTGCTGCGCATGCGATCCTCGATACCGTTGAAAATCATACAGAGCATTATGATGCCGTATTGGTGGCAATCTCTATGGATAGTGCGGTTGCGGCGTTACGTGAGCGCTTATCGGTTCCTGTTATCGGGATGACAGAGGCCAGTTGTCATTTTGCGCATATGTCAGGCCATAGTTTTAGCGCCGTGACTGCAGATCTTGCTTCCGTTCATGCATTTCATGAGAGGATTGATGCATTCGGCATGGGCAAGCATCTTAAATCTATACGTGCGTTAGGTCTGACCCCCCAACATGCCTATGATTCAAGAAATACTCTTATTGATGAGTTGGTCCGCTTGATCGAGAAGATGATCGCAGAAGATGGTTCTGATGCGGTTATATTGCTAGGCGCTGCCTTTACCGGTCTTCAGGCAGAACTCAAATCACGGGTCAATGTTCCCGTTTTTAGTGGATTAACCTGTGCGACGCTGTTGCTCGAGAGCATGTTGAAGCTTCATTAGGTTGATCAGTTGGACATTCCAGGATCAATGATCATTTTCATCCCTGAACAGATGACATTCCCTTGATAGACTGCGTTTTTTGCATAAGTTCCAGTCGCATCTCTTTGCGAGCGCCTGCGGCAGCATGACGCCGGACCTCATCGGCAGTAGTCGGCATGAATTCAGGAACATCAATGGATTTGTGGTTGTCGTCGACTGCGACCATCGTAAAAAAACAGCTGTTGACGTGTCTATTTTCCTGCGTACGGATGTTTTCCGCTAGCACTTTGATACCGATCTCCATCGATGAACGCCCTGTACGATTGACCGAGGCGAGAAAATACACCATTTCACCGACATGGATGGGTTGCTTGAATGTCACCTGATCTACGCTCATGGTCACAACGTAACGACGAGCGTAGCGACTGGCGCAGGCGTAGGCAACCTGATCCAGGAGTTTTAGAAGATTTCCGCCATGAACATTGCCAGAAAAATTAGCCATGTCAGGTGTCATCAGCACGGTCATTGTCAGTTGATGAGGGGGTAGATTAGTCATCGGATTCTCAGTGTTTTCTTGCGACCCAGAAAGTCGCGCCCTCTGGCCCATATTTTTCTGCGTGCTCAACATCACGATCCAGTTTAAAAGTCGAGCCTGGTGTGAGGTGCTTGGTAGTACCCGCGGTCGTAAACCACATTTCGCCCTCAGTCACGAGTGCCTGGACAGAGAAGGGATGGGTATGGGGATCGATCACGAGATTTGCTTCCCATTTTCTTTCGAGGACTTCGTCAAAGCCTGCAGCGAGAGATTCTTGTTTAAATTGTTCAAATGTGATGTGAGTCATGATCTCTGACCGGTTTAAATGTTTGGATATAAAAACAGAGCGGATATAAAAACAGAGCGATTGTTCCACATAATAAGCGAGTGCAATATTAAATTATCGCCTGAGCATCTTTAGTTTTCGATAATCATTCGTCTAAGTGATTTTAAAAGCACTCCCGTACAATCTGGAATACCTTTATAACTTCCTTTTACTTTTTCGATAATTCGAGTCTCTTATGCAAACAGCTATCGCTTACTTGGTCGCGGCTAGGCGTTGTGAAATTGCTGAACTTGAGCAACTTAACCGAACATGCGAATTGATGAGGGTGGTGAGTGAATTCGTACAAAATTTACAGAGTGAACGAGGTATTTCAAATGTCTACATTGCATCTGAAGGGCAGCGTTTTGGTGCGCGCAGGGAACAAAGCTGTGCGTTGACGGATCGCTCTCGAGAGTTTTTTTTGCTCTGGTTAGCGCGAAATGAACCAAGTGTGAGTATCGCGGGCGGTTCACGATTGTTTACGCGTATCGCTCAGTCTCTACATTCGCTGGACGAGCTTGGGTCGATCCGATCGAGTGTTCAGAGCCTGGCTGGTATGCCAGCAGAATCCTCAGAGCGCTATAGCCATTTGATTTCTACACTGCTGGCGTTAGTATTTGATGCAGCAGACATCGCGGTCGATCCCGAGGTATCCAGACTTTTAGTCGCATTATTTAATCTCATGCAAGGCAAAGAGTTTGTTGGTCAAGAACGTGCGATTGGTTCTAGATCCTTTGCTACTGGACTGGTTAGTCCAGAGGACCTGAGAGCGATTTCTGATGCCATTGAGCTTCAAGAGCAATGTTTTCAGAGATTTGAGTCTTTTTGTGGTGAATCATTACTTGCACAATGGCAGGCTCTTCAAAGCATCATGCCTTTGGTTGCGATTGAGCGTATGCGCAGAAGGCTCTTCATGCCAGTCTTACAGGCAGATGGATCGCTCGCCGAAGAATGGTTCAATTGCTGTTCTGACCGTATTGATCATATGTACGTTGTTGAACAACATCTGACCGCTCAACTAGAGCTGGCTTGTCAATCATGCATTAAGCGCACGCAAACTGAGTTACAGGATCACCAGGTCTTACTCGCCGCATTTGAAAAACAGATTTCTTTTCCTGTTCGAACCGAATTGGTAGCAGGATTGAGCAGTGGCATGCATTTGACCGAATTATTGGGTTTAGCCTCGGTGGGCTCTCCATTGACGCGCGATGTGTTTACTGCCCTGCAGAAACAGTCGCGGCATCTGCAGTCTGTCAGCGAAGAGCTTGCCTCAGTTAGAGCCGCTCTCGAAGAGCGTAAAGTTGTGGAGCGCGCGAAGGGGGTGCTGATGTCAACGCAATCCATTACAGAGCCCGTAGCTTACAGATTGTTGCGCGATAAAGCCATGAATCAGAATCGACGAATGATTGATGTGGCGGAGTCAGTCCTTGCAATGGCCGATTTTTTACCTAAAAAGTGATCAAGTCATGTAATTCATGCCCTTGGTTGGTGCTAATGCACGCTTTGCTGCACCGCATGCAAGCGTAAAGCCCTTCCGAATGGTAAATTTTTTTGCGTTTAGGATTGGCACCAAACGATTTTCTATGGAAGTTGTTTTATTTCTAGCGTGCTAATTTGTCTGGCATGCAAATTGCTGTTGATTGCCTATGGGCTAACGACGGCACATAGGGAGTGGTTCTTTAATTACCTCACTCAAACTCAGGACAATGACGTCCATTGATGAATCAATTTCTCAAGGATACGCGTCATGGATCAAAACTTAATTGCATCGCCCTCTATTGTTCAAAACTCAAAGCAGGGGTGTGTTTTCCTGGTTGGTGCGGGTCCTGGGGATCCTGAACTTCTGACCCTCAAAGCAGTAAAGGCTATCGGACAGGCTACCGTTCTACTTGTTGATGATCTGGTCAATGAAGAGGTGCTTGTTCATGCTGCGCCTGGCGTGCGGATCATTCATGTCGGAAAGCGCGGAGGCTGCAAATCTACTGCGCAGAGCCTGATTGAAAGGCTGATGATTCATGAGGCCCGTTGTGGTGAGATCGTTGTCCGCCTGAAAGGTGGCGACCCCTTTATTTTTGGGCGAGGTGGGGAGGAAGTGCAGCACCTGCGCGCTGCTGGCCTACATGTCCATGTGATAAACGGGGTAACTGCTGGGTTGGCAGCCGCCACTTCACTCAGTATTCCGTTGACCCATCGCGATACCGCGCATGGTGTAGTGTTTATAACCGGTCACAACAAGCCGGGGGGGCAGAGCAATGATTGGGAAACTCTCGCTGTGTGTGCCCATAAATCTCATCTGACTCTGGTGATTTATATGGGAGTCTCGAGTGTAGAGTCCATCGCAAACGGTTTGTTGAAAGGATTGCCGCAAACAACGCCAGTCGTCATTGTGCAAAATGCGAGTCTGATCAGCCAGCGTCAGGCTGGATGCACACTTAAGGATCTTGTTAATACGGTTAAAGAGAAGCGACTAGCAAGCCCCTCGGTCATGATCGTAGGTGATGTCGCGGCAGCGTTTGCAGCAATGGCAACTGAACATTCCAGCGAACTCACGCAGGCTGAGGCAGCATAGTTTTACAAAGCGCGTTGACGTAGCATGCGAGCTTACCTGCCTTCTGGCATAGATATTGCTTAGTTAAACATGAAGTCTGAAGTAATGAAGCTTCAGCAAGATAACTGACTGATCTGAAAGATTGGGATGTGCGGACAATGGCGTCCGTCATGCCTGGGATGATTCCCGGGTGTGGCGGACGCTTTTTTTTTGCTTTGAGTTGAGTGAAATGATCATGAAAAAACAGAAATTGGTTGTGATCGGTAACGGAATGGCAGGCATTCGGACCGTGGAGGAGCTACTCAAGCTCGCCCCTGATCTGTATGAGATCACGGTGTTTGGTGCTGAGCCACACGGAAACTACAACCGTATTCTGCTCTCTCCTGTATTGGCGGGAGAAATGACCTTGCCGGAAATCATGCTCAATGATCTGGACTGGTATCAGGAAAACAGCATTACCTTGTACGCGGGTAAAAAAGTAGAAAGGATTGATCGCGTCAGACGACAAGTGATCGCCGATGACGGTACTTGCGCAGAATATGACAGGCTATTAATTGCAACAGGTTCCGTGCCCTTTATGCCTCCAATCCCTGGTAATGATCTGAATGGCGTATTGGCCTATCGGGATATTGCAGATACAGAAGCAATGATCGATGCGGCCTCGAAATATAAACATGCTGTCGTAATCGGTGCAGGACTGTTAGGTTTAGAGGCAGCAAACGGCTTGATGTTACGTGGGATGAATGTCACGGTGGTTCATTTAGCTGACTGGATTATGGAGCGTCAGCTTGATCGTGTTGCTGCCGAGATGTTGCAAGCATCTCTGGAGTCGCGAGGAATGAAGTTTCTGCTTGGACGTAATACAGAGGCCTTGATCGAGGGAGAGGGACGACGGGTCAGTGCCGTAAGGCTGAAAGATGGCATGCAATTATCTGCAGATCTTGTGGTGGTCGCTGCGGGTATTAGACCTAATTACGCGCTTGCTGAGACAGCGGGTCTATTTTGTGGAAATGGCAGAGTGCGCGGTATTCAAGTTTCAGATACGTTGCAGACTGTGACTGACCCGAGTATTTATGCAGTCGGTGAATGTGCGGTGCACCGCGGAGTTGCTTATGGTTTAGTCGCACCATTATTTGAGCAGGGTAAGGTTTGTGCAAATCATCTCGCCCATCTCGGTATTGCTCAATACAAAGGATCGGTTACCTCTACTAAATTAAAAGTAACTGGGGTGGATGTATTTTCTGCTGGTGATTTCAGTGGTGGCCCAGATACAGATGACATTCTTTTACATGATAAGCAGGCCGGTATCTATAAGCGAATCGTCATTAAAAACGATCGCGTCGTTGGAGCTGTATTGTATGGCGACACGGGTGATGGCGGGTGGCATTTCCAGTTGATGAAGGATGCTCAGGATATCCGCGAAATTCGCACTCAGCTTTTGTTTGGTCAGTCCTTTAATAATTCTCATCTGGGAGATGCTGGTCATAAAGGACAAAGCCTTGCGGCATCCATGCCTGATTCCGCAGAGGTGTGTGGGTGTAATGGCGTTTGTAAGGGAACGATTGTGACCTCGATTAAGGAAAAGGGGTTGTTCACCCTGGATGACGTCAGAAAACATACAAAGGCCTCATCCTCCTGCGGTTCTTGCACGGGTCTGGTGGAACAGATCCTGGCCTCCACAGTTGGAGGTGCCTACACACCGGCAGCACTCGACACCAAACCAATATGTGCATGTACAGACCATTCCCATAAAAGCGTGCGTGAGTCAATTCGTGCGCAACATTTGTTGAGTAAGGAGTCTGTCTTTCAAGCCTTGCAGTGGAAAACTACAAATGGTTGTGACAAATGCCGACCTGCAATTAATTACTACTTGCTATCGACATTCCCACATGAAACGACCGATGATCCGCAGTCACGCTATATCAATGAGCGGGCGCATGCCAATATTCAAAAGGATGGAACGTTTTCGGTTGTACCCAGAATGTGGGGTGGTTTAACTACACCGAAAGAATTGCGAGCGATCGCCGATGCTGCAGAAAAATATCATGTCCCAACTTTAAAAGTAACGGGTGGCCAGCGCATTGATTTACTGGGGATTAAAAAGCAGGATCTGCCCGCTATTTGGTCTGACCTGAATGCGGTCGGTATGGTGTCAGGCCATGCCTATGGAAAATCGATTCGAACAGTCAAAACCTGTGTGGGTGCTGAGCACTGCCGTTTCGGTACACAGCACTCGATGGATACCGGTATCAAACTCGAGAAAATGTTGTTCGATATGTATGCGCCCCATAAGGTCAAGCTAGCCGTGTCAGGCTGTCCACGCAATTGTGCGGAATCAGGCATTAAGGACGTTGGCGTAATTGGTGTTGACTCAGGATTTGAAATTTATGTGGGCGGCAATGGCGGTATCAAGACAGAGGTCGCACAGTTTTTCTGCAAAGTCACGACCGATGAGGAGGTGATGGAGTATGCGGGAGCATTTCTTCAGCTTTATCGAGAGGAGGGATGGTATCTCGAGCGTACCTCGCATTATCTCGAACGTGTGGGGTTGACACACGCAAAAAATAAAGTGCTCGAGGATAACCAGGGCCGTAAAGACCTCTATGCCCGATTAATTGATTCGCTTAAGAATGCTCGCGATCCGTGGGAAACCTCCAGACAAGAACAGCCAATCAAGCAATTTATACCAATCGTGGTTCAGGCCTGAGTCGTATAAAAGTAAAGCCATAAGGAGTTTGCAATGCGCACATGGAAATTAATTTGTCCCTTGGTTGACATCCCTTCTTTAGGTTCAAGGGTTGTCCAACGTACGAGCGGAGGAGATATCGCGATTTTTCGTAATGCGACGGATGAAGTGTTTGCCCTGCATGACAACTGCCCGCATAAAAACGGACCGTTGTCACAAGGAATTGTTCACGGCCGCAAAGTGACATGCCCTTTGCACGGGTGGAATGTGGGTCTGGAAGATGGAAAAGTGATCGCACCAGATGTAGGTTCGTGTGACAAGTTTGAAGTCAAAGTTGAAAACGGACAGGTTTACTTATCTCTCTGATTTATTCGTACAAAAACAAGTGAGTCGCTATTCATACAGCTAATTTATTCATTCTTATAGGAGTACTTCATGTCGTATTTATTGCCTTCAGAATTTGTCACAAAAATGGTGGATGCAGGTGAGTCAAAGATTTATATGGCAACCCGCGATGCACTGATCCGTTCATATATGGCGGGTGCCATACTCGCTCTGGCTGCGGTATTTGCCGTGACCGCTGCGGTGCAAACGGGCTCACCTCTCATTGGTGCAATCCTGTTTCCGGTCGGGTTTTGTATGTTGTACCTGCTGGGATTTGACTTGTTGACGGGGGTGTTTGTGCTGACACCTTTAGCTTGGCTTGATAAGCGTCCAGGCGTCACGATCAAGGCTATTCTGAAAAACTGGGGCATCGTCTTTACCGGTAATTTTCTAGGTGCATTGACCGTGGCGTTCTTGATGGCTTTTGTTTTTACATACGGCTTCACTACAGCGCCGAGTGACGTAGGTATGAAAATCGGCGGTATTGGTGAGGCCCGTACGCTTGGTTATGCCAAATATGGGTTGATGGGTTGGCTGACGATTTTCTTTCGCGGTGTCTTGTGTAACTGGATGGTATCGACAGGCGTTGTTGGCGCAATGATTTCTACCACGGTCTCTGGTAAGGTGATCGCGATGTGGATGCCGATCATGTTGTTTTTCGCGATGACTTTTGAACACTCCGTTGTGAATATGTTCCTGTTTCCCTCGGGTCTGATGATGGGTGGAAATTTCTCAATTCTTGATTACTTCATCTGGAACGAAATTCCAGTTGTGCTGGGTAATCTGGTGGGTGGGTTAGCCTTTACCGGTTTGACCCTTTACAGCACGCATATCAAGACAGGCCCTAAACGCAGTTTCAAGTAAGCTTTCGCATGCTCAATGCCCCAGGGACGATAGTTTTTGGGGCTTTACACTCATATATGACTAAACAACTCCTCGTCACGACCGGGCAATATTCTGATAAGGGTCGAAAGGATTCGAATCAGGATTTTCATGGGATATGTATTCCGCATGAGCCACAACTCAGCTCAAAGGGCGTGGCGCTCGCGTTGGCTGATGGCATCAGTACGAGTGATGTGAGTCATGTTGCCAGTGAGTCCGCCGTTACGGGTTTTCTGGAGGATTATTACTCGACGTCGGAGACCTGGTCGGTCAAAACGTCTGCTGAGAAAGTAATCGCTGCGACAAACTCCTGGTTGTTTTCCCAGACGCAGCAAAGTAATCATCGCTATGAAAAGGATCGGGGCTACGTTTGTACCTTTACTGCGGCAGTACTTAAATCCACGACCGCTCACATTTTTCATATTGGCGATACAAGGGCATATCGGTTGAGCCACGGCGAGCTCGAGCAACTCACTGACGATCATCGTGTATGGGTTTCGTCTGATAAAAGTTATCTTGCCCGAGCATTAGGCATTGATGGTCGTATCAATATCGATTATCGCGCGGTGCCACTTGAAGCGGGTGATTATTTATTACTTCTGACCGATGGAGTCTACGAGTTCCTTGAGCCAGCATTTATCAAGTCAGCCCTTGAGTTATCGATTGATCTTGATGTGTCAGCGAAAAAACTGGCAGATGAGGCTTACGCGCGTGGTAGCCATGACAATCTGACAGTTCAGATCGTACGCATCGATCAGTTGCCCGACCCTGAGTCCAGTGAAATGTATCGTCAACTATCGAGCTTGTCTTTGCCGCCTAGGCTCGAACCTCGCATGCAGTTTGATGGCTATACGATCATTCGTGAAGTGCGTATCGGTAGCCGCAGTTATATTTATCTCGCGATAGATGATGAAACCGGTCAGCAGGTCATGCTTAAAACGCCAACCATTGGAATGCGCGATGACCCCGCTTACCTGGAGCGTTTTTTGATGGAAGAATGGATTGCAAGGCGTATCAACAATGCACATGTGCTTAAACCTTGCTCGCTAGACAGAAAGCGTAATTTTATTTACGTCGCGACCGAGTACATAGAGGGGCAGACCCTTGCGCAGTGGATGATTGATCATCCTCAACCCGCTATTGAGATCGTGCGTGGCATTGTTGAACAGATTGCAAAAGGCTTGCGTGCTTTGCACCGTTTAGAAATGCTGCATCAGGACCTAAAGCCTGACAACATCATGATTGATAAGCTTGGGACTGTAAAGATTATAGATTTTGGTGCGACGCGCGTGGCCGGCATCATGGAGGTGGCAACACCAATCGAGCAGATCAATTTGCTTGGCTCTGCGCAATACGCAGCACCTGAGTACTTTGTTGGTGAGAGTGGCACAACGCAGTCTGATCTTTTTTCTTTAGGTGTGATTACTTATCAGATGTTGTCGGGTAAGCTTCCCTACGGTGTGGAAGTTCCAAAAACCAAAAGCAGGAAAGCCCAGAAAAAATTGATGTATCTATCCTTACAGGATGCATATAAGAAAATTCCTCTTTGGCTCGATGAGACCCTGCGTAAAGCGCTTGCTCCAGATCCCGCACAGCGATATGGAGAAATTTCGGAATTTATCTTTGATCTGCACAATCCTAATCCTGCTTTTCTTGAAACAAGAACCCAGCCACTGATTGAACGCGATCCATTGATTTTCTGGAAATCGCTCTCGCTCATTATGTTTTTGTGTATTGTTCTCTTGGTTGGCGTGCTTGCTCATCTAAAAACATAGCCAAAAGTTATAGTTTAAAAGGCTATTAAAAACAGAATCTTCGAATAAAATCTCCACTTTGTTGTCTGATGGCTATCTGGGTCATCGCGATAGGTATGTCCCTATGGCTTTTCGACAACATTCAAAACACCCCTTAGAGGGCGCGTGTTGGAGCGAGATGATGTGCATGTCTGAAATAAGGCAATCCTTGTTATGGTGTGTGATAGGTCTGCTGTCATGCTTTAACGTTCAGGGTCAATCCTTACCTGATAACGTGATTAAAGATCTGAAAGATCTTGATGGCCGAAAAATCGCCGTTGTAGCAGGCTCCCCTCATGACGAGTTCGTCGTTAAAAATTATCCTAAAGCCATACCTTTACAGTTCAAGAGCAATCCCGATGTGCTCATGGCGGTTAAAAGCGGTAAGGTCGATGCCGGCCTGATGTATCAGGATTCACTGGATTTCATTCTCAAAGAAGATCCAAGCATGGGCATACTTGCCTACGATGTGTACGCCTTGGGTTTTGGGATGGGGTTTCAGCCCGACGATAAAGCCTTGATCACAGAATTTAATGCGTTTTTGAAAGAGATCAAACGAGACGGCATCTATGACGACATGCGTCGGCGCTGGATCAAGGAAGGCTCGAGAGTGATGCCTGTTATTAACAATCCCAACCCTAGGGGTGAAGTGCGAGTCGGGATTATTGCCGCTAAGGGTGTACCTCTGGCCTGGCAACAAGGTAAAACCTATACCGGCTTTGATATTGAACTCGCGGAGCGCTTTGGGGTTTATATCAATAAAAAACCAGTCTATGTCGATTTGGAGGTGAGTGGTTTGTTGTCAGCGATGGCGGCCAGAAAGGTTGACATGATCGGGACGTTTGCCATTACTGAAGAAAGAAAAAAACGACTTGGTCTGTCAGACGTCATCTATACAATGCCGGCTAGTTTTATTGCTCTAACGGCTAACCTTGCTAAGGATCTAAATACGGCGAAAGTCGATCCAGCAAAAGCTCTTGCATACAAGCCTCAAACGTTTCTTGAGCGATTGCACGCCAATATCGTCCAGGAGGATCGTTACGAATTAATTCTGGCTGGTCTAGGTGTGACGGTAATCATTTCCTTATTTTCAACAGTATTTGGCACGATGGTAGGTGGTGTGATCTGCGCCATGCGGATGTCAAGACGGCCTGTTTTAAAGTTTATCGCGGCCGGTTATATCTGGATTATGCGTGGGCTGCCGGTGCTGGTCTTGCTAATGATCATGTATTACGTGATTTTTGCCTCGATCGATGTGAATGCAATTCTGATTGCCACAGTAGCCTTTGGACTGAACATGGCGGCATATTCCTCTGAAATGTTTCGTACCGCGATCCAGAGCGTAGACCGCGGTCAAACCGAAGCGGGTATTGCTGGTGGATTTTCCCGTGTGCAGACATTTCGAATGATAGTCCTGCCACAAGCGCTGCGACATCTGCTCCCTGTATTCAAGGGTGAGGTGATCTCAGTTGTAAAAATGACTTCGGTTGTTGGCTACATCGCCGTGCAGGATCTGACCAAAGCGGCAGATATCATCCGCAGCAGAACCTTTGATGCCTACATCCCTTTGCTCACAACTGCTGTGATTTATCTGGCACTCGCCTGGTTGATTGCGCATCTGCTCGATCGCGTTGAATGGCGCATTACCCCACGCTACCTGCGTGCCGACGCTGGAGAAAAGAAATGATTGAAGTCCGTAAACTGACAAAACAATTCGGTAATCTGCAGGTTCTAAAAGGGCTCGATTGTGATATCGCCAAAGGCGAAGTAATCGCTATTATCGGTCCCTCAGGTACCGGTAAAAGCGTTTTTTTACGTTGCCTGAATTTGCTTGAAACACCGACAAGTGGCACCATCAAAATTGATGGAATCTCGCTACTTGACCCTACGACTGATGTGCCGAAGTTGCGCCAGCGTATGGGGATGGTGTTTCAGTATTTCAATCTGTACTCGCATCTTTCCGTGTTGGAAAACCTCACGCTTGGTCCAGTGAAGTTGCTTGGGCGAAGTCTTGCCGAAGCGCAGGCGCGGGGGCGTGAGCTGCTCGCGATGGTGGGTCTTGGCGAAAAAGCGGATAACTATCCTGATCAACTCTCTGGTGGTCAGAAACAGCGTGTTGCGATTGCACGCTGTTTAGCGATGGACCCTCAGATTATTTTGTTTGATGAGCCGACTTCCGCTCTGGATCCAACGATGGTGAGCGAAGTACTTGGCGTCATACGTAATCTCGCCAAACAAGGCATGACGATGGTGATCGTCACGCATGAAATGGCGTTTGCCGAGCATATTTCCTCGCGTGTATTTTTTATGGATGAAGGCGTGGTCTATGAAAATGGACCGCCTGCTGAAATGTTTGAAAATCCAAAACGCGAAAAGACCCGATCATTCATTCGGCGTGTGCGACGTTTGAATTTTCAGATTAACAGCCCTGAATATGATTTATATGCACTGAACGCTGAAGTCGGCAGCTTTTGTGAAAAGCATATTCTCCCTCGTGATATGCGTGAGAACCTGATCTCGGTCGTTGAGGAAGTGCTGGCCTTGCAGCCTTCATTTGCGGATGTGCTACTCACGATGGGGTATTCCGAACGCGATGGAGAGCTCGAGTTCAGCTGCTCAAGCGCAGGTGCTCCTGTCAACATGCTTGAACCAGAGGGACAGCCAGACGAAATCGGTGAGATGCTAATTCGGGCCCGTACTGATAATCTGCAATACCGTTACGAAGACGGACGCAATATTCTCACCATGCAAGTCAAGCATGATCCTTCTGTTGCATAAAGGTAGGTAAATAAATGATTAATCGGCACAGCATTGTCACCAGGCTCGTTGTCACGATCCTGGGCTGTGCCACACTGATTTTTGCGGTAACGCTGGGCTATAACTATTATCAGTCCAGAGTCATGCTCTTAGACGAGCTGGAATCCAATGCAAAAAACCTGGCGATTTCACTGGTCAATCGTGTTGAAATTGAGCTTGCCGGTCATGAAAAGCTCGCTCAAGGTTTGGCGCTCGCGCTTGAGACGGGCCACTATGCCGAATCAGGCATAGATGCGTTACTCAAAAAGACGGTTCAACGTAACCCCACCATCTATGGTGCCGGTATCTCGTATGAACCCTTTGCTTTCAATCCAAAGAAGGAGTTATTTGGCCCATATTTTTACCGCAATGGCGAGCAGATACTCTCAGTCGACATTGAGCAAAGCTATGAAATTAAGCCCTATACAGAATGGGACTGGTACAAAATTCCACGCCAGACTGGCAAGCAGCACTGGAGCGAGCCGTATTTTGATGACGGCGGTGGGAACACCACCATGAGTACCTGCGCCTTGCCTTTTTGGGGTGAGGTTGATGGGGTGCGAAAAATACGTGGCATAGTTGGAATAGATATTTCACTCGATCATTTGACGTCGTTGGTCTCCTCAGTCAAAGTTTTGCAATCGGGCTACGCAGCACTGCTTTCACGCGATGGTTTGATTCTGGCTCATCCGCGTAAAGATCTCATCATGAAACAGTCCTTGTTCAAGCTCGCTGAGGCTAGGCAAGATAAGGGCCTGAGTGAAATCGTCAGCAAAATGGCCAAGGGTGAATCAGGCTTTGCTCAAAACAAAAATTTAATCGATCAGCATAGCTGGCTGTACTACGCACCCATCCCCTCGACTGGCTGGATACTTGAGATTGTCTTTCCTGAAGAAGAGTTGTTAGCCGATCTCAGGAAACTTAACCTGCAAATGGCCTGTATCGCTTTGGTCGGATTGTTATTGCTGAGCATTGCGGTGATCTGGATTGCTGCGCGGATCACTAGCCCGTTGCGTGATTTGGCAGGTGCTACAGATGAAATTGCAGTGGGTAATTTCGATGTCAGATTGGCAACATCCAATAGTCAGGATGAGGTCGGCATACTCACCAGAAATTTCTCTAAGATGACGGCATCACTCAAACAATACATTATTGACCTGATGGAGACCACGGCTGCTAAAAACCGTATCGAAAGTGATTTGAAACTCGCCACCGATATTCAGGCAAATCTGTTGCCACATATTTTTCCAGCATTTCCGCATCGCTATGAATTTGATATTTACGCCTCGATGGATCCCGCAAAAGAAGTCGGCGGAGATTTTTATGATTTCTTTTTTATCGAGGATCACAGGCTTTGCATCATTATTGCTGATGTGACGGATAAGGGCGTCCCCGCTGCCCTGTACATGATGGTTGCTAAGATCTTGCTCAAGTCAGAGGGACAGCGGCTCAATGAGCCTTCCCTGATTTTAGATAGCGTAAACAAAACGCTTGCGATGGATAACGACAGCTGTATGTTCGCAACCGTGTTTTGCGGGATTCTGGATACGAGAACTGGCGTATTGGAGTGTGCGAATGCTGGGCATTGCCCGCCTGTCTTACTAAACAGTTCTGGTGTGCACTACCTGCAGTTACAAAGCGGTCTGGTTTTGGGCGCGATGCCAGACTCGGCATACACGACGCAATCACTCGTCATGCAGGAAGGCGACACCATTTTTCTCTATACAGATGGTGTCACTGAGGCTAAAAATCCGGCTAACAATTTTTATAGCGATGAGCGTTTGATTGAGTCGTTGAAAGTAGCCCCCCGTAATGATCTTGAGCAGATGGTGCATTTCATCAAGCGCGATGTGGAGAACTATGCGGCCGATGCGCCGCAGTCCGATGACATCACGATGCTTGCAATGACTTTCAGACATCTCGCCCGT
>CANCRX010000044.1 GCA_947380655.1 Alcaligenaceae bacterium | reverse complement strand
ATGTGGGAAAAAATTTATCCTCGTCTACTTGAAGGCGGCTTTGATCCTCCTTGGGTCAGGGACCTCTCAACGGCGTTGAGTCTTGCTGAGGATGCCGTCAGGTCACTATTGAAAAAGCAAGCCCGTCAGTCTTTGCTGACGCAATTAGTGAAGGATTTGTTTTATCCCCAAGCGACAATGATCAAGATGTCTAATATGCTCCGTGATATCGTTGCAGAGAATGGTTTTGTGAGTGTTGTAGCGTTCAGGGACCGATTGGGGATTGGACGTAAACGTGCGATTCAGGTCCTGGAGGCTTGTGATCGTATCGGTTTGACGCGTCGACTGGTGACGAGTAACCGTCTGAGTCGGGCCGTTGATAAAGATCATCGTATTCTTAGAAATGCAGAATTGTTCAAAACTGGACAGGAAGATTAAAAAGGAAGAGTGTCGCTCCCGGGTGGGACGTCCGGACTTCAAATCCGGGAAGGGCTGTCGTACAGTCCTTGGTGGGTTCGACTCCCATACTCTTCCGCCAGATTTAGGTGGGAAAATTAACTGTGGCTGAAATTCGAGGCTGTCTCTTTCCAGAGGACTTGTTGTACGACCAGGATTTGAATATCTGGTTCAGGCAAATTCATCCGCAAATGCTTGAGGTGGGATTAACGCCGTTTGGTCTTGCAATGTCAGGAGAGGTCTACATGTTCAATCCTAAACCTGATGGTCGAGAAATTGAATTCGGTCGCGCTTTTGCCTTAATCGAGGTCGCTAAGACCATTCTGCCCGTGCGAGTACCGTTTGCCTGCACGGTTGTCAGTTCAAATTCTTCGGTGGTGAAGTCTCCGGACTTAATTGGACGCGCACCCTATAGCGCATGGCTGGCCCGATTAAGCACGACAAATGATGATATGTTGCAAAGCCTGATTTCAATTGTTGCTTTGCCATCTCGAGCGCACGCGCTGATGGATGCGCATGGTTTTACCTCTCTTGAAACCTATTTGAATCGTCGCCAGTCCTGCTAACTGTATATGAGGTTTAGCACCGCTCATGAAAACATTAATCATTCAGTTGTGGCAAACCAGTTTGGATGCGCCACAACTCGCAGCGACCCCTTTTGTTCTGGCTCAGGCTGCACGTGCCATGGATATGGTCGTAGAAATGCATGCCTTAGGGCAGAGTGTTGAGCTGTTTCTGCTCAATGATCCCCGTCGTGAACAGCCTGTTGCCCCCCTGAATCGTCCGCTTGCTCAGTACATTGAGGATGCGCTGTCTATGGGGGTGAGCGTACGTCTGTGCAGTACCGCTATGCGCGACAGAGGTCTGGAGCGCTGTGAGGTCGCGGGTGCAGAGGTTCAAATTGCAGGCATGATCAGTATGCTCGAGACTATTGCGCAGAGCCACACCACTGTTCTGACTTACTAGCGGTTAACAGACTGCCTGTGCAGTTTTTAGCCAGAACGCAGGCAGAAAACATTCCGCAACGAGAAGAGGGTAGCCATTTCGCCAGAAAACCGATCGTCTGGCGAAAAAGTTTCCCGACCCCTCCCGCTCACTTACGCTGCGCTTCGAAATGTTGATGGCCGTACGGTGCAGTGGGATGGAGCGATTGACCCGAGCGACCTGAAAGGCTGAGCGTACGATCGAGCGTTCGTGATACAGAATATCTGCGAGTGGCCGACTTCTCAGGCGTCTCATGCCTTGCCATACCCCGTGCGAGGCCCTCAAGGGGGTCAGGCTGCGTGCAACCACGCAATCAGTCCCATCGATACTCATCACGACTTCACGCACCCAGACGGGACTCGCTGTAGGAAGCTGTAAGCAGCTCGCCTCATCTTGACTCAAGCCGTCAGAGAATTCATTGATTACACGTAGATTGAGGGCGCCGAGCGCGCGCAAACCTGTGGTCAGCGCTCCGGCGCGCATTAACCATCGCTGCTGGGTTCGACTGAGGGAGGCCGGTGGCCTGAGCCTCCACTGGCTGTGCGCGATCCGTATCGACATCAAATCTTTCCGCAAAAAACCCGTTTTTCAAAGCGGGGAGGATATCAAGAGCTGTATTATCGCAAGTTATGGAAAAAGTTCGTATTTCAAAATTATTGGCTGAGCGCGGGATGTGTTCGCGCAGAGAGGCTGACACCTATATTGAACGTGGCTGGGTCAAGGTCGATGGTGTCGTGGCTACACTGGGCGAGCGTGCCTTGCCGTCCCAGACGATCACGCTGGATCGTGCTGTTTCGACGCAGCAGACAGCGCTGGTGACCATTTTGGTTCATAAACCCATGGGTTACGTTTCCGGTCAAGCTGAGGACGGCTACACACCAGCTGTTGCGTTGATCCAGGAACAAAATCGCGCGCAGAATGACCGCAGTCCCATCAAATTTAATCGCAACCAGTTACGTGGTCTTGCCGTCTCAGGCCGACTGGACATTGATTCCACAGGCTTACTTGTCCTGACTCAAGATGGTCGTGTCGCCCGACAGCTGATCGGTGAACATTCAGAAGTAGAAAAAGAATATCTGGTCCGTGTGCAGGGGCGTCTGGCCGCGGGTGGACTTGAGCTGCTCAACGAAGGCCTGTCGCTGGACGGGAAAAAGCTCAAGCGCGCGCAGGTTCGCTGGCAAAATGAGGACCAGCTCCAGTTCATATTACGTGAAGGTAAAAAGCGACAAATTCGCCGGATGTGCGAACTGGTCGGTCTGAAAGTCATCGGTTTGAAGCGTGTACGCATCGGACAGATTTCACTGGGAGATCTGCCCGTCGGTCAATGGCGTTATTTAAGACCAAATGAAACGTTCTAAGCGGAATCAATCCGCCAGATAATCAAGTTTCCAGGCAGAACGATCGTCCTGACGCATGGCTTTCTCAAGGAACGGCAGGGCTTCCTTGAGCGTTGCGGCAAGCGTCCAGGGTGGGTTGATGACAAACATTCCACTGCCATGCAGACCCAGACCATCGGGTGCTGTTTTGTGAACAGTCAGGCTCGCGTGAAGCCAGCTCTTCGCACCCAATTTTTCTAGCTGCCTGGGAAGCTCTTGTGCCTCTCTGCGCTGAATCTGTGGGTACCAGATTGCATAGCAACCTGTCGGAAAACGCTGCATCGCATCACGCACCGTGTCCACTACGCGACGGTAATCTTTTTTGTCCTCATAAGAAGGATCGATCAGCACGATTGCCCGACGTGTGGGCGGTGGTATGTGGGCTTTGAGTCCTGCAAAACCATCTGCGGCGAAGAGTGTCGCCTGTTTAAGCGTTCTGCCACCGCGCTGTTCCATATTGAGTAACAGGATTTCGGCCTCTGTAGGATGCATTTCAAAGAATCGAAATTTGTCTTGTTCCCGGCAAGCATCCAGCGCAATCCAGGGCGAACCAGGATAAATTTTTAACTGACCATCCGGATTGAGACTTTTGATCATGTCCAGATATTCACGCACAGCAACAGGAGCGCCTTTGGCATCCCAGATTTTCCCAATGCCGTCGGCATATTCTGTTCGCTTCTGTGCCCACTGTCCGCCCAGGTCATAAAGGCCTGCACCCGCATGTAAATCGATAAACCAGTACGCGACATCTTTCTGGTTGTAGTAATTGATGATTTGGGTCAATACCGTGTGCTTTAGCACATCGGCATGGTTGCCTGCATGAAAACCGTGTCTGTAACTGAACAAAAAAATTCTCCGTGGCAGGGTGGTATCACCCTGAAAATCAAACTGGTGAAATTCGGTCTATCGCATCTGTGATCACTGCGTCAACGCCCCAGCTGAGTAGCTCTTGCGCGCGCACCGGATCATTGACGGTCCATACTGCTAAGCGGTGGCCCGCATCATGAACCTTCCTGACAACAGCATGCGTGACAGAGGTGTGTTTAAGATGCACTGAAACGCATTTCAACTCAGCCAGTATGTCTTGCCAGTTTTCTGGCAAGACATCGATCAGGTATGCGCGAGGGAGCTCTGGAGCTTCAATCATAGCCGCCTTCAGTGAAGCGACTGAAAAAGAGGACAATAATGGCGGGGACTTTGAACCAGCCCAGTCTTTTAGTGCTTGTCTCGCGACCAGTGCCCCTGTCAGTGATTCCATTCCCGGGGTTGGTTTAATTTCAACATTGCTGTCCATCCCATGGGCCAGGGTGAACTGAGCAATGGCGGTAAGCGTAGGGATGGGTTCCCCAGCGAAGGCGTCGGAATACCAGCTCCCTGCGTCCAGTTTTTCCAGTTCGGACAAGGTCCAATCGCCAGCAGTTCCTGCACCATTGGTGGTGCGCTCAAGTGTTGCATCGTGGAGCAGTATTGAGTGCTGATCGGCAGTCAATTTAACGTCAAACTCGACCATTTTGAAGCCATGCAGGGACCCGCAGCGCATCGCGTTAAGGGTGTTTTCTGGGGCAAGCGAGCCGCCACCTCGGTGGGCAACCAGTCGAGGATAGGGCCATTCAGGCAGATTTGGCATGTTTCAGCAAAAAAATAGGGTGTTTTTATAGTGGAATCAGCGTTGTTGGGACTTCTTCTGCAAGCATAACGCACCGAGTGGTAAACTTTGGCGGCTTCGTAAACAGGTGTGCGCACAATTCATGTTCGATTTTATCCGTCATCATCAACGCTTGATGCAGCTGGTTTTACTACTGCTGATCTTGCCATCTTTCGTTTTCTTCGGTGTGCAGGGCTATACCAGCCTGATGTCCAGCGAACCTGAAATTGCTTCTGTTGATGGGCAAGCCATCACGCTCGGTGAGTTTGATCGCGCCCGCCGCGCTCAGCTTGAGCAGTATCGCAATGCACTCGGTGCGCAATTTGATGCGGCTGCTTTTGATACACCGGTATTGCGCGAGCAGCTCCTGAACTCCCTGATTGATCAGCGTACGATTGCCATTGCAGCGACGCAGGGACGTTATTCTGTCTCGGACGAGATGTTGCGTCGTACCATCGCATCGATTCCCGCTGTCCAGGTTGACGGTCAGTTTTCTTCCGAGCGATACCGACAAGTGCTTGCCGCCCAAGGCATGACCCCCACGGGCTTTGAAAATGGCTTGCGACGTGATTTGGCTCTGGGACAGGTATTGCAACCGATTGGTTTGACGGCTCGCGTGCCTACCCAGGTCGCTGAAAAAATCCTTGCACTGGTTACAGAGCAGCGCACGGTTTCACGTAAATTATTCAAAGCCTCAGACTACGCAAAAGACATTACCGTTTCTGAGTCGGATATCAAAGCATGGTACGAGGCAAACCAGTCACGTTTACAAATCCCTGAAAATATTGATGTGGAATATGTCGTACTGAATGAGAGTGCGGCAACAAAAGACATCAAAGTCACCGATGCGGATATCGAAAGTTTCTACAAGCAGAATCAGGCGCGCTACGGTCAGCCTGAACGCCGTCGTGTCAGCCACATTTTGTTAGAGGTGCCGGCGACAGCTGATGAGGCCGCAAAAGCCAAGGTACGGGAAAAGGCCGATGAACTTGCCAAGCGTGCGGCGGCAGATCCGAAACAATTCGCTGCATTGGCTAAAGAGTTTTCCCAGGATACCGGCTCTGCAGGAGAGGGTGGCGATTTAGGCTGGATTAGCCGAAATATGCTCGTTCCTCAGGTCGAGGATGCTTTGTTCAAGCTCGATCAAGGCACGGTTTCAGGTGTGGTTGAAAGCCCATTCGGTTTGCACGTGCTCTACATCACAGATGTTCAGCCTGCGTCTGTTAAGCCACTAGCGGATGTTCGTGAGGACATCATCACTGAAATCCGTAAACAAATTGCAGCGGATCGCTTTGCCAGTATGGCCACTAAACTGACCAGCCTTGTCTATGATCAGCGCGACAGCCTTAAACCTGTTGCAGATACGTTAAATCTGCCTATCCAGACAGGTAGTGGATTGACCCGTACAGGATTGCTGACCGATGAACAAAGACTGGGTGCACCCGCCCCATCAGAGTCTGCTCTGACGATTCTTGGCAATCCGAAGTTCCTGCAGGCTGCCTTTTCCTCTGAGGTCCTGAAAGACAAACTCAACTCAGGCGCTATTGAATTATCGCCCGATACAATCGTTGCTCTCCGTGTGAGTCGGGTGCAGCCAGCGCAAGTGCCTCCACTGGACAAAGTCGCGGCTCAAATCCGTACGATTGTGACCAATGAACGTGCATTGGCTGCAGCGCAGGCTGCGGGTTCTAAACTGCTTGAAGAGCTCCAAAAAGCCTCAAAACCTGACACAAAAGGTTTTGAATCTGCACAAGTTGTGACGCGCCAGAACCCTGAGTCACTCAGCCCTGACCAACTTGAATCTGTCATGTCCATGCAGACCAAAACGCTGCCTGTCTGGGCGGGTATTCAGGGTACAGACGGCTATGCGATTCTCGAATTGACTAAGGTTGAGGCAGGCCCGACACCTGACGCAGCGCAGATTAAGCAATTACAGGGTCAGCTTGCCCAGGCCTGGGGTGCTGCCGAAGAACAAGCGGCACTCAAAGTGTTGCGAGGTTTGTATCAGGTCAAAATGCTCCCCGATGCAGCCAAGCTCATTCGTGGTGATCTGGATGCTGCGAAACTTTAATTAAAGCCCCTTCAAAACGGGTAGCAGGACTTTCAGCACAGTTTCCATCATGATGGGCTGTGCTGATTCATTTGGGTGAATACCATCGGGCTGAAACATCTCGTTTTGTGGGCCAACCCCTTCGAGTAAAAACGGCACTAATGCTGAGTGAGTAGCCTCGCTGACCTTACTAAACATCGTTTTAAAAGCCAAACCATAATCCCGACCGTAATTAGGTGGGATTTGCATTCCAACCACAATCACTTTTGCACCGGCTTGTTGCGCTTGCTCAACCATTTTTGTCAGGTTATCTTGACTCATCGACAGAGCCAGTCCTCGCAAGGCATCATTGCCACCTAACTCAATCACAACGATCTGTGGGTGGTCCCGGGCAAGTAAAGAAGCCAGACGGCTGCGACCACCACTCGTTGTGTCGCCGCTAATACTGGCATTCACTATTTGAGCCGCAGGAAACAAGGGTTTGAGCTTTTGGGCAAGCAAGCTGACCCATCCAGTCCCTCTGCGTAGCCCGTATTCTGCTGACAGACTGTCCCCAACGACTAGAATACGAGTTGTTGCAGGAATTTGTTGCGCGGCTAGCTGGCCAGTTATGCAAGACAAAACGACAGCACTGAGTCCGGCTAATAATTGTCGGCGATCAAGAGAGAATGAAGACATGCTTGGCATCAATGCAATTCAGGTGAGTGGTTTGAGTCAACGTGTTGCGGATGCAACCGGCGTACTGACGATTTTAAATAATATAAATTTTACGATTCCGCGAGGACAATCTGTTTCTGTAACCGGCCCCTCTGGCTCTGGTAAGTCTACCTTGCTTGGGTTAATGGCGGGGCTCGATACACCCTCAGAGGGTACAGTAACGCTTCTCGATCAAGACATATTTTCTATGGATGAGGATGGTCGTGCTGCGCTAAGAGCTAAAAGTGTCGGATTCGTATTTCAGTCGTTTCATTTGCTGCCAAATTTAACTGCACTGGAAAATGTCATGTTGCCCTTGGAATTATCCGGACATGAGGCACGCACGCCCGCTCTCGCTATGTTGGATCAGGTTGGACTTTCTCATCGTTTAAATCACTACCCCGCCACGCTCTCTGGTGGTGAACAACAGCGTGTATCGCTCGCGCGTGCCTTCGTGCAGAGACCCGCCTTGCTATTTGCGGATGAGCCGACCGGCAGTCTGGATGAGGTGACTGGCACGCGCATCATCGATTTGATGTTTAATTTATATCGTGAGTTTGAGACAACGCTTGTCCTGGTCACGCATGATTTAAATCTTGCAGGTAAATGCGCAAGACAATTGAGATTACATGCCGGTGAATTGGTGGAGTAAACAGTTGAGAAACTAGGATTTATTTTGTTTCCACTCGTTCAGGCTATTGAGAACACCACTGCTGCAAATCACCAGTATGCCAATCCAGGTAACGCCATCTGGAAAATGCCCCCAAAACAACCAGCCCATTGTGACAGCGGCAATCATTTGCATATAAATGAAGGGAGCCAGCGTCGATGCAGGGGCTCTGCGATAGGCCATGGATTGAAGTAAATGGCCGGTGCCCCCCGTAATGCCCGTCGAGAGCATCAGCAGCCAGTAGCTTGCATGCATTTCAGTGAGTATGGGCAGGGCGGCGTCGAGGGTCCAGGGTAGGGCCAGCGTCAAGGCTAAGGTGCCAAGACCACTGCTCCATAAGCTCGTCGTATAGGCATGGTCTGAGGCGACTAAGCGAGTGAGCAGATGCTGTGTGGCAAACAGACAGGCTGTCAGCAAGCCTGCGATCACGCCTGCGGTGGGAAGACCTGCTGTGGGGCGTATGACAATCATCACGCCGAGTAACCCAAAGGCTGCAGCAAACCAGCGTGAGCGCTTGGGCGGCTCCTTGAGCAACCACGGAGCAATTGCCAGCATTAATAAGGGTGATATGAAAATAATTGCAGTGGCTTCTGCCTGATGCAAATATTTCAGCGTAGTGAAAAAGGTCAAGGTTGCAGACAACATCGCGAGTGCACGGATGATTTGCTTTTTTGGATGGTTGGTTTGAAATACCGTTAGGCCCCGTCCGGGAATAGCAACCGCACAGATTAAGACAAAGTGCACCAGATACCTGAACCAGCAAAAAACCAGTAACGGTACTCCCGCAGCCATCACCCATTTGCCACTGGCATCGAGGGTGGCTAAGGCAAATACCGATGCAAGTAACAGTAATATCCCCGCCAGAGGACTGTTTGGAGGGGAGAGAGGTTGAGCAGCTGAAACCTTTTGATCAACCCGAGACATGCATTTCATCCATTTTTTTATTCATGTTTGATCATAACCCTCTAATATTGTTTGAGTCTGCTCGGCGCATTGGTAGAATGGGGGAATGGATATTTCAGGATTTCGATCGATGAATCTGCTCAGGCTGATGGCTGCAATCTTTGCAGTGTGCTGCATGAATTATGTTGCAGCGCAAGATCTCCCTGCTACGCAACTTAAAGTGCTCGGTGGCTTAAGTACCCGCGCCATGTACAAAGATATCGAGTTGCCGTTCTGGACCAAAACAATCCCTGAAAAATCCTCAGGACAAGTCACAGCCGAGATTAAGGCTTTTGATGAAATGGGCTTAAAAGGCCCTGAGCTGTTTCGTTTGATGAAGCAAGGTGTGATTGAGTTTGGAGTCGTTCCATTGTCCTATAACACCGCTGATACCCCTCTCTATGAGGGAATTGATCTGGCTGGACTCGCTACAGATAGCACGACAGCAAAGTTAGTCGTCAAAAGTTTCAGTCCAGTATTAGCCCAATCACTAGCTTCGAATCAACAACTCAAGCTGCTTGGCGTATCGCCGTATGCGCCGCAGGTTTTATTTTGTAATGTTGCAATCAGAGGCCTCAGCGACTTGAAAGGTAAAACGGTTCGTACTGTGACCCGCTCACAGTCCGACCTTATAGAAGCACTTGGCGCAAAGCCGACAACGATTGTATTCAATGAAGTGTTATCGGCCTTAAAAAAGAAAAAAATTGCCTGCGCGGTCGCAGGGCCCATGACTGCTTATACAGGTAAGTGGTACACAGCCACTACACACATTTATGCCTTACCGATTGGCTGGAATCAGGAAGTTCATGCCGTCAATGAAGGTGTGTGGAAGCAGTTGGATCCCAACGTCCAGTCTTTTCTGAGTCAAAATGTGAATGCCTTGACCGACCAGTTATGGAACTTTTCGGCGAGTCAGACGCAGATTGCTTATGACTGTTTGACTGGAGCGAAAGCTTGCAAACTTAATCCGCGTGGAAAAATGATTTTGGTTCGGCCAACACCCGCTGACCTCAATACAATTAAAAAGATAGCCAGCCAAAAGGTCACAAGCAAATGGGCCAGTCGCTGTTCAACACAGTGTGTGGCTGATTTTAATCAGTCGGTGGGCAAAGCCTTAAAAATTAGTATTAAAAAATAAAAAACTTAACCTTTGACCCGCACAATTTTTTGTATTTGTGGCACGCGTCTGATAGAGCGAAATACTTGGGCCAGGTGTTTGCGACTGTCGACTTGCACGGTCAGATTCAATACTATCGCTGACATCGCATCATCAGTCATCGTGACGTGAATAATATTTGAGTCAGCCTGAGCGACTTCGGCGGCGATGCGACTCAATACGCCTCTTTCATTACTCGCCATGATATCGATACGAGCGGAAAAGTGTTTCGCCGTTTCAGCATCCCAGGCAATATCAACCCAGCGCTCAGGCTCTTTTGCTCTGGCTCTTAACGCAACATGACAATCATTGGTGTGTACGACCAGACCGTGTCCGATTCTGATGCCAGCAATAATTGAATCACCTGGTAAGGGGCCACAGCAAGGAGCAAGTTGAACCGCCTGTCCTTCGTTACCATGAATGGTAATTTGTGCGGTTCTTGCGGTAATGATTGCTTCATCTGCTGCTGCAGTCGTAGCAATGAGCGGATGGTCAGGAGTGAAGCGCCTTGCAACGACAGCGGCCAGACGTTTGCCTAGGCCAATATCTGAAAGAATTTCTTCGCGGGATTTTGCTCCGCTCGAACGGGCTAGTTTTTCCCAGATCGGATCGTCTTGCTCAGGAAGCTCAAGTTTTAATTCTCTTAATGCCTGTTCAAGAAGTTTGCTGCCGAAGGATACGGATTCGTCATACTGGACCGTTCGCAGATAGTGACGGATTTCTGAGCGTGCCCGACCGGTGCGCGCATAATTCAACCACTGGGCATTCGGTCTCGAATCAGGTGAGGTCACGATCGAAACTGTGTCACCGCTGGAAAGTTCTTTGCGCAAGTCAACGTTCTCACCATTGACTTTACAGGCTATCGCGTGATTACCAACATCCGTATGGATAGAGTATGCAAAATCAACCGGTGTCGCACCACGAGGTAGGGAAACAATTTTTCCTTTTGGTGTAAAGACATAGACCGCATCAGGAAATAAATCGACTTTAACGTGTTCAAGAAACTCGCCCGAGTCGCCAGTCTGACTTTGTATATCGAGCAAGGACTGCAGTGACTGACTGGTCTTTGTTTGAATCTCGTGTAACGACGCATCGTCGGTTTTGTAGAGCCAGTGCGCAGCGACACCTTCTTCTGCGACTTGATGCATGTCGTGCGTACGGAACTGAAATTCTATTGGCGTACCAAAGGGTCCTACTAGGGTAGTGTGCAGAGACTGATAGCCGTTGATCTTTGGGATCGCAATATAGTCTTTAAACTTTCCCGGTACGGGTCGGTAAAGTTGATGCACAATCCCCATTGCCATGTAGCATTCAGGAAGTGTCTGCACGATCACTCTAAAGCCATAGATATCAAGCACATTAGTAAATGATTTCTTTTGCTTGACCATCTTGCTGTAGATGCCATAAAGCGTTTTTTCGCGACCGATCACGGACGCTTCCAAACCTGCTGCTGGCAAAGCTGTACGGACCGTTTCATCGATACGCGTTAAGACTTCACGACGATTGCCTCGCGCTGCCAGGATCGCTTTCTCAAGTACTCGGTAGCGATTGGGATAGATGGCTTCGAAGCACAAATCCTGTAGCTCTCGGTACAAAGCGTTCAGACCGAGGCGATGAGAGATGGGTGCGTAAATTTCTAGTGTTTCACGAGCGATGCGGCGACGTTTTTCCGGACTGACCGCATCGAGTGTCCGCATGTTGTGCAGACGGTCGGCTAATTTGATCAGGATGACGCGAATGTCGCGTGCCATCGCAAGTAACATTTTCCGAAAGCTTTCTGCCTGCTGCTCAGCTTTTGTTACAAAATCCAGTCTGTCGAGCTTTGAAAGCCCATCGACCATGTCTGCTACGTCATTACCGAACTTTTCGAGCAATTCTTGCTTGCTGATGCCCTGATCTTCCATGACATCATGTAACAAAGCCGCGCACACTGCATCCGCATCGAGTTTCCAGCCGGCACAAATTTCAGCGACAGCAATCGGATGGGTAATATAAGGTGAGCCACTCGAGCGAAACTGGCCGAGATGCGCCTGGTCCGAGAAGCGATAGGCTTCACGCACGATATTGATGTCTTTTGTGTCGAGGTAGGTTTCAAGAACTCCCTGCAGTCGCGCCATCGTGGCGATAGGGGGTTCAATTTCCGTCTCTACGGGTTTTGCAGAACCCGGTACCGCACCGAGCGTTCCCGTTGCTGGAGATTTACCAGTCAGACGGGAACTGACTTTAAGCGCCGCACGCCACCCCGAAGATGCATACCGCAAACCCGGGAATGACATAGCAAATACCTCTTATCAGGTTGGTACTTTGCGCAGCATTTCAATGCCCGTCACACCTGATGCGATTTCGCGCAGGGCGGTGACTGTTGGTTTGTCTTTTGTTTCAACACGTGCAGCATGGCCCTGAGCCAGTTCACGCGCACGGTAAGTGGCAGCCAATGTCATTTTAAAGCGGTTAGGAATGTGCTCGAGGCAATCGTCAACAGTAATGCGGGCCATGGTGATCCTGTATGTAAAAACTAGGCAATTAAGCCGAAAGATGCAAAAAGTGCCTGGTGTCTGGCAGACTGACTGGTGAAGCGCAATCGTGCCGTTCGTACAATTTGCTCGAGTTCTTGTAAAGCAACGCTAAACTCTTGATTAATAATAACATATTCAAATTCTGGCGCATGCGAAATTTCTGTGCTGGCCGCTTGAACACGGCGGGCGATTACGTCTTCGGGATCCTGTCCGCGATTTTGTAGTCTTTCCCTGAGTGCGTCGATGGAGGGGGGGAGGATAAAAATGCTGACTGTTTTAGGAAACAACTCTCGCACCTGTCTGGCACCCTGCCAGTCGATTTCGAGTATGACATTTTGTCCAGCGCCTACGGCTTCGTCGATACGATCCCGGGGCGTACCGTAATAGTTACCGTGGACTTGCGCCCACTCAAGCAATTGCTGATCAGTTTTCAGCGCTTCAAACTCAGCTACGCTCACAAAACGGTAGTCGCGACCGTCTACTTCGCCGGGTCGTGGGGAGCGGGTCGTGCATGATACTGACAGACAAATAGAGGGATCATGCGCCAATAAGGCATTGACCAGGCTCGACTTACCCGCTCCACTCGGAGCAGAAATCATAAATACGTTGCCGGTAGCGTGGACTGTAGGTGAGTGCATGCGAAATCTTGACGGGTGTCAACGATTGAATATTGGTAGACTATGAAGCATAGCATTTGGCTAGGTGTTTTGACATGTCTCGACCCACTTCATCGATAGGAAATACTATGCAAGCAACGCCTCTGATTAGCGCTCAAGCCCTCCATGATTTACTCGCTCGTGATCGGGAAAACGTCCTGATTTGCGATTGTCGCCACGATTTGGTGGATGCTGCACTTGGTGCACGCGTGTATGCAGAGGCGCATCTGCCTGGCGCGGTATTTTTAAGTGTCGATCGTTTTCTCAGCGCAGCGAAATCAGGTTCAAACGGACGCCATCCATTGCCAACGGTTGAAACGTTTGCCCAAACCCTGGCAAACCTCGGTGTCAACGACAACACCCTTATTGTTGGTTACGACAGCACTGGCGGACAATATGCAGCCAGACTGTGGTGGATGGCCCGTTGGGCAGGCCATGCCAATGTCTTGGTACTGGATGGCGGACTCAATGCCTGGACGAAAGCAGGATTCAATCTCACGACGGAAGTACCAGCGAAAAAATCGCCCGGTCATTTCAAAATCAAGCCGAGCCTGTCCAAGTCCGTGACCATGCAGCAAGTCCGTGCGGGACTCTCACAGCCAGATCGCCTGATTGTGGATGCACGTCCCTTCGATCGGTTTCAAGGCCAGAATGAAACACTTGATCCAAAAGCGGGACATATTCCAGGCTCTGCAAGCCGTCCCACGCCTATGAACCTGAATCAGGATGGTTCATTTAAAGACGCGGCAACTTTGCGTGCAGAGTTTTCAACATTACTCGGTCAGCATACCCCCGACCAACTGATTGCCAGTTGCGGCTCTGGTATTGCGGCGTGCCACTTGCTACTATCCATGCAAATCGCTGGCTTGCCAGGTGGCTCGTTGTATGGCGGCTCCTGGAGTGAGTGGAGTGCTCAGCCTGATGCACCGCTTGAGCTGGGCGTTGGGCGCAATGGTTAATTGATTCAAACTACCAATAAAAAAAGAGGAACAAACATGTCAGATTTAAAAGTAGCAGTGGTCACGGGCGCGGGTTCTGGTATAGGTCGTGCCGTCTCATTCGCTCTGGCCACCGCGGGTTATCACGTGGCGCTCGCAGGGCGCCGTGCGGATAAGCTCGAAGAAACAAAAACCTTGGGTGGTGCGTTAGGCGATCATTTGCATCCGATCGTTACCGATGTCAGCGATGAGGCCTCTGTTAATGCCCTGTACGCTGAGGTTTCTCGCCGCTGGGGTCGTCTCGACGTGCTGTTCAATAATGCTGGTCGTGGTGGCCCTCCAGTACCGATTGAGGATTTGCCTGTCGATGTATGGAAAGACATTGTCAATATCAACCTGACAGGTATGTTTTTATGCGCACAGGGTGCGATTCGCATCATGAAAAATCAGACACCACAGGGTGGCCGTATTATTAATAATGGCTCGATATCTGCGCACGCTCCACGTCCATTTTCGATCGGCTATACAGCGACTAAACATGCGGTGACGGGGCTGACAAAATCTATCGCGCTTGATACAAGACGTTATGGAATCGCCTGTACGCAGATTGATATCGGTAATGCTGCGACGGAAATGACCGACCGCATGACAAAAGGTGTACTCCAACCTGATGGTACTACGCGCGTTGAGCCTCGCATGGATGTCAATCATGTTGCACAAGCTGTTGCGCAAATTGTCAGTTTCCCCTTGGAGACGAACGTGCAGTTCATGACAATCATGGCAACCAATATGCCATTCCTGGGACGTGGTTAAACGGAAATTGTCTGATTGATTTTTTCGACCAGTCAAAAATAAGGGCGCACAGTTTTAATAAACGGTGCGCCCTTTGTTAATTTTCTTGATTAGACTTACATTTTTGAAATGTTGATTGCCATTTCAATCAATTCAAGATCGCTTCCCGCAGGCCCCATCAGAGAGATGCCGACAGGAAGACCCGCAGCATTTTTGTAGGGAATACTGACCTGGCATACCCCACTAATTCCGCCAATGCAGGTGATGTGCATGGTGCGCGTGCGCATCGCATCAACGTCTGCGCCTGTGGCGTTGACTAATGGTGCGAGTCCTGCGGCAGAGGGCAACACAACAATCGCGTCGGTTGAGAGCAGGTCGCGGATCTGTTTGCGGATGCGTGCAGTGTTCAGCTTGGCTGTGCTTGCCTCTTGAGCAGTGAGTTTTTTCGCTGCGTCCCAACGCCCAGTAATGGGGGCTGAGAATATAGGGTTGTTGGCGTTAATCCAGTCGCCGTGCAACGCCCACGCTTCAGCAGCCCCATGCGCCACATAAGCCAATCGCCACTGCTCCAGCGTTTCATCTGTGCTGGTAAAGGAAATCTCTTGGGCAGGCGCGCCGACGATGCTGACCGCTTTTGCTAAGACGTCATTGAGTCCGGGTTGAAAGTCCTCACTCGCGAGGGCCCAGACGGCACTGGGCTTAAGTACGCGCCGCGCTTTGAAGTCTGAAGCAGGGAGCAGGACTTTGGATACTTTTAAAAAGGTATCGGCCTCGTGCGCGAACCAATTCATCGTATCGTATGAAGTATGCAACGGGACCACATTTTCAGCTGAGAGCAGACCATGTGTCGTTCTGAGTCCCCATATCCCGCAATAGCTAGCCGGCACGCGGGTTGATCCGCCCGTATCCGTAGCTAAAGCAAAATCAACGAGTTTTGCTGCAACGGCAGCCGCTGAACCGCTTGAAGACCCACCTGTGACGCGTCCAGGTGCGTTGACGTTAATCGGCGTGCCGTAATGCATATTGTCGCCATTTAAACTATAAGCGAGTTCGTCCGTAATGACTTTGCCTGCAACACTCGCACCTGCTGCACGAAGTTGTTCAACTAAAGGACTCGTAACAGTCGGCGTGTCATGCGTAGCCAGCCAGGTGGGATTTCCCGCTCCGGTGGGAATACCTGCAATATGAAATAGATCTTTCACTGCGAACGATAGTCCAGACAATGTCCCATTTGCTGTAGCGGGTAATGCAAAGTGTCCGTGAGGAACCCAGGCGCCAACTGTGTCTTGAATCTCGAGAGGTTTCATGAATGTGTTTTGTTTTTAAATTTGAAGAGTAAAAAAGAGAAGTAAGAGTCTGTATTGATCAACGTATCAGGCTAGCCAGAAAATTTAAAGACCCGCTAACAAGCCTTGCTGATCCAAGGACTGCATATGCGTACAAATTTCACCAGGGGTCGTAAACCAGATGTCGTTACGATCACGGTATGCACAGATATACTGTAACGCTCGACGGATATGTTTCAGCCGGTAGGGTTGGCCAACCAGGTAAGGGTGCAGTGCGATTCCCATTACCAGAGGCTGTTTTTTGGCTTGAAGCAACATCTCATCAAACTGGTCAACAATCATATTAGCAAAGGGCTCGGTATCCATCTGACGGCCGATTAGCATCGGTATGTCATTAATTTCCTGTGGGTAGGGGATTGACCAGAGTTTTTGTCGATTTCGCGTGAGCATCCGCGTTGGCTGATCGTCATGACACCAATTTAACGTGTAGTCATACCCAGACTCCAATAATAGATCGGGCGTCACTGTACTTTCAGAGATCCAGGGTGATAACCAGCCTTTAGGTGCCGTTCCGCTTTCTCTTTGGATGCGTTGAGCGCATCCGACGATCAGCTCTCGTTCGGTCTGCTCATCAAATTGCCCTTGACGTTCAGCATTGGTATGTCCGTGCCCGACGATTTCATCGCCACGGTTGACCAGCGCCTCGATCAGATCAGGGCAATGGTCATATAGGGATGTGTTAATCAAAGCACTTGTCGGGATATTTAATTCATCAAACATTTGCAGACAACGCCAGGCTCCCACACGATTGCCGTACTCACGCCAACTGTAATTTAATACGTCCGGGGATGGGCAAGCGGGTCCAAGATTTGCTCCCAGTCCTTCACCGAATTCAAAATGCTCAAGATTAAAGCCAATGTAGACAGCCAGCTTGGTCTGATTAGGCCAGCTGTAGTCAGGACGATTCAGGATGGATTGGTATTTAAACCGACCATGGTCTTTTAATAAACGTGTGGCAATATTTTCAGTCATTATGATTAAAACCTTTTACTTTTTTCAGAAGTGAAGCGCTGGAGAGCCCGCATCAATAAATGGACCACGAGAGGTAGCATCGTTATGTGAGTAAAGCGAATGATGAAGCAGTTGAAGGCGACAGCCCATTGGGTCAACATAATATTTAAAACTGTAGCCTAGCTATTCACTATTTCTGATGCAATTTCAACTTTTTTGGGAAATTTGCTCTCTTAGTTGAAGTAGCTCTTTATTGAATCTAAGTTGTTCCAATTTATTTGAGGCTGGAAACTCCATGCTAAAAATTACATAGAGTGTCGCTGTAATCACCAGGGCATAAAAAAAAGTAAAGAAAAGATCTCGTTTTTGTTTAATCGCCATTTCATAGCCACCTATCAATCCTGTTACGCCAAGGAAAGTAAATAGCATTAAATAAATTAATAAATTTGGGCGGTTAAGCAACAATAGTCGACCCTTTTCATAGTTTTCTAACATCGAGATGACCTGAGGCTTTAGCAATTCATCGGTCATCACTTTATTTTTGCCAGAATTCCTTTCAATAGCTTCCAGAGTCAATATCAATACCTGACGTCCAAAATTGGTGATGTTGGTCGCTTTGTTGTCAAGGTGATTTAAATTTTCAATGTTTTCGTGCAAACTAAGTCTCATATTAAGATACTCAGTGATCCGGCGCCTTAACTCATCCCTGTCGTCAGGTAGCAAATAATCAGAATAATGCGTGGCATTGGAAATCGAAGTGACTGCATGTCTGACGTTTTCTTTGCGGGCATCATAGTGATCAATCGCATTTGAAAAAGTAAAGCCAACAACAAGTGCGACTAAACCAAATATTGCCCCTTGATAGCTCTCATTAATGTAGGTAGAAAAATTCCAATTTTTCTTAATCGACAGGTTACCGACAGTCCATCCTAGAAAAAGAGCGAACGAAATTAATGCAATGGCGATATAAGGCCCGTACCCCAGATATAAGTACCATTGCAACTTATCCATTTTTGAAATAATCCGCCATTTGAAATTTCAAAAAATACTAACATTTACACAACACAGTCTTCAAGTAATTCTTTGTTCAACAGGGGTTACGTTCGTGAGATAGTATCTACCTCAATAAATTTTTTCTAAGTGAGTACCCCTTAACATGGTTGATCGACTCTTGATAGGTATTAGTGTCTGCCTGATGCATCCGGATTCAAGCAGGAGATCCGCACCCACCAAAACACTTCAATTTATTGAACAGTCGACCGCCCACTGGGTGATGTCTGGAGGGGCCGTGCCAGTTTTAATCCCATCGCCATTCGGTGAAACGGCCCGAGGGGATATTTCTTGTAAAGATTATGCAGAGAAGCTTGATGGCCTGGTCTTGCATGGCGGCGCAGATATATGGCCGGGTCATTATGGTGAACAAGCCATCAAACCAGAGTGGAACGGTGACGCGAAAAGAGATCAATACGAACTCGAACTCTTGCGCGCATTTGTGGCGGCTGGGAAACCCGTTTTTGGAATTTGTCGTGGCTTACAGCTGATCAACGTGGCCTTTGGCGGCACGCTCTATCAGGATCTGTTATCTCAGGTCACGGACGCAGGCGTTCATCAGAATAGAGAGCTCTATGAACACCATTTTCACGACTTAACTATCTTGCCTGATTCTAAGATGGCAAAACTGCTCAGTCATAGCCCATCAACCAAAATAAATAGTATTCATCATCAAGGTATTCATCAGCTGGCTAGAGGCTTTACGGTGGAAGCCACCTCATCAGCTGACGGCGTAATAGAAGCGATCCGCACGGATGGTGAGCATTACATCGCAGCGGTTCAGTGGCATCCAGAACTCCATCATCCCTCACACGGTGTGCTGGATGACACACCATTGCTAAGAGACTTTCTGGATGCTGCCTTGACCGTTCGCGGATCAATACAGTAGGCCTTATCCTCCCAGCACGCCCTGTGTATTGACATAAAGTGAATACACCGAGTGTGAGGAGGCCATGAATAGGCGGTTACGCATGCGGCCACCAAAACAAAGGTTGGCACAGCGTTCGGGTAAATCAATACGGCCGATGATTTTTCCTTGCGGATTGACAATACGTACGCCATCCATTTCAGCGCTTCCCATCCCCCAGCCACACCAGAGATTGCCGTCGATGTCGGCACGCATTCCATCAATGGTGCCGGCACCTGCATCAAGGAACACTCGAGGGTTGCTGACGCTGCGTCCATCGGCAGCGACATCGTAGGCATGAATCAGTCTGTTGGGCACGCCTCGCGATTCAATCACATAGAGCAAGCTTTCGTCTGGCGAGAAGCACAGGCCGTTTGGACCTTTTAGATCATCGATCAGACGGGTGACCTGACCCGTCATTGCATCGATTCTGTAAACGGAATGCGGTTGTTCGACGGGCGCTTTAATCCCTTCATAATTTGCAAGAATGCCAAAAGGAGGGTCTGTGAACCAGACCGAACCATCAGACTTTACAACCAAATCATTCGGGGCATTGAGTGGCTTTCCCTCAAACGAATCGCAAAGAATAGTAATCGAACCATCATATTCAGTACGTGTGACACGTCGTCCATGTTCACAGCTTACGAGCCGTCCCTGGCGATCGCGCGTATGACCATTCGCGAAATTGGAAGGCTTGCGAAAAACACTTACTTCGCCTGTTTCTTCTTCCCATTTCATGATGCGGTTATTCGGGATGTCACTAAACAACAGGAAGCGACCATCACCAAACCAGACCGGACCTTCTGTCCAGCGAAAGCCCGTGGCAATCTGCTCGACCGATGCTAAGGCCAGACGATATTGTTCAAAGGATGGGTCCAGCGATACCACGCGTGGATCCGGATAACGTTCACTTTGTTCCCACATTTTTTGTCTCCTGATTATTATAAATATTGTGTAAGTTTATGGTTTGTTATTCGATGTTCATGGCTTGTTCGCGCATCTGTTCGATGAGTAGTTTTAAATCCATCGCGGCGCGCGTCATCTCCAGACTGCCTGCTTTGGAACCTAGCGTGTTGGCTTCGCGATTCATCTCCTGAAACAGAAAATCAAGTCGTTTACCTGTACTGCCCGCATTTTTAGAAGATGATTGTCGCGTGGCTATTGCAGGATCTTTAGCCAACAAGAACTCAAGCTCGGCCAGGTGAGATTTGAGTCGTGCCAGTTCTTCGGCAACATCGATACGCAGCGCAAAGAGGCTTGATTCGCTTGCAATGCGTTCAGATAATTCCGTACCGGTGATATGTGTAAAACCGCTTGGAAAGGCGTTTTGTATAGTCTCTTTCAATTTGGCCGCGAGTTTGTCACGTTGGGCCTGAAGCAACGCGGGCATGTGTGTCTCGACCTGTTCAAGAATCGAGCACACATCCTTGGCGGTATCGAGCATGGTTTGCGACAGTCTCGCACCTTCGCGTAGCCGTCCTTCTTTAAGCTGAGCCAGGGCAGGGCGCAGCGCAGCCATGGCTGCCTGTGCCCAGACCTCTGGATCGATCGAGGTGTTTTGCTGGTCAGACCAATTGAGGATTTCGGCCAGCCGAGGGGAGTCTGTATCAGGCAGCACTTGTCGTACGAGGCTGAGTTGCTCAGCGATACGTTCGAGTGCAGCTTCTCCTAGTCTGAGCTCATTAGGAGCCTGGGCACGGGTAAAGCTTGCCCTGACCTCAACTTTGCCACGAGAGAGCGATTGAGCGAGTTGTTCCCGAATGGGTTGCTCAGCCAGTCTTAATTCATCTGGCATACGGAACTGTATGTCCAGATATCGACTGTTGACGGTTTTAATTTCGATTGAAACAGAGCCATACTCACCTGTTGCCTTCCCAATTCCAAAAGCGGTCATACTCGCTGTCATAGTTGACTCTAAACCTTTAAACTATTTGCTTCGATCGATACCGACGGGTGCCCCATCAGGATTGCGTGGGTCTGACGCACCGAAAAACAGATTGCCATCGCGTTGAACCGTTTGAATCCTTCCCATTGTAGGCATGACCTTGACACTGTGTCCCATTGATTCAAGCAATTTAATCGTGTCGGGGCTAAAGCCTCGCTCCACGCGAATAAAATCAGGCGTCCACTGGTGATGCATGCGTGGCACCGATGCAGCTTCAGCAATGTTCATGCCAAAGTCGATCACGTTGACAATGTTTTGTAAAACAGTGGTGATGATGCGTGCTCCACCTGGCGATCCTGTGGCGAGCCAGGGTTTGCCATCACGCATGATAATGACTGGCGTCATGGAGCTTAATGGACGCTTGCCGGGTGCAACAGCATTGGCATCACCACCTACCAGGCCAAATGCATTGGGTACGCCAGGTTTAACTGAAAAATCATCCATCTCATTATTCAGTAATACGCCTGTACCTTGCGCCACAATGCCTGAGCCAAAGCTCAGATTGAGTGTGTAGGTGCAGCTCACGACATTACCTTGCGCATCCATGACAGAAAAATGCGTTGTCTGATCGCTTTCGTAAGGAGCAGGTTGTCCGGCACGAACCTTGCTGCTGGGGGTCATACGCTGAGGATCAATTTTTAATGAAAGTTCGTCGGCATATTTTTTAGAAATCAATCCTGTCTGTGGAACTTTGACAAAGGCGGGATCACCCAGGTATTCGGCACGGTCTGCATAAGCCAGCCTCGCACTTTCAGCCAACAGATGAATACTTTGCGCACTGCCAGAGCCATACTGCTTGAGCGGATAACGCTCCAGTAAATTAAGCATCTGGATTAAATGAATCCCTCCCGAGCTAGGCGGTGGCATCGAAAGGATCTGTACGCCACGATACGTACCTTCTACAGGTTTTCTCACTTCGGTTTTATAGTTCGCCAAGTCGCTCAGCGTCATCGGCTGATCAGCACCCTGCAGTGTGTTGACAATCTTTTGCGCGACGTCTCCAGTGTAAAAACCCTTCGCTCCTTGCGCTGCAATAATTTTTAATGTTTGAGCGAGATCTTTTTGGACGAGTGTCTCACCCGCAGCATAGGTACGAATCGCTGAGGCAGGACACTGATCCAGGCTACAGGTTTGTGCGGTGTCGTTGAGTTTGAAAAATACGGCACGGGTACTTGGCCAGCGTTCAAGATGGGTACGCTGAATATTAAATAGTTCAGCGAGCACAGGGCTCACCGCAAATCCCTCGTCTGCCAGTTTAATGGCGGGCGCGATCACTTGAGCGAGTGTCATGGTGCCGTGTTCAGCGAGGGCTTGCGTGAGACCCGATACGGAGCCCGGTATGCCCACTGAATAGGGCGTGCGCGTTGATTTACCTTCGATGACTTTACCGTTGGCATCAAGGTACATATCCCGTGTTGCATTCGCCGGCGCTATTTCACGGAAATCAAGAGCTACGGTTGTTTTTGCTTTGGCATCATGGATCAGCATAAAGCCACCACCACCGAGGTTACCTGCATTCGGCAATACAACCGCAAGCGCGAATCCAACTGCAACGGCGGCGTCCACGGCATTGCCACCCTGGCGCAGCATTTCAGCGCCCGCGGCTGAGGCAAGCTGCTGTTCACTGGCGACCATACCGCCGTTACGAATCAAGGGCTGAAAAATTTCCAGCGTATTGTCGTAACGGGACACAGCCGTGTTCGTGGAACTTGATGCAGTTTGAATCGCGGCAGGTAATGTAATCGGTGTGACTGGGGCAGGAGCAGATTGTGCCCAACTCGATGCCTGTAACAGGAGCCCAATTGCGATGGATCCAGCAGATTTGCTGCGTATACTAAGAATATGTCGTTTCATTCTTTTTTAACCATTTTGTTTTGTAGAGAATTCATTCGTGTCAAATTCCATTACCAGCCCAGCAGTTGCACGTCCTTCAGGTCGTGCGCTGAACGAATTACGTGTCGTGAAGATACAGCGTCAATTTACCCGTTATGCCGAGGGTTCGGTACTGATTTGCATGGGTGAGACACAAGTTCTTTGTACTGCTAGCGTACTTGAAAAAGTACCACCGTTTCTAAAAGGCAAAGGGCAAGGCTGGGTCACGGCTGAATACGGTATGTTGCCGCGATCGACTCATACGCGTAGCGATCGTGAGGCTGCTCGGGGCAAACAATCAGGGCGGACGCAAGAAATCCAGCGACTGATCGGGCGAAGCCTTCGTGCGGTGATGGATATGACGGCTTTAGGCGAGCGTACGATCCAAATTGATTGTGACGTGCTTCAAGCCGATGGCGGTACCCGCTGTGCAAGTATTACAGGCGCCTGGATCGCTGTCGCTGATGCGGTCGATGGCTTGCTCAAGCAGGGACTCATCAGCACCCAGCCTTTGCGCGACTCGGTTGCGGCGATCTCTGTAGGGATGGTGGAGGGGCGTGCAGTGCTGGATCTCGATTATCCCGAAGACTCCGGCTGCGATGCTGATATGAACGTTGTGATGACGGGCTCGGGTCGTTATGTGGAAGTCCAGGGCACGGCAGAGGGCCATACCTTTGATCGTCAAGAACTCAATGAATTGCTGGCCCTTGCCGAAGCAGGCATCGCAAGTCTGACAGCCATGCAGAGTGCGGCACGCGAGGTTTAATAAAAAAGAGGTTCAGAACTTTTCTGAACCTCCTCATCTTTCATTTGCCAGAGTTTCCCCCACCGGCAGATCGTTCTCTTACATTATGACCTTAGACTGTGCGTCCACCATCTACGGGCAGCTCTACGCCGGTCAGAAATGAAGCTTCCTCCGAGGCCAGAAACACCGCCGCATTGGCAATATCTCTCGGCGTACTGAGTCGTCCCATCGGGATTGTTGCAATAAATTTCGCACGATTTTCCGGAGTGTCTGGCACGCCCATAAAATCTCCAAGCATCCCCGTGTCACCCATGACCGGACAAATCACATTTACACGAATGTTGTCAGGCGCCAATTCGACTGCGAGCGATTTAGAGAGCAAATTCGCTGCACCTTTGGATGCGTTGTACCAGGACAGGCCAGGGCGAGGACGAATGCCTGCTGTAGAGCCCACGTTAATGATGCAGCCTGATTTTTTAGCGCGCATCATCGGTACGACAGCATTAATCATGTGGTAGATGGCTTTAACGTTGACATCAAAGCAGCGATCGAAGGTCGCTTCGTCGACATTGAGAAAAGGCTGATTCTTATGCGTGAACCCAGCGTTATTCACCACGATGTCAACCGAACCGAATTGACGCATGGCCAGACTGACTGCAGCATCGACATCGGGACGTTTACTGACATCGCATTTGATTGCAGCCGCGGCGGACCCAATTTCGGCAGCAACCTTTTCTGCACCGGCTAGATTTAAATCTGCGATAACAACTTTGGCACCTTCTTTAGCGTAGAGTCTGGCTGTTTCAGCACCAAAACCGCTCGCTGCACCCGTAACAATCGCTACTTTTCCCTGTAATCGCATGCTGTCTCTCCTTTTTATTTATAGCCGGATTTATATTTACATTAAATATTCTGAAACGTTCTATTTCTCGGCTTAGCCATACATCAAGCCGCGTCTAAAAGCTGACCGACTTTCGCTTGCTTTCTGATGTTCCAGATATTTTTGATCAGAGTTTGAACCTGAGCTGGTGTTGCAGCACCAAGATAGGTCCCCAGTCGAAGAGATTTTTCTTCTATTTCAGCGCGTGACAG
>CANCRX010000043.1 GCA_947380655.1 Alcaligenaceae bacterium | reverse complement strand
TCGTGCCGGCATTGAAAGACTTATGACCCATGCGGCGCAACAGCGCGCGCATATTCATCGAGACATCACCAAAATCGATATCGACCGGACAGGGGTTATAGCACTTGTGACAAACCGTGCAATGGTCGGCCACGTCCTCGAATTCTTCCCAGTGTCTGAGGCTAATGCCGCGTCGGGTTTGCTCCTCGTAAAGGAAGGCCTCAATCAGCAGTGAAGTCGCGAGAATTTTGTTGCGTGGCGAATAAAGCAAGTTGGCGCGCGGCACATGGGTGGCGCAAACAGGTTTGCACTTGCCGCAACGCAAACAGTCTTTGATCGAGTTACTGATCGCCCCAATATCACTTTGCTGCATGATGATGGATTCGTGCCCCATCAGGCCAAAACTTGGGGTCCACGCATGACGCAGATCAGCCCCAGGCATGAGCTTGCCCGCGTTGAAATGATCATTGGGGTCGATTTCACGCTTGTATTGCTGGAATGGCGCGAGCTCAGCCTCGGTCATGAATTCGTACTTGGTCAGGCCAATACCATGCTCACCTGAAATCACACCATCCAGATCACGTGCGATTTGCATAATGCGCTCGACCGCTTCGTTGGCCTCCTGCAGCATTTCATAATCGTCCGAGTTAACAGGGATATTGGTGTGGACATTGCCATCACCCGCATGCATATGCAATGCGACGAACACCCGGCTTTTGAGCACGCGGTCATGGATCGCTTGCAGCTCAGTCAATACTGGAGCGAAGTCAGTACCACCAAACAAGCCTATCAGTTCGGCCTTGACTTCGGCTTTCCAGGAAATACGAAGTGTGCGGTCTTGCACGACATCAAACAGGCGCGCATCAGGTTGTGCAATCAATCTTGCATTCAACTCCGGGGCTAAGTCTTCAAGCCCCAGGTCCGTCAGCGCATGCACGGCTTGGGACAAGGGCAAGTCAAGCTGCTCCAGCACCCACTGCCAACGCACACGCACACGCTCAATCACCGCGATCGCCAGCCGGCGCTTTTCGTCTAGCGCTTCTTCGATCGAAACGCCTTCTTCGGTCGCACGATCAAGTTTGGCGATCGTTAAGGTCCCGGTACCTGCCAGCATTGTTTGCAAGGCATCGAGCAATTTCAATTTATTGCGCGTTGAAAGCTCGATATTGATGCGTTCAATCTCATCGGTGTATTCACCCATGCGACCAAGTGGAATCACCACGTCTTCGTTAATTTTGAAGGCGTTCGTGTGACGTGCAATCGCAGCCGTACGCGAGCGATCGAGCCAGAATTTTTTGCGTGCTTCGGCGCTGACTGCGATAAAGCCCTCGCCATGACGCGTATTGGACAGGCGCACCACCTCGCTGGTTGCGGCGGCTACGGCGGCCTCATCATCGCCGACGATATCTCCAATCAACACCATTTTGGGCAAGACGCCACGCTTGCTCTTGGTGGAGTAACCCACCGCACGAAGATAACGCTCATCAAGATGCTCAAGGCCTGCAAGTAAAGCTCCGCGCGCACGTCCAGCCGTATCCAGATAGTTGATTATCTCAACAATAGAGGGGATGGCCTCACGCGCCTGACCAAAAAACTCCAGACACACTGTGCGGGTATGGGACGGCATGCGATGCAACACCCAGCGCGCAGCCGTGATCAGACCATCACAACCTTCTTTTTGAACACCAGGCAAACCAGCCAGAAATTTGTCGGTCACATCCTTGCCCAGACCAACCTTGCGGAAATGAGAGCCCGCTATTTCGATCATTTTGCTGCGCAAAGGGCGCTCGCCAGCGGGGAATGCGCCGTCGGACCACTGCAATTCAAAACGCACCAGCGCTGCATCGTGGATTTTTCCTAGATTGTGATCCAGGCGTGTGACATCGAGCCAGTTACCATCAGGATCAACCATCCTCCACCACGCCAGATTATCCAGCGCGGTACCCCACAACACTGCTTTTTTACCGCCGGCATTCATGGCGACGTTACCGCCTACGCAGGATGCTTCCGCGGACGTGGGGTCGACAGCAAAGACCAGGCCCGCTTGCTCGGCGGCCTCAGACACGCGCTTGGTGACCACACCGGCACCTGCCCGGACCGTTGCCACCTGCGTGGCGACGCCCGGCAACGAACCCGTCTCAACGGACCCGAGGGTGTCGAGTTTTTCGGTATTGATGACGACTGATTTCCAGGTCAGCGGAATCGCACCACCTGTGTAGCCTGTACCACCACCACGCGGCACAATCGTCAAACCCAGCTCGATACAGCCACGAACCAGTAACGCGATTTCTGCTTCGGTATCTGGTGTCAGCACCACAAACGGATACTCGACACGCCAGTCGGTCGCATCGGTCACATGCGATGCACGTGAAAGACCATCGAATTTAATATTGTCCCGGGCAGTCAGCTTGCCCAGCACTTTGTTGACCTGTCTGCGCAGACGCGCCGTCTGCTCAAAACCCTGCTCGAAGGTCTGTATAGCGGCGTAGGCACGCTCGAGCAGACTGGCTACTTTTTCGTCTCGCTCGACATCATCCGAGACGCGGCGCTTATGGACCTCGCCTAAACGATGCTGTAGCGCCTCTATCAGCAACTTACGTCGCTTCGGGTTGTCCAGCAGGTCGTCTTGCAAATATGGATTACGACGAACAACCCAAATGTCACCCAGCACCTCGTACAGCATGCGTGCTGAACGGCCCGTACGGCGCTCGCCACGCAACTCAGACAACAAGGTCCATGCATCATCACCCAGCAAACGACAGACCACCTCGCGGTCAGAAAATGAGGTGTAGTTGTAGGGAATCTCGCGCAACCTGGACTTTGGGTCAGCAGGCGGCAGCGCGTTTAATAAATGATTGGCAAACGGGGCGTTCATAGGCGTAATCAAAGAGGGGTTGCCCTGGACTCGTCATTTTAAGCCATCGGGAGATTCTCCTAGCAATAACCCTATCATGCGCAGGAATGGCGCTCAGCTTTTGGCAAAGAAACCCAATAACACCCCACAAATCAGCGCATAGCGGGCAAATTTGCCTAAGGCGATGTAAAAAAGACAGGGGCCAAAAGGTAGTCGCATCCAACCTGCCACCCCGCAAAGCGGATCACCGATCAAAGGCAGCCAGGAAAGCAACAGCACCGGCGCACCAAACCGCTGCGCAAGCGACTGGGCATGCTTCTGCCAGCGGCCCGTCGCTGCGCCCTTGACGCGCTCTGACCCGCCTGAGACGGGCTGCGAGGACTTAACCGCAGCAGCAACCGCTCGTTTGGCAGCCGCCCCCATCCAGTAAGTGATTACGCCGCCCAGCGTATTACCAAGGGTCGCCACCGCCAGCGCCGACCAAACAGCCGCAGGCGTTAGCGCCACGTAGGCCAGCAGCGCAGGCTCTGAACCGAGCGGCAGCAAGGTAGAGGCCAGCAAGCTAATCAAAAAAACTGCGCCTAAACCCACTTCCGGCATGCTCAGCCAGCCCAGTAGTGTGTGTGTGAATTGATCCAGAACAAACCTCTTTTCAATAAAATCAATATGAAAAATACCCTTTTAATCTCCCTTACTGCTGCATGGGATAATGTCATATCAGGCCCTAAGCCGATGCCCCACCCTCAGGAACCTCATGTCCACAGATTATCTCAAGCGTATTCTGACTTCGAAAGTGTATGACGTCGCGGTCGAAACACCTCTGGAACTCGCCCCTCAGCTGTCGGCACGCACCGGCAACCGTATGCTGCTTAAGCGCGAGGACACGCAACCAGTGTTTAGTTTTAAATTGCGTGGCGCCTACAACAAAATGGCGCACTTACCCCCTGCAGCCCTCGCCCGCGGTGTGATCGCAGCCTCCGCAGGCAATCATGCCCAAGGCGTGGCGCTCTCAGCAAAAAGACTTGGCTGCAAAGCCGTCATCGTCATGCCAACTACCACGCCAGGTGTGAAAATTGACGCAGTCCGCGCACTTGGTGGTGAGGTTGTATTGCATGGTGAAAGCTACAACGACGCATACGAGCACGCGCTGACGCTTGAGAAAAAAAATCATATGACTTTTGTGCACCCCTTTGACGATCCCGATGTGATCGCCGGGCAAGGCACAATCGGTATGGAGATCCTGCGCCAGCACCCAGGTCCGATCGATGCTATTTTTGTCGCAATCGGTGGCGGAGGCCTGATTAGCGGCATTGCGGCTTACGTCAAACAACTACGCCCTGAAATCAAAATTATTGGCGTGCAGACCGTCGACTCCGACGCAATGGTCCGCAGCATCAAAGCCGGTCGACGCGTTCACCTTTCAGACGTCGGGCTGTTTTCAGATGGCACGGCAGTTAAACAAGTCGGAGTTGAAACCTTCAGACTCGCGCGTGAATACGTTGACGACTACATCCTGGTCGATACGGACGCCATCTGCGCTGCACTCAAAGATGTTTTTCAAGATACCCGCAGCGTACTGGAGCCAGCGGGCGCGTTGGCACTCGCCGGGGCAAAACAGTATGCCCTTGATCACAAACTCAAAAACAAAACACTCGTGTCCATCGCCTGTGGCGCGAATATGAACTTTGACCGGCTGCGATTTGTGGCTGAGCGTGCTGAAGTCGGCGAATCCCGCGAGGCAGTCTTTGCGGTGACCCTGCCCGAACAACGCGGCAGTTTTCGCAGTTTTTGCGAATTAGTGGGTAATCGCAATGTGACAGAATTTAATTACCGCATCTCAGACTCAAGCCTCGCCCATGTTTTTGTAGGCGTGCAGGTTCAAAGCCCCACCGAAGCGGACAAAATCGCTGCAACATTTCGTAAAAATGGTTTTGCCACGCTCGATCTCAGTCATGACGAAATGGCCAAAACACATTTGCGTCACATGGTGGGCGGCCGCTCAAGCATGGCTGACAATGAGCTACTGTATCGTTTCGAGTTTCCCGAGCGCCCAGGCGCACTCATGCGCTTTTTGAATTCCATGAAACCAGACTGGAACATCAGCCTGTTTCACTACCGTAATCAAGGTGCTGATTACGGCCAGATCCTGATCGGCATTCAGGTTCCTGCCGGCAATAAAAAAGCGTTTAAAGCGTTCTTGGACGAAGTAGGCTATCCACACTGGAACGAGAGCGACAATCCAGCTTACAAACTTTTTCTCTAAATTTTTGTACGAAGCAAGACTGACCCGGGCGGGTCAGTCGCCCTCAAACTGGCACAGACTGAAAAATGGCGTTTCAGTTTGAGCGATCAGCTTTGAGCCGCCAAGTTCTGGCAAATCCACAATGGAAAGTGCCTCAACTACGTTGCCACCCAACTGCTGCAACAGTTTGATCGCGGCGATCATCGTACCGCCTGTCGCAACCAGGTCATCGACCAGCAGCACGCGCTGGCCAGGCTTGACGGCATCGACATGCAACTCAACGGTGTCGTTGCCATACTCAAGCTCATAGGACTGACTCACCGTCTGGTAGGGCAGCTTGCCTTTTTTACGTACCGGCACAAAGCCGACATTCAACGCATAGGCCAGTGCGCTCCCCAGGATAAAACCTCGCGCATCAATGCCTACCACCGCATCGATGCGATGCCGCATATGCCGGTAAACAAACAAATCGATCAGCGCACGAAATGCCGCGGGATCCTGGAGCAAAGGAGTAATGTCGCGAAACATCACGCCCGGTTTTGGCCAGTCAGGTACCGTACGAATCAAATTACGGACCGATTCAAGTGATTGTTGTTGTGGCGCGGGCACGTTCAGCAATTGACTCATTTGACACGCACCGCATTCGATACGCGCTTGGCTTTGGCGCGCGCGGCCTCCACTGAATCTGCGGTCGCCAGACCGACGCCCATTCGTCGCTTTTTAAAGGACTCGGGCTTACCAAACAATCGGATATCCGTACCGGGTTCAGACAACGCCTGCGCAACACCCTCAAAAGCAACCCCGCGCGCATCGACCCCGCCGTAAATCACACTGCTCGCTGCCGGAGCCCTTAGGCTCGTGTCAACGGGCAGGCCGAGCAACGCGCGGGCATGCAGTTCAAATTCGTTTTGTGCTTGTGAGATCAACGTTACCAAACCGGTATCGTGGGGACGCGGACTGACCTCTGAGAACCAGACCTCATCACCCGAGACAAACAACTCAACGCCGAAAATACCCTGCCCACCCAGACTGGTCGTGACGTCCAGCGCAATCTGTTTCGCGCGCGCTAACGCTTGGGCGGTCATGGCCTGGGGCTGCCAGCTTTCCACGTAATCACCCTCTACCTGCAAATGACCGATCGGTTCACAAAACTTCGTTTCAATCGAACCGTCAGTCGCACGCGCACGCACGGTCAGCAGCGTAATCTCATAGTCAAAGTTAATAAACCCTTCAACAATCACACGATCCGCACCTACACGCCCACCTTGTTTGGCGATCGTCCAGGCATTTGCGATATCGTCCGCGCTGCGTAATACCGACTGACCCTTGCCAGAAGACGACATGACAGGCTTGACCAGGCAGGGGAAGCCTATTTCCCTGGTGGCCTGTTCAAGCGACTCAAGCGAGTCGGCAAAACGATAGGGGGAAGTTGGCAAACCAAGCGTTTCAGCTGCCAGGCGGCGAATCCCCTCGCGGTTCATGGTGAGCTGCGCTGCACGTGCCGTGGGCGTGACCCGCACCGAACCTGCTGCCTCGAGTTCAACCAGAAGATCGGTCGCAATGGCTTCTATTTCAGGAACGATTACATGTGGACGTTCTTTTTCAATCAGTGCGCGTAAGGCCTCGCGATCCGTCATTGCGATCACATGACTTCGATGCGCAACCTGATGACCTGGCGCATCGGCATAACGATCGACTGCGATCACCTCCACGCCAAGGCGTTGCAGTGAGAGGATGACCTCTTTGCCCAACTCGCCCGAGCCTAGCAACATGACACGCAACGCAGTCTCAGAAAGAGGCGTCCCAAGGGTGGGCGCATAGGCCGAAAGTGCTGAAGTCGTCATGGCAGAGTCCTAATTTGATCAAATCTGGCGCATCGCGCCCATTTCCTGTGAAGATTGCCATAGGATACCCTGACTGGCAACTCGCCCCACCGAAGCCGTGAAGCGTTTAAAATCGCCAAATGTCATCTAATTCTCCTGACCTGCTCGCTGCGGCACTGACTTCTGCCCGGCAAACGCTTCACCTCGAAGCCCACGCCATACTTGAGCTTCAAGACAGGCTTGGGGAGGAGTTCGGTCGCGCCGTTGCGCTGATCCTGAGCTGCCAGGGGCGTGTGATCGTCTGCGGCCTGGGCAAAACCGGGCACATCGCCCGCAAAATTGCCGCCACGCTCGCCTCAACCGGCACGCCCTCCTTTTTCCTGCATGCGGCCGAAGCGGTTCACGGTGATATTGGCATGATCGGCTCACAGGATCTACTGATCGCGCTGTCTTACTCTGGCGCAGGCCAGGAACTTTTGACTATTTTGCCTGCAGCACACCGGCTTGGCGTTAAAGTGATAGCAATGACCGGCAACCCGCAATCCGAGCTTGCCAGGCTGAGCGATGTGCACCTGGATGCCAGCGTTTCCCAAGAAGCATGCCCACTGAATCTGGCCCCAACATCCAGCACGACCGTGGCGCTCGCCCTGGGCGACGCGCTGGCGGTGGCTTGCTTGCAAGCACGAGGCTTTGGCGCAGAGGATTTTGCACGCTCACATCCGGGCGGAGCCCTCGGACGTAAATTGCTGACGCGTGTATCGGATGTCATGAGAAAAGATAGTGCGCTGCCGACGGTCACCGAGGACGCCACGATCTTCGAAGCCCTGGAAGAAATCTCCCGTAAAGGTATGGGTATGACAGCGGTGCTGGACAGTCAGGGTCATGCCACGGGAATTTTCACTGATGGGGATCTGCGTCGCCTGCTTGAGCGCGCGGGCGATGTGCGGGGTGTCCGGATGACCGACGCAATGACTAAAAATCCACGTCATATTTCTGCTGATGCAATGGCAGTAGATGCCGCCCTGATCATGGATCAATACCGCCTGAATCAGATTCTGGTTTCAGATGCGCAGGGAAAATTAGTCGGCGCCACTCACATGCATGACTTGATGGCCGCAAAGGTCGTCTGAACAACACATGAAAAAAATCGATACGTTGAGCCACCCTGCAGAAGCACTTGTTCTCGCCCGCATCCCGGCAGCTACCCGGGAACGCCTCGCCAATCTTCGCCTGATGGTGTTTGATGTTGACGGTGTCCTTACCGACGGTAGCCTCTGGTACGGCGAAAACGGCGAAGTTTTCAAACGATTTAATGTACAAGATGGTCATGGCCTGAAAATGCTCAGCACGAGCGGCATCAAGGTCGCGCTTGTAACAGGACGGGAAGGCCCGATCGTGGATCGACGCGCGGCCGAACTCGGCTTGGGTGATGTCATGCAAAATGTGCGCGATAAGGGTGCGGCGCTGGCAACTCTTGCGACACGCCACCATCTGAAACTCGATCAGATTGGCTTTATGGGCGACGATTTGATTGATCTGCCAGCGATGCAGCGTGCAGGCTTTGCCGCGACCGTACCCGAAGCACCCGCCTACATTGCACAGGCATCGCACTGGGTAGCGACCAGAGCAGGTGGCCAGGGCGCGGCACGCGAGTGTTGCGATCTGATCCTCGCGGCCCAGCAGCGTCTAGGTCAGTTTTTCCAGCCAGGTCTGCTCGGACCTGGCGTGGTGCAATAAGGCCTGCATGAAAGAAAGATTCGCCCTCATCATTTCGCTTGGCATCCTGTTCATTTTGGTTGGCAGCACCTGGTGGGCCGCCGACTACGCCCAGCGCGCGGTAGATATCGACCCGCCCTCACGCATGACCCATGAGCCGGATAATTGGGCAAAAACCCTCGTCTTGCTTCGTACAGACCCACAAGGTCAAGTCATCCAGCGACTCGAGGGAGATCTGATGGAGCATTTTCCAGACGACAACTCCTATGAAATATTGAAGCCACGCGCATTTGCATTACGGCCGGAAAACCCGCTGGTGATTGCCACCTCTCGGATTGCCACGATTTATGAGGACGGCGATCGCATCGTCATGAAGGGTGACGCGGTGGTGCTCAGGCTTGGCGACAGCGAGCGCCAGCCGCTTAATTTCCGCAGTGATGAGCTCACCATGCTGGTCAAACAAGACATCACGTACACTGACCTACCGGCAACGGCTATCAGCGGTCGCTCCAGAATGAACGGCATAGGGATGCGATATAACAATGCTTCGCAGACCCTGGACGTTTTGAAATCGACCGATGTGGATATCGCAGCAAAAGATAGCCGTAACAACTCTGAAACCGCTCCAAAAGCAAAACCATGATCAGAATATCCAAAAGCTATTCTTCGCACTTACTGCTGACAATGATCCTCAGTGCGATCGGCTGTGTGGCGACCTTGTCCTCGACCTACGCCCAAAACAAGGCCGCACAAGCGCCCGCAGAACAGCCCAGCACACAAATTCTTTCCGATACGCTGCACTTCGATGACATCAAGCGTGAGAGCACTTTTACCGGAAATGTCGTGATGACGCGCGGACTGATGACCATGAACGCCGACACACTGATCCTCAAAGAAGAAGCCGACGGCTCGCAATTCGGCACAGGAACCGTGCAGCCCGGCAAGCGTGTGTTTATCCGCCAGGAGCGTCCTGAAAATTTTGAAGTACTGGAAGGAGTAGGCCAGCGGGTCGAGTACAACGGCAGAGACGAGATTTTTGACCTGATCGGACAAGCGATTGTCACAAGATTTATTTGTGGCCAGCAATTTGATACGGTCAGCGGTGAAAAAGTCCGCTACAGCCAAAAAACCGATACGTACGAGGCATTTTCAGGCCCAAATTCCTCCAACGCGGGTGGCCGTGTGCGCTCGGTGGCCATGCCTCGGGCGCGAGCCGAGGCAGCTGTAGCCGCCTGTCGAGCCAAGCAAGGTGCACCCACCAGCAGCTCAACTGCAGCCCCCTTGACCCTGCCCTCAGCAAATCCAACCAAGAACTAACCCCTTTTCAGCTTCGGCCATTGATAACCTCGCATGCAATCATTCCCCTCCCTTCATGACGCGCCACAACCCATAGCCACCAGCGGCAGCCTGAGCGCGACCGGTCTGCGTAAATCCTATGGTGGACGCATGGTGGTGCAAGATGTGTCTCTTTCGGTCAACAGCGGCGAAGTCGTAGGCTTACTCGGCCCCAACGGCGCGGGCAAAACCACCAGTTTTTATATGATCGTCGGGCTAGTCGCAGCTGACGCTGGGCGGATCGAAATCGATGGCAACTCCATCAGTAGCATGCCAATTCATCAGCGCGCACGAAAAGGCCTGTCATATCTGCCTCAAGATGCCTCGGTATTTCGCCGACTCACCGTTGAGGAAAACATCCGTGCGGTACTTGAGCTTCAGTTTGACGAAAATGGCCAGCGCTTTTCAAAAGCCAAAATCGAAGAACAACTCAATGCGTTACTCGAAGAATTACAAATCGGCCATATCCGTACCAACAACGCGCTTTCACTATCGGGAGGCGAGCGGCGCAGAGTAGAAATTTCCCGTGCCTTAGCCACGCGGCCCAGATTCATTTTGCTCGACGAACCCTTTGCCGGCGTTGATCCGATCGCGGTTATTGAAATCCAACGGATTGTCCGTTTTCTGAAAAGCCGTGGGATCGGGGTCTTAATTACCGACCACAATGTACGAGAAACGCTAGGAATTTGTGATCGGGCCTATATCATCAGTGACGGTAAAGTTCTGACCAGCGGCAAGCCCGATCAAATCGTGGACGACCCTTCTGTACGACGCGTTTACCTAGGCGAACATTTCAAAATGTAACGGTTGGACGATACCGTTCACGTTCACTGCTTCCTCCCACTGCCGGTTCCTCTCCGAAGAGGAACCTGAGCAGGCTTTCAAAAAACCCTCCTGACAAATGCTGCGGCGCACAGTAAAAAGTTTCTCCGCGGTGAAATAAACCACCTACCGGGTCTTGATTTCCTGCGCGAAGTCATTACACTTAAATCATGACAATTTTATTTAAGGAGTTTGCCTAGACGTTCTTCTCGCGCAATTCGCGCAACCTTTTTTCCTTTCAAGGAGATTACACATGAACCTGAGCATCACTGGTCACCATCTCGACGTTACTCCCTCTATCCGGGAATACATTCATACGAAAATGGCGCGGGTATTGCGACATTTTGATCACGTCATCGACACACAGGTCATGCTATCGGTAGAGCCTCACCGCCACCGAGCTGAAATCACACTGCATGTGCGCGGTAAGGACATTCACTGCGAAGCAATCGAAGAAAACCTTTATGCCTCAATCGATCTGTTAATCGACAAAATCGATCGTAAAGTCATTCAACACAAAGATCGAACCCAAAATCACCATCATCAGGCTGTCAAACGACAAGTTTTTGAAACGGCTTGATCGCACTCCACACAAAATGACCCGGACCGCGCGCGTCCGACACTTAAACCCGCCTCGTGAGGCGGGTTTTTTAATTCGCTCAGTGAGTCGCTTGCTGCGCTGACGAATACGTGGATAAGCTTGCAGTCCACCCCTATAATCAATGAATGAAACTTTTGTCACGTATTTTGCCAGCCAAGAACATCCTGTTGGATCTGCCCGCTACAAGTAAAAAGCGAGCATTTGAACAGGCCGGCCTTTTATTTGAAAATAACCACGGACTTGAGCGGGCTGCCGTATTTGAAAGCCTGTTCGCTCGTGAGCGCTTAGGCTCAACCGGACTGGGTGATGGCGTCGCTGTGCCGCACGGCAGGGTTAAGGGCATCAAACATTCCGTTGCAGCCTATCTGCGTCTGACCAATCCAATTGCTTTTGATGCACCCGACGGAAAACCAGTGACGCAACTTTTATGTCTGATGGCCCCCGAGTCTGCGGCACAAGAGCATCTCGATATACTGGCTGAGATTGCAGAACGCATGTCAGACGAAAATGTGCGTCAGCGTCTGGCCGTGGAAACGGATCCGGCGATCGTCTATCGCCTACTCACGACTGGTGCAGCTTGAACCCAACGTTAGCCCTGCGCTGACTTATCCCAACATTCGGAACCGATATGCTGACAGTTCAGGACCTAGTAGATGACAACACAGAAGATATCGATTTCAGCTGGATAGCTGGTCAATCTGCTGCAGACCGATTAATTCCTGACAACGGCATGGCCGCTGCGGATCTGGTTGGTCACCTGAACCTGATTCACCCGTCGAGAATTCAGGTGTTCGGTCGTGAAGAAATGGACTACTACAAGCGCTTTGATGTCCGACGCCGCGTCCATCATGTCGACGAATTGCTCGCAGGTGGCGTGCCCGCCATGCTGATTGCCGATGGCCTGGAACCGACCGAGGATCTGATTGAACACTGCGAACTCAATCACGTGCCGCTTCTGGGAACCACCATCCCGACTGCCAAGCTGATTGATTTGCTCCGTATTTATCTGAGCAGACGTCTGGCACCGACCACGACCGTACACGGTGTATTCATGGACGTGCTCGGGGTTGGCGTATTGATCACTGGCGAGTCAGGTCTCGGCAAAAGCGAACTGGCGCTCGAACTGATCTCGCGCGGCCATGGCCTGGTCGCCGACGATGCGGTGGATCTCGCACGGACCTCGCCAAACGTCATCGACGGACACTGTCCAGATTTGCTGCAAAACATGCTGGAAGTTCGCGGACTAGGCTTGCTCAACATACGCACGATTTTCGGTGAAACCTCAGTACGCCGAAAAATGAAACTTAAACTTATTGTGCATTTGGTCCGTGCGACCGCACAGGATAAGTTCGAACGCCTGCCGCTACAGGATATGACACAGGAAATTCTCGGCTGTCCGATCCGCAAAGTCATGTTGCAAGTTGCCGCAGGGCGCAACCTCGCGGTGTTAGTCGAGGCCGCGGTTCGCAATACGATTCTCAAACTGCGCGGTATCGATACGCTTTCTGAGTTTATGGAAAAGCAAGCACAAGCCATTTCACAGGGTAATCTGTGATGGCTGCGCTCAACGTCGTATTGATCACAGGAATATCAGGCTCAGGAAAATCTGTTGCGCTGCGCATGCTGGAGGATGCTGGATATACCTGCGTAGACAACCTTCCCGTCAGATTTTTGCATGAGTTTGTCGCATCCATGCGCGATGATCCGGCACGGCGTGTTGCCGTCGCAATCGATGTGCGTTCGCCTGGCGACCTGGATGAATTACCCGACGTTGTCACCGCCTTGCGTGCAATGGGTACGCACTTACGCGTCGTTTTTCTGGACGCAGATGATGTGACGCTCACCCAACGATATTCAGAGTCGCGCAGAAGACATCCCTTGTCAGATAGACTCAGCCAGACGGGTGGTGTTCCAACGCTGCTCGAATGCATCGGTCACGAACGCGATCTGCTCGATCCCTTACGCAATCAGGCTCATGTTATCGATACCTCAGGGCTGATCCCAGGACAATTGCGCGCATGGATCAGAGATCTCGTTCAGGCAGATCGTAGCCCACTGATCCTGACATTCGAGTCTTTCGCTTTCAAGCACGGCGTACCAAAAGATGCAGACCTGGTGTTTGATGTCAGATGTCTGCCAAACCCACATTACGACCCTCAGCTGCGCCCGCTGACTGGCCGCGATCAAGCTGTCGCAGACTGGCTGGCAAGCTTTGATGATGTCGGTGCGATGATTGACGATATTGAGACATTCATCCGCAAATGGTTACCGCGCTACACCGAAGACACACGCAGCTATTTAACCGTAGCGATTGGATGCACCGGCGGCAAGCACCGCTCTGTTTATATGGTTGAGACGTTAGGGCGCAGGTTTGCAGACCATCAACCTCTGTTGCTGCGCCACCGCAGCCGGCCTGAGTTCGTGTGATGTTTAGTCAAGCAACGCCACAATGGCGCATGCTCATCGCATGCCTGTTGCTAGCGTTGCTTGCAGCGTGTTCCGGTCCCAGAAAAGGGGGCTATTACAAAGACGACGGACCAGAAGCCAATCCACCATCCAATCTGGACAAAGTTCCCGACGCCGTTCCAAAAATAGAGCCCCTTGCGAGCGGCGCCAATAAACCCTACAACGTCTTTGGACGCTCCTACACTCCGGACGTAAGCGGGGGGCCATACAAAGTTCAGGGGCGCGCCTCCTGGTATGGAAAAAAATTCCATGGCAATTCGACATCGAATGGCGAACGCTATGACATGTATGCAATGACTGCAGCCCACACCACACTACCTATTCCGAGCTATGTACGGGTCACACGTGTCTCGAATGGAAAATCTGTCGTGTTACGCATCAATGATCGGGGCCCCTTTCACAGCGATCGCGTAATTGACTTATCTTATGTTGCGGCCTTCAAACTCGGCATGCTTGGGCCTGGTAGCAGTGAAGTAATCGTGGAACGCATCATGCCCGATCAAATCCGTAACTGGCAACCTCAAAACAACGCGACGATGATAGCGGATCAGCCTCCTGCGACACCGGTGGCACTCCCCGTCGCTGCAGTAGCGATCTCCCGTCCATCCGAGGCCACGCTTGCAAACAACTCGGCGGGCCCGACGCCTTCTGCAAACATAGCTTCCAAAGAGCCCGTGCCGTTAGATCCGCCCCCCACAGTGATCTCTCAGCAGACTCAACCAGCAATCCCGCAGACCTCGACAGAAAATATTTCCTTGCAGCAAGCGCGCCGAATACCTGCGGGCAGCATGTTTTTGCAGCTAGGGGCGTTTAGCGATCCAGCGAAAGCGCAATCGCTCGCAGCACAAGTCACTCAAAAAATGCCTGCTGGACTTGAGGCACCTGTGCGAGTCGATCAAAATGCAAACAATCTGTATCGAGTCAGAATAGGACCTTTCGCTAGTCGCGATGCGGCACTAGAGGCACTCTCTCCAATTCAAAGTTCCACCGGCGTCACGCCCAGCCTGTCACTGCCTTAAGCTTTTTTCGCTTTGAGCGCGAGTGTTCGCGCATAGAGTGCGTCGCGCGACTGACCCGTCACCCGTGCTGCGATCCGCGCAATATCGCGTACCGACATGGTCTCGAGCAGGGCCTCGAGCCAGACATCCACCCCCGCGGCCTGCTCAATCTCCGCCTGTTCATCAGCGACAGACTCCGGCGGATGCAAAATCACCACGTATTCGCCCTGCTCACGGTGCGCGCCCTGCGACAGCCAGTTCTGTACCTCAGCAAGCGGCATTGTTGCGACTTCTTCGAAACGCTTGGTCAGTTCGCGTGCAAACGCAACCAATCGAGTCGGCCCCATAACGGTCTGTAAATCTTGCATGCTTGCAGCAATGCGATGAGGCGCCTCGTAAAAAACAAGCGCGGCAGGCAGTGTGCTCCACTGCCGCATCCAGCGCTGTCTTGCCTGAGATTTAGTCGGAGCAAACCCTGCAAAAACGTAGCCTGGACTCGCATCGGTCGTAACACCCGTGGCCATCAGCGCTGCAATCACCGCACTCGGACCCGGCAAAGGAATCACTCGCAACCCTGCCGCGCGCACGGCCTGCACCACCACACTTCCCGGATCACTCACCGCGGGAGCTCCGGCATCAGAGACCAGCGCCACACGTTGCCCTGCTTGCAACCGCTCAACAATATTGATCGCGGACGATTGTTCGTTATGGCGATGGGATGCCATCAGCGGAGTTGAAATACCCCAAGCATCCAACAATATGCGCGTGGCCCGCGTATCTTCGGCGGCGATTACATCGGCGCGGCTGAGTGCCTGCCAGGCTCTGAGCGTCAGATCACCCAGATTGCCGATCGGGGTCGCCACCACGTACAAAGTCTGCGTAGGCCAGGACTGCGCATCCACCCGCTCACTGACGCGCGTCCAAGCATCGGGCACCTCTTGAAGCGGGACATTTTCAGTCATGGATCAGCCACATTTTGCAAAATATCTGTCAGTGTAGAGCAAACTCCAACCCGAGCCAGAGACAACAAGGCATGAACCCAGCACCCACTCCTGAAACACACACGCCCGATTTACCCATTTTCTTAATCGCGCACGCCGCACAAATCCGTGCAATCAAAAATCGTCGACGTCGCTTACACAAAAAAAATCTGCCGCCCCGACACTCAACGGCTAAACGCTCCGAAAAACAATCTATCGGGGATCACTTTGAAGTGCTGGCCTGCAAACATCTCCAGCAAGCAGGATTGACCTTGATTGCCCGGCAGCTTTCCTGCCCGGGAGGAGAGATCGATCTGGTGCTGCGGGAACAAGACTTACTGGTTTTTGTCGAAGTGCGTGCCCGCAATCATGCTTCCCATGGCGGCGCGGCGGCTAGTGTCACATCACGCAAGCAAACAAAGCTCATTCGGGCAGCAAAATGGCATCTATCATCCCTGACTGAGCGATTTTTTGCAGGCCGGGAACCTCTGTGCCGAATCGACGTCATGAGCTTCGAGCAAGGTCATATGCAATGGCTGAGAGACGCCATACGCCTGGAACAAGATAAATGAGATAATTATCGTATTGGAACCACTAGAATGGACCCGTAAGCGCTATGGATCTCGCCGCAAAACTGACTGCCCATTTCGAAGACAACATCGCTGCGACCCAGCGCAGTATGCAAGCGCTCGGCGCACCGATGCTGGGAGCGATTGAACTGTGCTTTGGCACAGTGACTAACAATGCCAAAATACTCGCTTGCGGTAATGGTGGCTCAGCAGCGGACGCGCAACACTTTATTGCTGAATTGGTCGGACGTTTCGAGCGTGACCGCCTGCCGCTGGCCGGGGTCGCACTCAATACGGATACGTCGATTCTGACGGCTGTCGGGAACGATTATGGGTTTGATCAAATCTTTTCTCGCCAGATCATGGCCCTGGGCCAACCGGGCGACATACTCGTGGCGATTTCAACCAGCGGCAACTCCACCAATGTCCAGCTTGCGATTCAGGCTGCACACGAGCGCGACATGCACGTGATCGCGCTGACCGGAAAAGGCGGCGGCACCATCGGTGACATGCTCCTGCCTGAGGATATTCATCTGTGCGTGCCTCACGATCGCACCATGCGCATTCAAGAAGTTCACATTCTGTTGCTTCACATGCTTTGCGATGGCATTGACGCGCTACTACTTGGAGACTCAGTATGAAAAACCCAGTCAGCTTTATCCGTCCAGTCTTGCTGGTTGTCATGCTCGCGACCATGACATCAATGCTTCAAGGTTGCATTGGTGTTGCGATTACCGGCGTTGCTGCAGCAACCGGTGTCGTAGCCTCTGATCGACGCACAACCGCTCAGCAAGGGGATGACAAGCTGATTGAGCTCAAAGTCAACAATCATATGCGCACCCGTTTCGGTGATAGCGCACGCATTAACGCAACGGTTTACCAAGGCGTCGTGTTGCTGACCGGTGAAGCCCTGATCGAAGAAATCAAGGCACAGGCAGGAGAAATTGCCAGCAAAGTCGAAAAAGTTAAATCGGTCTCCAATCAGCTCGTAGTCGTTCAAGAGATTTCACCTTTTTCGGTCATTACCAATGACACATGGATCACCTCCAAAGTCATGACCACTCTTGCCACCACCAAGGAAATTCCATCGCGTACCATCGTTGTGACAACAGACCGCAGCGTCGTCTACCTGATGGGCTTAGTCACACAGCGCGAGGGTGATCTCGCAGCGGCGGCGACGGCACAAGTGAGCGGCGTCAAGCGTGTTGAAAAGTTCTTTCAGATTATTTCTCCTGCAGAAGCCAACAAGCTTGACAGCATGACCGGCGTATCAAAAGGAACCGGGACCACCCCTCTAGGCGAGTCGGCTCCGATTGGCGAGGGTGCGACCACCTCTGCGACCACCTCAGCGCCCGCTTCTGGCTCGGGTGCGGTTGAAGTCATGCCGATCCAATGAAAAAGCTCTTTGCACTCATCGTCATACTTGCCTGCGGCGCGGGAGGTTACTGGTTTGTCTCCCGCCCCATGACTCAGGCCCCTGCGGTCACCTTCTCGACACTCACAGGCAAACAACTCGCTTTGTCGGAGTTACGCGGCAAGGTCGTACTGGTTAAATTTTGGGCTACGAGCTGCGTGACCTGCGTGGCACAAATGCCTGGCAACATTGAAAATTTCGATAAATACCACGCTCAGGGTTTTGAAATCGTTGCAGTGGCCATGCAATACGATCCTGCAAACTATGTGGTGAATTTTGTTGAAACACGCAAAATCCCCTTCACCGTTGCACTGGATACGATGGGACAGGCTGCGCGCGCCTTTGGTGATGTAAAGCTCACCCCGACAGCGTTCCTCATTGACAAACAAGGCAATATCCTCAAACGCTATGTTGGCGAATACGATAAAGCCGAATTTCAAACGACTATCGAAAAAGCACTTGCGGGCTGAGCCCTTCACGCCGTACTCTTGCGTGCGTGCGGATCAATCCGCGCTAAACAATTTTTATCAACACTTTCCCATTGACTGCGCACATGACTAGCCAGCCCCAATCCGCCGCCATATCACCTGACATCGTCGCACGCGTGCTGTCAGAGAGCCTGCCCTATATCAAAAGCTTCCACGGAAAAACGATTGTCATCAAGTACGGTGGCAACGCAATGACCGAAGAAGCCCTGCAGCGCAGCTTTGCCCATGATGTCGTACTACTGAAATTAATTGGTCTGAATCCGATTGTGGTGCACGGTGGTGGTCCGCAAATTGACGAGGCCCTACGCAAGATTGGCAAACAAGGTACCTTTATCCAGGGAATGCGCGTCACAGATGCCGAAACCATGGAGGTCGTTGAATGGGTGCTCGGTGGTCAGGTTCAGCAAGACATCGTGATGATGATCAATGAGGCGGGCGGCAAGGCTGTTGGCTTAACCGGCAAGGATGGCTGCCTGATTCAGGCAGTCAAAAAAATGCTGCCGAACAAAGAAGATCCGTCAAAGCCTCTGGACATCGGCTTTGTTGGCGATATCGCGCGTGTAGAACCTGCCGTGGTCAAAGCGTTACAAGACGATCAGTTCATCCCTGTCATCTCTCCGATCGGTTACGGTGAAGACGGCTTGGCCTACAACATCAATGCAGATATCGTTGCGGGCAAAATGGCTGAGGTGCTGGGTGCAGAAAAACTGCTGATGATGACCAACACCCCCGGCGTACTGGATAAAAACGGCCAGTTATTACGCGCCTTGTCAGCTACAACGATCGATGCACTCTTCGCTGACGGTACGATCTCTGGTGGCATGTTGCCCAAGATTTCCTCTGCACTCGATGCCGCACGTAACGGAGTCAAGTCCGTTCATGTGGTTGACGGTCGTGTTCCGCATTGCCTGCTGCTCGAAATCCTCACGGATCGCGGCGTAGGCACGATGATTAGCTCGGAATAATGATTCAGTGAGGGTTTCGCGCACGCTGCATTTTCCTAGGGTGCGTTCGCGTCGGGCGCGCGTGCACACCCCTCAGTCGGTTAAGCACCCCCCGACAGGTGCGAGCTTTGCGCAGACCCAACCACCTGTGTGGCTGTTTGATCTGGACAACACCCTGCACGACGCCTCCTACAAAATCTTCCCTGAGATCAACCTCAGCATGACGGCCGCTGTCATGGAAAGTCTGGATGTGGATGAGCCTACTGCCAATGTGCTGCGCACCAAATACTGGAAACGCTACGGCGCGACCATGATCGGTATGGTTCGGCATCACAATATCAGCGCCCACGATTTTTTACATCGCAGTCATCGGTTTGATGTACGACCACTGATTCGTGCGGAAAAAGGGCTTGCCTTCAAGCTCAATCAGCTACCTGGTCGCAAAGTCCTAGTGACAAACGCCCCCCTACACTATGCGCGCGCCGTCCTCAAACACCTCGGGATCTTGCGCTGTTTTGACAGTCTATGGGGTGTTGAGCAAATGCGCCTGCATGGGCATTTTCGTCCGAAGCCCTCCGTCACAATGATGCGCCATATTTTGGCTCACGAAGGCGTTCATCCAAAGCGGGCGATTCTGGTCGAAGATACGCTAGAAAATCTCCGTGGCGCACGCGCAGCCGGCTTGAGAACCGTGCATGTGTTTCATCCTGGCACGCCGTTTTCTCACGGAAAAAATGGTCGTCCAGATTTCGTTGATTTACGGGTTAAAAATGTCGGGCATCTGTTGTTGCGCAAACAACCCGTGCGCGGAGCCGGTTAAAACCGGTGCCTGAGACCCACACCGACCGTTGAGTTGGTCAAGCCGTCAACGAGCGAATAATTCGTCGCATAGCCTGCAAAGACATACATATTGGTGAGTGGTGTAAATTTGTACGAATAACCCAGGCTCCATACACTTTGTGTAGCAATGCTAAATGCAGAGTTTTGTTGCATCTCAGCAGAGGGCTTAGCCAACTGCCACGAAACATATAAATCGCTCGCTTCGTTAGTGGGTAAGGTCACGCCAAGCAAATAAGAATTGACCGAGACCGACGAATCAAACACCATACTGGAGTTTTGATTATCGAACGAACCATATTGCACAAAGCCATCAACCGTCTGGAGAGCATTCATCCAGCCATTTTTTGTCTGGCCATATGCAGCGGATAACTTAAACAGGTTGAAGTCATACAGGCCCCCTATAACTGCCGCGGTCGCGGGTCTATAGTTACCCTCTGCCGTTTCAGCATTCGGGTAGTAAATGTCATACATTCCGGTCAGATACACAGGGCCGTTGTAATACTGAAATCCGGCAGTCACGACCCGCATATTATTTTGAGTCGAATAATTGTAATTTTCTGTATCACCAGGCGTCATGGGTAAACGACCGTCCTTTGTGTACACAGACGGCATCTGTGCGGAGAAAGAATAGCCAAGCCCCAGTCTGAAACCATCCATAAGCGCGGTTTCAACTTTAATCATATTGGAAAGTCTGGATATATCTGCAGCACCAAATGAGGTTCCCATCGTTGCCTGCGTAAAATCGCCTGGTCCAAACGGAGTGAGATCGCTGAGATAAATATCCGAAAAACTGCGTTGCCGTCCGAATCGGACGTAGCCAAGAGATTTATTTTCAATGCCTATCCAGGATTGCCGCCCAAACAGCCTCTCGCCCTGATCAAGGGTACCGTTACCAAGATTGATTGCAGATTCGAGGACAAAATTGACTTGCGTGCCGCCTCCAAGCGACTCCCCGCCCCGGAAACCAAGCCGGTTGTCAGATTGCCCGCCACTGATCAGACCAAAATTGGAACCTCCTCGAAATGTATCTGCCCGACCCGATGAGGCGCTATTGACCGCCAACCCCATATCTACCGTACCGTACACAGACAGATAAGACTGCGCCTTGGCAAAGCTGACTGAAAGTGCAGCGCCAAGAAATAATATCCTTAACAAGGGCAGAATAAGAATTGAAATTTTCATGCGTCTTCGTCTAAAGCATAAACTTCTCAAGTGCGTAGCGCTGACTTACAGGTAAACTTTACGGAAGTCGCCGAGTGTCACAGTAGTACAACTAGCGAAGAACTCAAATCGTAGTTTATGCGATCCAGATCAGGATAGGACCAACCATGTCAGGAAAAACTGGCGAGCGCAAACACCAAATTCTGCAGACTCTGGCTGAAATGCTTGAGCAACCGCTGTCCGCACGTATCACAACGGCCGCACTAGCCGCCAAGCTCCAACTATCCGAGGCCGCACTTTACCGTCACTTTGCCAGTAAAGCGCAAATGTTTGAAGGCTTATTCGAATTTATCGAAACCACCATTTTTTCTTTAACAAATCAAATTATTGCCAACGAGCCGGACGGACTGCAACAAGCAAAAAAAATTACCCTCATGATGCTGACCTTTGCCGAACGCAACCGTGGCATGACACGTGTACTGACGGGCGATGCGCTCGTCAATGAGGACGCAAGACTGCAGGCACGCGCCAGTCAAATCACGGACCGTATTGATGCAACGTTTAGGCAATGTTTACGCCAGGCCGTCAGCACAGGCAGCCTTTCAGCCTCGAGCGAAACAACTGCGATGGCGGCGCTGCTGACGCAGCAGGTGATTGGTGGCTGGCTACGGTTTGCTCAAAGCTGCTGGCAATACTTACCGACCAAACACATCAACGCGCAGTTAACCCTGATTCTGGGTTGAGCAAACGACGCAGTGTGGGTCTCGTTTGACACGCACGCTGTGCCACTGCATATCCATCGCGTCCAGAATTAACAATCGCCCCTTGAGCGAGGTGCCAATCTGGGCAATCACTTTAATCGCCTCAGCGGCTTGCATGCTACCGATAATGCCAACTAACGGGGCAAAGACACCCGTTGTCGCGCAACTTAGTGCCTCAACGTCATCCGCCTCCGGGAACAGGCAGTGATAACACGGCGCGGTGGGATCGCGTGTATCAAACACACCCACTTGCCCCTCAAAGCGAATGGCAGCACCAGAAACAAGCGGTTTTTTATGTGTGACACAGGCGCGGTTTACCGCGTGCCGGGTAGCAAAATTATCCGTGCAGTCCAGAACCAGATCAACGTGTGCGATGTGCGCCATCAATGACTCAGCGTCCATGCGTGCAGTGAGGATCTGCACATCGATATCGGGATTGAGCGCCAGTAAGGTCTTGCGACCAGACTCCGCCTTGAGCAGCCCTAGACTGTCATTGCCATGCAGTATTTGACGCTGCAGATTACTGATCTCAACCGTATCGTGATCCGCGAGAATGATGTGGCCCACGCCGGCTGAGGCCAGATACATTGCAGCGGGAGAGCCCAGACCACCCGCACCGACCACTAAGACGGTCGCGGCGAGTAGTTTTTCCTGGCCCTCGATGCCTAGCTCATCGAGCAGGATGTGCCGGGCATAACGCAGCAACTGAGCATCGTTCATTTCTTGACCGCATTGCCTCCAGCGGTTGTTTTATCCGTACTGCTATCTGCGGCAGCTGTTTTAGGCCGCAGGACCGCTTTTTCAACGGGCTTGCCATCGAGGAAGTTAACAGCCTGCTGGAGCTGGAAATCTTCCGGTGTACCAAACTGGAAAATCTTGTTGGTATCGGCGAGCTCCGCTTCTTTGGCTTCTTCTTTGGCTTGTTCTGCCGCCGCCTGACTATTGGTCAAATGACGCTGCAAATCGGCTTCGCGCGGCACACGGAATAAGTCGCCTTCGGAGGTATCTGCGACCACTACATCAGGAACAATGCCTGTTGCCTGAATCGAACGACCATTTGGCGTGTAATAGCGAGAGGTGGTGAGCTTGATCGCAGTGTTCTCAGAAATCGGCAAAATCACCTGAACAGAGCCTTTACCAAACGTGCGATTTCCCATCACCGTGGCGCGTTTGTAATCCTGCAGTGCACCGGCAACAATCTCCGAGGCGGAGGCGGAGCCCACGTTGACCAACACCACCATCGGAACCGTTTTTGCCCAAGCCGGCACACCGGACAAATAGTCCGATTCACCACGGGCATAATCGGCTGCATTAGCCATATATTTGTGTTTCGAGTCTGGTGCACGACCATCGGTCGAGACCACCAGCACATCGGGCTTAAGAAAGGCGCCAGACACGCCAATCGCGCTATTAAGCAAACCACCGGGATCGTTACGCAAATCAAGGATCAGCGCGCGTGGGGCGCCTTTTGCGCCGAGCTCTTTCAGATGGCGCACCAGATCAGAGCCGGTCTTTTCCTGGAACTGTGCAATCCGTACATAGCCGATATTGTTGTCTAGCATCTTGCTGCGCACACTGCGCACGCGAATGGTATCGCGCACGATTTTGATGACGATTGGCTGAGCGACCCCTTGACGTGCAATGGTGAGCGTAATCGGCGTCTTGACCGGGCCGCGCATCATCTTGACGGCCTCGGTCAGCGTCAGGCCTTTAGTTGAGGTGTTGTCAATCTTGATAATCAGATCACCTGCCCGGATACCTGCACGTGCGGCGGGGGTGTCTTCAATAGGCGAGATGACTTTTACAACACCGTCCTCAGTCCCGACTTCGATACCCAGACCACCAAACTCACCCTGCGTGGCCGACTGCATCTCTTTAAAAGCATCTGCGTCCAGGTAAGCGGAGTGAGGATCCAGATCAGAGAGCATGCCGGCAATCGCGCCATCGATCAGTTTTTTGTCACCAACAGGCTCAACATAATTATTTTTAATTGCCGAAAATACGCTCGAGAACTGTCTGAGCTCATCGAGCGGAAGGGGTGAACCGCGCTGCGCGATTGCCGTGATGCCCAGACTGAGCAAAATACCTGCTACCACGCCGACTGAAATCAGGCCAAGATTGCGAAATTTAAAACCGCTCATGCACATTCCCGTGTTGGATACGAATCAAGCACTACAGCGCAAACACTGACCTTAGCGTGCTAATAAAGAAATGGGGTCAACGGCCGCGCCACGATGCCGTATTTCGAAGTATAGGGCCGAATCAAGTTGCCCACCGGTATTCCCTAGCAAACTAACTGTCTCACCCGCTTTGACGCTATCGCCAACCTGCTTGAGCAGACTTTGGTTATAAGCGTAGACACTTAAATAAGCCTGTCCGTGATCGATAATCAATAAATTACCAAAACCACGTAGCCAGCTTGAATAAACCACGACCCCAGCCCCGACTGCGGCGACATTCGAGCCTTCGTCGGCTTTCACAAGAATGCCCCGCCACACGCCGCCTTCAGGACGATCCGTACCAAATCTGGCCATGACCTGCCCGCGCACCGGCCAGCGCAAACCAGGCTTGAGGCCTGAACCCGCGGCTGAAGGCTCGCCCTGAGTTTGCTGCGCCTGACGACTGGAGGCTTCCGCTTCGCGTGCCTGGCGGGCGGCATCACTTGCCGCTTGACGAGCCTCCGAAGCCTCAAGCTCCGCCTGTTTGGACTGCGCCTGTGCTTGTTCCTTTTGGTCTGCTTCAGCCTGACGGGCTGCACTCGCCGCCTCGCGCGCCGCGCGGGATGCGGCAGCGGCTTCCTGCTGTCGTTTGAGTTCCTGCTGCTGTCGCGCTTCGGCTGCACGCTTAGCCTGCTCGATGCGACGCTGTTCGTCGGCACGACGCGCCGTCTCGGCGGCCTGACGGGCAGACTCAATTTGCGCCGTAAGATCATCAATCAGATGCGCGAGTCGCTTTTCGTCACGCTCTAAGCGTTGCGCTTCCGCACGTTGAGCCTGGAGTTGCCCCTCGATCCTCGCAAGGATTGTGGCGCGCTCCTTTTTTTGAGTTTCTAGTGCATTTTTCTGCTCGGTTGTCTCGCGTACAACTTGGGCAATTTCTTGCTTGCGTCCATCGGCACGAGACTGCAGTTCAGCGAGTCTTTCAATATCATTTTTTAAGGCGGTCACCGTCTCTGCACGAGAGCGCGCAATGAAATCCAGGTAGGCTAAATTACGACCAAGTTTCTGCGGATCATCGCCAGAAAGCAATGCCGTCCAAGGAGATAAGCCACTGGCGTATTGCTTGCGTAATTGGTCTGCCAGTTCGTCGCGCCGGGTCTGCATGACGACCTGCTGACGGCGAATCTGTACCTGTAGCGCATCAAGCTCGGTCTGTGCAAGCTTCAGTTGGGCATTAAGCTCGCGCAGACGTCGGTTTGAGGCAGAAATCGCGGTTTCTGACGCTTTCAGCGCGTCAGCAGCCTCTTTTCGGGAGGATTCTCGTGCTTCGATTTCTTTTTGTAATGCTTGAATGCGCTCTTGCAATTCGACTTGCTCGCGCGCGGCTTGCGACTGTCGTGTAGAAACGTCAGATTCTTTAGCATTGGTCCCGTGGACCACCAAAAGAAAACTGAGTCCCGCACACAAGGCTGACGCAAGCTTGCGCATCAGCCTCAGTCCTTTTTAGCTTTGCCCTGAGCCGCCACAGCAGCCATAGCTGCCTCAATCTCGGCGGCATCGCCAAGGTAATAGTGGCGGATCGGCCGAAGATTTTCATCCAGCTCATAGACCAACGGCTGACCGGTGGGGATATTCAGATGAACAATATCGTCATCCGAAACATGATCCAGATGCTTAATCAGTGCGCGCAAGCTATTGCCATGCGCAGCCACAAGGATCTGTTTGCCAGCTTTGATAGCGGGTGCAATGCTCTCATTCCAGTAGGGCAGCACGCGCGCGACCGTGTCCTGCAGACACTCGGTGGCAGGCAACTGCTCTGGTGTCAGATCTGCATAGCGCGGATCGAACTTGGGGTGGCGAGGATCATCGAGCGCGATCGGATTTGGCGCAATCGCATAGGCACGGCGCCAGATCAGGACCTGCTCATCACCATACTCTGCAGCGGTTTCAGCTTTATTGAGGCCCTGCAAGGCACCGTAGTGACGCTCGTTCAGGCGCCAGTGGTTCTGTACCGGCACATACATCGTACCCATGGCGTCCAGCGCAATCCACAGGGTACGGATCGCTCGGGTCAGCACGGAGGTGTAGGCCAGATCAAAACTAAAGCCTTTTTCTTTGAGCAACTCACCGGCGCGACGGGCCTGATCACGACCGAGCTCGGTTAGATCGACATCCGTCCAACCGGTAAAACGGTTTTCGAGATTCCATTGGCTTTCGCCGTGACGCATCAGAACAATTTTATACATGGCAGACACAGGTTAAAGTGTGGATAAAACACCATTTTATAATTGTCTGAGCAATATCACCCAATTGCCCCCAAAAAA
>CANCRX010000042.1 GCA_947380655.1 Alcaligenaceae bacterium | reverse complement strand
CATTCTGAGGAATACCACAGCCTTCATCTTGCACAAAAAAATGCAATATTCCAGGCACCTCAACGTTTGCGCCAACGATGATTTTTTGTCCCGGCGAAGAAAACTTCAAGGCATTCGCAATCACATTACGTAACACTTGATGAATCCTCAGGATGTCAGCATTTAACATCAGGGGATATGCTGGCAAGCGAGAATCGAACCTCACAGATCTCGCACGCAGTAGAGGTGCGAGTTCAGTTTCGACATCGCGCACCAACTGCCGTGCATCAATCTTCGTAAAACTTGCTTCTGAAAAAGCACTGTCGATTTTTGCAATATCGAGCAAGTCATTGACGAGTGTCAGCATGCGTTGTCCCGAGGTATGAATATCACTGAACATACCTGAAACTCTCGACTGATCCTGCGTGCGCATCAGGCCAAGTTCGGAAAAGCCAAGGATAGACTGCAAGGGCGTGCGCAATTCGTGGCTGATGTTCGCAATGAACTCAGCCTTTGTTCTTGCAGCATCCTGTGCACTACGCCATGCAATCCTTGCCATCACCGCAATCACAACTAACGCCAGCGTACCGACCAGCACAAACCAGGAAAGCAATCTAAACCAGTCATTCCACGCCGCAGACATCGGTCGCTCCACGAGCGTAACCAACGGCCAGGCTCGAGAGGTACGCACCGATACAATTTGTTCGCCCTCGCCAGCACCTGAACCGATGTAAGTGCCCTGCGCGCGAGGTTTTAACTGATCAATGATCTCAAGGTGTCCATCTAGTCTGTTTCCGAGTGAAAGCACTTGCGGGTAGCTTGCAATGACATCGCCAGCGTATGAGGTCAATACCGCAGACAAGTCAGAGTCCCCAAGAGTCACCGCTTGGAAATTTGCAAAAAAATCCGGGTTAAGCATGGCCACCAGAAAAAGCGTACGTGTATCCTGCGTCTGCACGCGACGTATCAACGGGAGAGAAAATACTTTGAGTGAATCGCTCGCTTGCTGTCGTTCGAGCGACAGATCCTCAAGATAGCGCACAGGGATCAAGCGTGACAAGACGGGTGCCTCGTTGACTGGCAGCACACCAAATGCTTGCAGACTCACTGTATGGCCCTGCTCCTGATCGCGCGTGGACATCACGATCAGTCCTGAGGCGTCGATGAGCGCCAGGCTTCGGATGAAACTCAGCGAGCCGACGACTTGCAGCGCGGGCGGGCGTAGTCTGCCACCTGAGGCGTCATCACTGGCACGCACCACCTCAGACAAATCACTTAATGCCAAAGCAGCGACATCAAGCGTTCTGACGGCATGATCGTCAAGCAAGCGCGCAAAGAGTTCGGCACGATGCTTGTCATTGGTGATAATTTCATTTTTTTCGTACCAGACAATCCAGCCAACCAAGAGTCCGACAATCAGTGAGATCACCGTCACAAACCATAGTCCCTGACGCGTCAATGGGGTCTTGGTTGCAAGCGTCATCAGAACACTGGGCCTGGAGCTTACTCGCATCATTTAACAACCATTGGAGCCATGCCGTGACGCTGTGCAGCGCGCTCAAGCCGTCCGTCGCGCTTGATCGCATCCACAAATTGATTGATACGGACAAGCCAGTTTTGATCCCCAGGTTTTAGCGCATAGGCGTAGGGCAAAACGTCCCGATGCATATCGGGTGAAATGATACGGATAGAATCGTTACGATCCAATACGCGTCGCCCGTTTGGATAGTCCGTCATGAACACATCAACACGTCCGGATAACAATTCTTTTTCCCTGTTCATCGGCGGGCGAACCACCACCATTGACGCCTGAGTCAAGGTATCGCGCATGATCGGCTCCATGAAGCTGCCCGCCTGAACACCCACCACGACACCCGGACGATCAATGTCGCCCCAGCCTTTGATCTGTCGCTGACTCTTGGTTGTAATGGCGTAGATGCCACTTTGCATATATGAATTAGAAAACGCCAGAAGGTTCGCTCGCTGCGCAATCGCGCCAATCGCAAACATCCCAATATCGCAACGATCTGAGAGCAGATCATCAACCAAGGTCACAAAAGAGGAGTCAACGTATATGAGATCGACACCCAAATCTTGCGCGAGCGCATGGGAAAGATCGATATCAATCCCACTTAGTGCACGCGTATGCGGATTGCGAAAGGTGACGCCGTAATACTCGGGCCAGATGCAGACGCGCAACTGACCAGAATCACGAACACGGGCCTCGGTACTCGTTGCAAAAGCATTCCCTACCGCTGCAATCATCACAGCAAGGATAACGAAATGCAGAAAAGCTCTAAGATATCCTGAAGCAACCTGGGTAAGTAAACAGCGCATGTATAAGTTAAGCCTGATCAGTCGAGCAAGTAAACTGTTGTTCGCATCATAATCTGCCTTTGTGTATCATTTACAGCAGATATTTCATCTTTTACCCTTATCAGCCGGTTTTTTGAGATAAAGTTCTTCTCATGTCTTTAACCACTGCCTCCAAAACACCTGTTTCGAACACGGACAACCTCTCTACGATTGAGGTTGCACAGATGCTCGGACTCGCTGTGCGCTCCGTCCAGCTGATGGTGGATCGGGGTGAAATTCAAGCGTGGAAGACTTCCGGTGGGCACAGGCGGATTTCGCGGGAATCTGTCACGCAATGGTTAGCCTCCCGTCAGGGAAATATTGCCGGAGAGCGTCTGCTATCAAAAGGTCGAGATACCAGTTCCGGAAATCGTCGCTACAACATTCTGCTTATTGAAGACTCCACCCATTTTCAAAATCTGGTGAGTCTGCTGATCGGACAACATTTTCCTGATGCGCGACTACATCTGGCTAACGACGGAATTTCCGGTCTTGCAAAGTTCGGACAAATTCAGCCTGACTGCCTGCTGGTCGACATCCTTTTACCGGGCATTGATGGGGCAACCCTGATCACTACACTGAGATCAGATCCGCTGTTTGCAAGCTGTCATCTGGTGATTGTTACAGGCTTGAGCCCGGAGCAACTTGAGCCGTATGCATTTGCCTTAAAAGGTCTGCCTATTATCCACAAGACGCGCGTCGCACTGGACCTGATTCCCGAACTGTCTCAGGCGATGACTCAGCAAGCCACGGTTTAAGCTAAATGGCAGCTCTGCCACCTAGAGTTTTGTTACTCGAAGATGACCCACTCATGCAAAGGTTTGTTGCCTACGCGCTTGAGGATACGGGTCTCGAACTCACCTGTTGCAATTCCGTCTCACAAGCCATGCAAGCGTTTACGCAACAGTCGTTTACGTGGATTTTGACAGACCTGATGCTGCCAGGGGAGTCGGGGCTGAGCTTTATTGAAAAAATATCACTGATGCCCGAGCAACTGGGCACGGCGCAAATCGTCGCCTTGAGCGCAGGCATTGATCGTTCGATGCAGGACAAACTGAGTACGCTTGGTGTCCTGCGTCAACTACTCAAACCTGTGTCAGTCAAAACACTCCAAGAACTCTTATGTGCAGACAATGCACTGACTGAACGCAACACCTCAACAGAGGATGGTCGCGCGCACGCCATCACGACATACTTTGCCGGTCAAACGGTGTTGTATGAAAAATTCGCTCAGCAATGTCGAGAACAGTTTTCGCAGGACATCATCAACGGCGATCTTTGGCTCAAGGATAAAGATCATGCCGCAATGCACAATGCAGCGCATAGCCTGAAGTCGGTCCTGCGTCTGCTGGGCGAACAAGCCCCGTATCGCTGTGCCGAAACGCTTGAAAAGCTGACAACTAACCCTCCCCTCAGTGCGCAGGCCGCAACCGAGTGGCTAGCCCTTAAAAAACACTTGAATCTGTTGGCCGCCAATCACCAGGGCTGAAAATAGGTTAAATGTGTGAAATCGCTCAAGAAGTCCTATACTTCAATAATCATGCGGGGGTACTTGGCGCCAGTCGCCAGGTTGAGAGAGTCCCTTCGTACCAGTACGGATAATGCCGATGCTGGGAGCGTATTCCAAATCCTTTGGAATCCATCCCGATTCGGCTCCAATTAATGCTTGGAGCGTTTCAATGAATGCCAACCCAAAATTCCTGGCTGCAACAGCTGAAGTCGATGCTGCAGCGATTGCACCACTGCCGATGTCTCGCAAAGTCTACCAAGTAGGCTCACGACCAGATATCCGCGTACCTTTCAGAGAGATCTCGCAAGACGACACCCCTACGTCATTTGGTGGTGAAAAAAATCCGCCACTGACCGTCTATGACTGCAGCGGTCCTTACACAGATCCTGATGCAAAAATTGATATTCGCAAAGGTTTGCCAGAAATGCGTCGCACGTGGATTGAGGAGCGTGGCGACACAGAATTGCTCGCAGGCCCTTCAAGCGCGTACGGCCAGGAACGGCTGACCGATCCAAAGCTGACAGCGATGCGTTTTGACTTGCGTCGCCACCCCCGTCGGGCAAAGGCTGGCGCAAACGTTTCCCAAATGCATTACGCCCGCCGCGGCATCATCACTCCTGAAATGGAGTATGTCGCCATTCGTGAGAATCTGCGCCGCGAAGAGTACATTGAATCACTGCGCGCCTCGGGACCCGAGGGCGAAAAAATGGTTAAGCGTATGCTGCGTCAGCACCCCGGAGAATCATTCGGCGCTTCGATTCCCTCGTTAATCACACCGGAATTTGTCCGTGAGGAAATCGCACGTGGCCGAGCGATCATTCCGGTCAATATCAATCACCCTGAAGTCGAGCCCATGGCGATTGGTCGAAATTTCCTGGTGAAAATCAATGCCAACATCGGTAACTCGGCTGTGAGCTCTGGCATTGGTGAGGAAGTTGAAAAAATGACCTGGGCGATCCGCTGGGGCGGCGACACGGTCATGGATCTGTCAACAGGCAAGCACATCCACGAAACACGTGAGTGGATCATCCGTAATTCACCTGTGCCAATTGGTACGGTACCGATTTACCAGGCGCTCGAAAAAGTTGACGGTAAAGCCGAAGACTTAACCTGGGAAATTTTCCGTGACACACTGATCGAACAAGCCGAACAGGGCGTGGACTACTTCACCATTCATGCGGGGGTCCGCCTGGCCTACATTCCTATGACTGCCGATCGCATGACAGGCATCGTGTCACGTGGCGGCTCCATTATGGCCAAGTGGTGTCTGGCGCATCATAAGGAAAGCTTCCTCTATGAACGCTTTGAGGAAATCTGCGAAATCATGAAGGCCTACGACGTGAGTTTCTCGCTTGGTGATGGTTTACGTCCAGGCTCGGGCTTCGATGCAAATGATGAAGCGCAATTTGCAGAACTGCAGACCTTAGGCGAACTGACAAAAATCGCCTGGAAACACGACGTGCAAGTCATGATCGAAGGCCCAGGACACGTGCCGATGCAAATGATCAAAGAAAACATGGAAATGCAGCTCAAGCATTGCGATGAAGCGCCTTTCTACACACTCGGACCACTTACCACGGATATCGCCCCTGGGTACGATCACATCACCTCAGGCATTGGTGCTGCGTTGATCGGCTGGTATGGCTGTGCGATGCTCTGCTATGTGACACCTAAAGAGCACTTGGGCCTGCCAAACAAGAAAGACGTTAAAGACGGCATCATCACTTACAAAATTGCGGCGCACGCTGCGGATCTGGCAAAAGGACATCCTGGCGCGTCGATTCGAGATAATGCGCTGTCCAAAGCACGCTTTGAATTCCGCTGGGATGATCAGTTCAACCTCGGCCTGGATCCCGATACAGCAAAAGATTTTCATGACGAAACCTTGCCTAAGGACTCAATGAAAGTCGCGCATTTTTGCTCGATGTGCGGACCTCATTTCTGCAGCATGAAAATCACACAGGATGTGCGTGAATATGCGCACAAACTAGGCGTCGCTAACGATGCGGCACTCAAAGCAGGGATGCAGGAAAAGGCGATTGAGTTTGTGAAAAAAGGCGCTGAGATTTATCACAAAACTTAAGGCACCGCCCCGTCTGAAAATCCAATTTCAGACGGGGTCGTTTTCAACCAAAGGGCCATGCAAAAAACCTCTCGACTTCCCTTCATAGACGCCATGAAAGGCATTGGCTGCATCGCCATTGTCCTGCACCACCTAGCTATTTATGGCCCGATGTCGGAAGTCGTTGGGCAAGTTGCGCCTAACATTATTGAAGCGCTGATTCTTTACGCGCGACTCGCGGTGCAAATGTTTTTTGTTCTGGCGGGATTTATGGTGGCAAGCCAGATCGCCCCCGAAGGTCATCCTGTCGCCAAAGCCCCCGCTCCTCTGATCTGGAAACGTTACAAACGTCTCATCACCCCTTTTTTATTTGCAGTCGCCAGCGCAACGCTCATTACAGCCTTGGTACGACCTTGGTTCGTACATGACTCTTTATCAGACGCGCCCAGCATCTCTCAACTCATTGCTCATGCACTGCTGATGCACGATCTATTGGATATACAAGCGTTATCCGCAGGAGTGTGGTTTGTCGCAATCGATTTTCAGTTGTTTGCCGCGACAATCTTGCTCACGGCACTGATGCATCGCACAACTGAGAAATGGCGCGTGGCGTTTCCTCTGCTGATTGTTTTGCTGGCTGCCCTATCCTTGCTGTTCATCAACCGCTGGAGCGCATACGAAAACTATGCGCCCTACTTTTTTGGGGCATATGGACTCGGGATGCTGTCATACTGGTCTACCCGTCCAGCGCGTGCGACAGTAGGCTTAATCACGATTTGCCTACTTGGAGCTGTTGCACTGGCACTGGATTTTCGTAATGCAATTACTGTGGCACTGGCAACGGCAGTACTGGTCAGTATTGCGAGTCAGAAACACTGGCTGGAACGCTGGCCTAAACCTGGCGTGCTGACGTGGCTCGGACAACGCTCTTATTCAATTTTTTTGATTCATTACGGTATCTGCATCGGATTCAATGCAATCTGGCACAAACTATTTCCTACTGGCGTACTGATTAACCTGCTGGGTATTCTTGCCGCCGTGATAACTTCGATCGCGGCCGGCGCCTTGCTTTATCACTATGTTGAAAGTCAGCAAGGCGTCATCGGCCGTAACGCAAAAACTAGTTTGCTCATTACAGCAGTCATCGCAGCTCTCGCGATCGAGAGTGTTACCTGGTAGTGACTCAACCCAGATTAGGTGCCAACGTCCGCTTTAAATCTTCGCTGGTACGCCCCGAACGCTCGGCATAATCCTGCAACTGATCTTCGCCAATCGTACCGACGTTGAAATAATGCGACTGCGGATGGCTGAAATAAAAGCCTGAGACACTCGCTGCAGGATGCATCGCATAGCTTTCGGTCAGGATCATCCCAATGTCCGCGCCATCCAGCACTTCAAACATTTCTTTTTTGACAACATGCTCGGGGCATGCAGGGTAACCTGGTGCCGGACGGATACCTTGGTAAGCCTCTTTGATCATCTCTTGATTCGTCAATGATTCATCAGGCACATAGCCCCACAAATCAGTTCGCACACGCGCGTGCAACGCTTCGGCGAAGGCCTCCGCTAAACGATCAGCAAGAGACTTAAACATGATCGAAGAATAGTCGTCATTCGCGTCCATGAACTCTTGCTCTTTTTTCTCAATGCCAATACCCGCTGTCACGGCAAAGAGCCCGATGTAATCCACAACACCTGAAGATTTTGGCGCGATGTAGTCAGCCAGGCATTTGTTCTCAACACCTTCGCGCTTGACACCTTGCTGGCGTAAGCCGCGCCAGGTGAATAAGACTTTTTGACGCGTCTCGTCCTGATAGATCTCGATATCATCATCATTGACGGTATTGGCGGGATAAAACGCCGCCACGCCATTGGCAGTCAGCCAGCGACCATCGACGATGCGTTTCATCATCGCCTGTCCATCGGCGAAGACTTTTTTGGCCTGCTCGCCGACAACCTTGTCCTCAAGAATCGCAGGGTACTGACCAAACAAACTCCAGGTTTGAAAAAATGGGGTCCAATCCACGAAACGCGAGAGTTCTGCCAGATCAAAATTCTTGAAGGTACGCCGACCAATAAATTTTGGGCGAGGCGGTGTGTAGGCAGACCAGTCGATCGCAGGCTTCGCAGCACGCGCCTCGGCGATCGGGATCAGCGGTGTAGCCTTGCGGCCGGCATGACGTCGGCGCACTTCTTCGTATTCAACAGCCAACTCTTCGAGATAAGTGTTGGCCGTCTCGGAAACCAGATTTTGTGCGACACCGACCGAGCGACTGGCATCGGGCACATAAATGACCGGGCCTTCATAATGCGGCGCAATCTTGACCGCGGTATGCACGCGACTGGTCGTAGCCCCACCAATCATCAACGGAATTTTACGGCTACGGAAATATTCATCACGCTGCATCTCACTGGCCACGTAGGCCATTTCTTCTAGACTCGGCGTAATCAGTCCTGACAGGCCAACAATATCGACGTTTTCGGCTTTGGCACGCGCGAGAATTTCTGCGCAGGGCACCATCACGCCCATATTAATGACTTCGAAGTTATTGCACTGAAGCACGACCGTGACAATATTTTTACCAATATCGTGTACGTCACCCTTGACGGTCGCAATCAGAATTTTGCCTTTCGCACGCACATCACCACCCGCAGCAGCGATGAGTTTCTTTTCTGCTTCGATATAGGGCACGAGGTGGCCTACCGCCTGTTTCATGACGCGTGCAGATTTCACAACCTGTGGCAAAAACATTTTGCCCTCACCAAACAGGTCACCAACGATATTCATGCCGTCCATCAAAGGACCTTCGATGACCTCAATCGGACGCCCACCACGATCAGCAATCTGCTGACGGATTTCCTCGGTGTCTTCGATGATGAAATTCGTCAGTCCATGCACCATCGCATGTGCGAGTCGCTTTTCGACCGTCTGGGCACGCCAGGCGAGGTCTTCTTCACGTTTGATGCCACTGCCTTTTACGCTATCGGCAAAAGCAACCAGGCGTTCAGTAGGCGTGCGCGTATCGTCGGCTTCTTTGAGACCGACAGGCTCGGCACGGTCAAGCACCACGTCCTCAACGAGGTCACGTAAGACAGGATCAATGTCGGCATAAACGCCCAGCTGGCCGGCATTCACAATGCCCATCGACATGCCTTCGCGAATGGCGTAATACAGGAATACGGTATGGATTGCCTCGCGCATCGGTTCATTACCGCGGAACGAGAAGCTCACATTCGAGACCCCGCCTGATATACGGGCGTGCGGCAAATGTTGACGAATCCACTTCGTTGAATCAATAAAGTCGACTGCGTAGTGATTGTGCTCATCAATACCGGTCGCGATGGCGAAGACGTTCGGATCAAAAATAATGTCTTCGGGCGGGAAGCCAACCACTTCGACCAACAGCTTATAAGCGCGGGCACAAATAATCTGACGACGCTCATAGGTATCGGCCTGGCCTTTTTCATCAAAGGCCATGACCACTGCAGCCGCACCGTAGCGACGGCAGAGCTGAGCTTGTTTAAGAAACGGCTCTTCGCCTTCTTTGAGCGAGATCGAGTTGACGATCGGCTTGCCTTGCACGCACTTCAAGCCGGCCTCAATCACTGACCACTTAGAGCTGTCAATCATCACCGGCACGCGTGCGATATCAGGCTCAGAAGCGATCAGATTCAGAAAACGATGCATACAGGCCATCGAATCCAGCATGGCTTCATCCATGTTGATATCAATAATCTGCGCACCACTTTCAACCTGCTGGCGGGCGACGGCAATCGCCTCATCGTACTTTTCCTCACGTATCAGGCGCGCAAACATTTTGCTGCCCGTCACGTTGGTCCGCTCACCGACGTTAATGAACAAAGAGTTGTCGTCGAAATTGAGTGCCTCCAGTCCGGACAGGCGCGTCTTGACTTCAATCTCAGGCACTACACGTATAGGCAAGGCGCAGACTTTTTCTGCGATCGCACGCACGTGATCCGGTGTAGTGCCGCAGCAACCACCCGCCATATTGACTAAACGCGACTTGGCGAACTCTTCGAGCAACGCAGAGGTATCCGCCGGGGTTTCATCAAAGCCCGTATCGCTCATTGGGTTGGGTAGACCTGCATTCGGATAGACACATACGTAGGTGTCACAGATTTTGGACAACTCAGCGATGTAGGGGCGCATGAGTGCTGCGCCCAGCGCGCAATTCAGTCCAATCGTAATCGGACGTGCGTGACGCACAGAATTCCAGAAAGCCTCAACCGTCTGACCCGAAAGAATCCGACCCGAAGCATCCGTGACCGTACCGGAAATCATGACCGGCAAGCGCTCACCGCGCGCCTCAAACACCTCCTCGACCGCAAAAATAGCTGCCTTGGCGTTGAGCGTATCAAAAATGGTTTCGATCAGAACCAGATCAATCCCGCCATCAAGCAAGCCATTTAACTGCTCTGCGTAGGCGATGCGCAACTCGTCAAAGGTGACATTGCGCGCACCAGGATCATTCACGTCAGGGGAGATCGAAGCGGTCTTTGGCTGAGGACCCAGTGCACCTGCCACAAACCTTGGACGCTCAAGCGTACTGAATTTATCGCACGCTGCACGGGCGATTCTGGCCGACTCGAGATTCAACTCATAGGCGAGCTCTGGCAGATCATAATCACCCTGGGCAATGGTGGTCGCACCAAAGGTGTTCGTCTCGATGACATCTGAGCCAGCTTCAAGGTACTGTTCATGGATCTCGCGAATCACATCAGGACGCGTGAGCGACAACAATTCGTTGTTGCCCTTTACGTCTTTTCCATGCGCTGTAAAACGCGCCCCACGAAAGTCAGACTCAGAGAGCTTGTAGCGCTGAATCATCGTACCCATCGCCCCATCAAGAATCATGATGCGCTGCCCCAGCAGGCGCGCGAATTCCGCACCACGGGTGTAGCTTTCAAGGGGATAAGGCAATTTGGGATAAGACATAGTGGGGACCGGCCAGAAATAAGGGGCAAAGACTACTGAAATATGGTCTTTGGCCAACCCGTCATGGTAACAAAAACACGCCTCCTATAGAGCTTAATCCCTATATGTTGGGCATGCCCTACACTTTGTTTAATCCTGCGTGCGCCTTTCGCTTGATTATGTTTGTCAACATGGCGCTTGAGGGGTAGCATCAGAGACCCACTGTCCGGGCGATTTTCAAGTGATCACATGCCTGTTTTTTTGCATCGCCGCTTTATTTCATTAACCTTTTGGGCGTTGCTCCTGCTGGGTGCGCTTGCGCCAGCCCAGGCCGCCTCGATTGAGCTCATCGATGACAACGGTCGTGCGGTGTTGCTCAGCGAGCCGGCTAAGCGTGTTGTGACCCTATCCTCACAAATTACTGAAATCGTTTTTGCTGCGGGTGGAGGGAGCAAAATTGTTGCAACCGTTGATTCCAGCGAGTTTCCTCCTGAAGCACGCAAACTACCGCGGATTGGGGATGGTCTGCAGCCCGATCCTGAAAAAATAAAAGCTTACCGCCCTGATCTGATCATCGGCTGGCTCACTGAGCAACTGGATCCGTTTGAGGCACTCAATATCCCCGTCTTTGTGAGTACGCCAGAGTCTCTGGCTGAAATCGCTGACTCTGTGGAAAATTTTGGTATCCTGCTCGGCACCTCTCACATTGCTCGGCCACGCGCTGATTTGCTGCGTCAGACACTGGATATGCTGGTGCACGCCAAGGCAAGTCGTCACGCGCAACGCCCTCCCGTTAGGGTATTTATTCAGGCTGGAACAGAACCCGAATACTCTCTGGGGGGTGATCATTTACTATCTGATGTCATTGAATTATGCGGCGGCGTGAATGTTTTTGCTCAAGTTGCCTCCGTTACACCCCAAGTCAGCACAAAAACCGTACTTGAGGCCAAACCTGACATCATTTTGCTAGGACGTGCCGAGGCCAGCGCGCAACCGGCCCTGGATGCGGCCACTCAGGCATACTGGATGTCCGCAGGTCTGCCTGCTGCACGCGACGGACAGATTTTCATGATGAATGCAGACGTGATTTATCGGCCCGGACCACGCTTGATCGAGGCAGCAGGATCAATTTGCGATGCCATTGAACGTGCACGCAAATAGCGGGGCGACTCATTGCCTGACTTGACAACCGATGACTGAAAGATTTTTCAAGGCTTATTAGATATGACATTGCTTGACCCCCTGATCATTGCTGGTAAAAGCTACCAATCCAGACTGCTGGTTGGTACAGGCAAATACGCTGATTTCAAACAAACGCGCGAAGCCATTGATCAGAGCGGGGCAGAAATCATTACGGTGGCGATTCGACGCACCAATATCGGCCAAAACTCTGGCGAACCGAGCTTGCTTGAGTACTTACCACCCTCACAGTTCACCTATCTGCCCAACACTGCGGGCTGTTATAGCGCGGACGATGCGGTGCGCACCCTGCGTCTGGCGCGTGAACTGCTTGACGGACATCAGCTCGTCAAACTTGAGGTCCTGGGTGATCCCCACACGCTGTTTCCAAATATGCCTGAAACGCTCGCCGCCGCTAAAACTTTAGTCGCGGATGGCTTCGAAGTGATGGTGTATTGCACCGACGACCCGATTCAGTGCCGCATGCTTGAGGACATCGGCTGCGTAGCCGTCATGCCACTGGCCTCGCTGATTGGGTCCGGGATGGGCATCCTCAACCCATGGAACCTTAAACTGATCATTGAGCAGGCTCGCATCCCGGTCTTAGTCGATGCTGGCGTTGGTACGGCCTCTGATGCGGCCATTGCCATGGAACTCGGTTGCGATGGCGTATTAATGAATACAGCGATTGCTGGCGCACAAAACCCTGTGCTCATGGCGAGTGCGATGAAAAAAGCCGTACAAGCCGGTCGCGAAGCTTTTCTCGCCGGCCGCGTGCCACGCAAGACCTATCAAGCCGCCCCCAGTTCACCGACAAGCGGGTTGATTACCCCCTCAGCCGCCAAATAATCGCACCTCAAAAAATTACTTAAAATCAAAGGCTTGCATGTCGCATTCCGTGCCAAACACGTTAACGATCGCGGGTATGGATCCCTCCGGGGGTGCAGGTATTCTCGCAGACGTTAAAACCATGAGCGCCCTAGGTAGTTACGCCTGTGCCGTCGTGGCCGCCTTAACTGCGCAAAATACACAAATTGTTTCTGATATCTCGCCGGTCAATCCTCAATTTGTTCGTCAGCAAATCGACACGCTCTTTGCGGATGTAGAGATTCATGCGGTCAAAATCGGCATGCTCGGTCAAGCCGGCGTCATAGAAATAGTCGCGGACCGACTGGCACATTTTTTACCCAAGCATGTTGTGCTGGATCCAGTGATGGTTTCCAAAAGCGGCAATTTGCTGCTTGAACAAAAAGCCGTAGGCGTACTACGCGAACAGTTATTACCCCAGGCTACGATCCTCACACCCAACCTCCCCGAAGCTGGGGTGCTGCTGGAGCAACGTCCGGTTGAGCGTGTGCGGGAAATGCGTAATGTCGCAGAACGTTTGCGCAACCTGATGTCTTATTCAGGCCATCGGTGGGTATTTTTAAAGGGAGGACATCTGCCCGGCAATGAAACCATCGATTTTCTTCATGATGGCGACAAAATGATTGAACTACCTGGCCACCGTATTCCTACAAAAAACACCCATGGCACAGGCTGCACACTCTCAGCGGCACTTGCTGCGTTATTGCCTCAAACCGAGAACGTTCCTCAAGCGGCAAACCTGGCAAAAGAATACTTAATTCAAGCAATTTTGCATGCGGATGCACTTAAAGTCGGTCAGGGACATGGTCCCGTTCACCATTTCCACAAATGGTGGGCACAAACCCCCGTACAATAAGGGTTTACGTCAATACTTTTTGAATGAGCCATGAACGCGTCAAACTTGCCCAATATCGAGATCGCCCGCTTCAACATGGTGGAACAGCAAATCCGCCCCTGGGACGTCTCAGACGAAAATGTACTGAAAGCACTTTTTAAAATTCGCCGCGAATGCTTTGTGCCCGCCACCTACAAACCCATGGCGTTTTCCGATCTTGAAGTACCGCTGATCCTTCAGACGACGGATACGCACCAGGTCATGCTCGCTCCAAAAATGGAAGCCCGGCTTGCACAACTGCTGGCATTAAAAGCAGATGACTGCGTACTTGAGGTTGGGACGGGTTCTGGCTATCAGGCCGCCTTGCTCAGCGAGTTGGCGCGTGACATTACTTCGATTGAAATTGATCCACGTTTAGTCGCTTTTGCCCAGCAGAACCTTCACCAGGCACAAATAAAGAACGTCAAAGTTGAGACGGGTGATGGTAGCAACGGCTGGGGTACAACTGAGTATGATGCCATTCTGGTGACAGGCTCTCTGCCCAGCATTCCTGATGCGCTCAAATATCAGTTATGTGTTGGCGGTCGGATGGTAGTGGTCGTTGGCCAAGCGCCTGCAATGACGGTCTACCGCATCACGCGTACGACAGCAGCCAGCTTTGAGACCACCTCATTATTTGAAACGGTCATCAAACCTCTCACAGGCCCGATCGTCTCGCACTTCAAATTTTAAGTTTGAATTATTTTTGTGGTTGCCGGATTTTGGTAACCAGCGCAGTGGTAGACCGAGCAAACTCAAACGGGATCGCCACTGCACTCCCCCCCCACGATTCCACCAGTTTTGTCTCAGGCAAAGTCTGCATATCGTAGTCACCGCCCTTGACGATTAGGTTCGGTCGCAAAAGCCCGATAATTTCTACCGGCGTGTCTTCTTCGAATATTGTGACTGCAGTGACACAACTCAGTGCCGCCAGCAATGCGGCACGATCCTGCGCGGTGTTCAACGGCCGGTCAGGCCCTTTACCCAGACGACGCGCAGACGCATCAGAGTTCACCGCAACGATCAGTGACCCGCCCAGCTGAGCGGCCTCATCCAGATAGGTCACGTGACCACGATGCAGAATATCAAACACACCGTTAGTAAATACGACCGGGCCTGGCCACGCGGCGCTTGCGATACGTTGCGCACACGCCTCGGGCGACAGGATCTTGCTCTCAAAACGCGCACTCATATTTTTATGATCGGCCGATGCAATTAAACGGGAGCCACAGCAGCGGTCGCCGCACGCATCAACTCTTTACGATAACGATTTAAGTCCTGAACCGTTTTAAACGAGTGATCAAAGAGCAGAGACATGTTGTGCAGAATTCGGGTGGAGACCTTACCTTCCCATTCCTTATCGAAAACAATCTGCGTGTCTAACCAGCGCTCCAGCCAGCCTGGCTCGGGCAGTTTCGACTGAACCGTGTCTTCGGGAAACATATCCTTGTTGACGTGCAAATTAGTGGGATGAAGCGCCTGGGGGGTACGGTGGGCTGAAGCCATCAGCACACCAATCTTTGCAAACGCCATGCGAGCTTGTGCACCGATTTCCTGGCCGCGCTGGGTCAGTGCCCGTTTCATGTAACGCAGATAAGCACCCGCATGGCGAGCTTCATCCTGGGAAATAATTTTGTAAATCGACTTGATCACAGGCTCAGTATGCCAATCGGCAGCGCAGCGATACCAATGATTGAGACGAACCTCGCCACAAAAATGCAGCATCAGTGTTTCAAGCGGCGGAGCGGGATCGAACTCAAAACGAACTTTATGCAGCTCTTCCTCGGTTGGAACCAGATCCGGTGCAAATCTGCGCAGATATTCGATCAGCACGAGCGCATGCTTCTGCTCTTCAAAAAACCAGACCGACATGAAGGCAGAAAAATCACTGTCATCACGGTTATCACGTAAAAACATTTCTGTAGCGGGCAATGCAGCCCACTCTGTGATGGCATTCATCTTGATGGTTTGTGCCTGCTCATCTGTGAGCTTGCTTCGATCAAAATCCTGCCAAGGGATATCCGTCTCCATATTCCAGCGCACGGATTCCATCGATTTAAAAAGTTCTGTGTAGAGCATATTCATTGCCTTAAATATTGGAACTGATTTTCAACGCATCAGCGTCCAGAGTGCCACCGCGAGGGCCACTGCGGCCACTCCGATTAATACCATTAATAAACGATTACCTTGTTCACGCGCCTGACGCGTGCGCTGCAATTCAAATAAAACAGATGCGGACAAATCTGGCCGGTTCAGCTGGGCATGCATCAAACGTGGAAATTCAGGTATCCACTGCGCCCACTGACCTGCCTCCTGAGTCAATTTTTTACGTATTCCACGCAGTCCAACACGCTCATGCATCCAGTTTTCAAGGTAGGGCTTGGCTGTTTTCCATAAGTCTAACTGCGGATCAAGCTGCCGACCTAATCCTTCTACATTCAACAAGGTTTTTTGCAACAAAACCAGCTGTGGCTGAATTTCAACATTAAACCGCCGCGAAGTCTGGAATAAACGCAACAAAACCTGTCCAAGTGAGATTTCCGCTAGCGGCCGATCAAAGTAAGGCTCGCACACGGCACGAACCGCCCCCTCTAGCTCTTCTTCACGCGTCGTCGAGGGTACCCAGCCCGATTCGATATGCAACCTCGCCACGCGCCTGTAATCGCGCTGAAAGAACGCCAGGAAATTTTGAGCGAGATAGTTTTTATCAAACTCGGACAGCGAGCCCACAATGCCAAAATCTAGCGCAATATATCTGCCTAAGGTCTCAGGACGGTCAGACACGTAAATATTGCCAGGATGCATATCGGCATGGAAAAACCCGTCTGTAAAAACCTGGGTAAAGAAAATCTCTACGCCTGTGCGCGCCAGTGTAGGAATATCTACTCCCAAAGAGCGTAAGCGATCCACCTGACTGACAGGCACACCATACATCCGCTCCATGGTGAATACTGTGCTTGCGCAGTAATCCCACATTACCTCGGGGACCCAAAGCAACTCTCCACGACCCGTGTCTGCGGCAAAATTACGTCGTAGCTGACTGCAGTTGGCGGCTTCACGCAGCAAATCAAGTTCGTCGTGCAGATGCTTATCAAATTCGCCTACCACCTCTCGAGGTTTAAGACGCTTGCCATCCGGAGCGAGTCGTTCGATCAGTTTTGCGAGCACGCGCATCAGCGACAGATCTTTGTCGATCACATCAAGAATAGCCGGGCGTAATACTTTAACTGCAACATGTCGGCCGTCATGTAGAACTGCGAAATGCACCTGTGCCACGGATGCGGAAGCTACAGGATCGGTTTCAAACTGCGCAAAAAGGGTCGAAGTCGGCTGACCGAGCGCTTCTTCAATACATGCTGCAGCCACCGCTGAAGGAAACGGTGCAACACGGTCTTGTAATAAAGTCAGCTCATCGGCGATATCAGGTGGAATCAAATCCCGTCGCGTCGAGAGTACCTGGCCAAACTTCACAAAAATGGGTCCAAGCGACTCAAGAGCAAGCCTTAATCGTTGTCCACGAGGCATTTTGGGTGTCGAGCCCAGCCTTGCCAGCCACAACAGACGGACTGCCATCGGGTGGTTAATGCCGGAGAGCACTAGCTCATCTAACCGGTAACGCCACACCACCATCGCGATACGGGCTAAACGCGGCAACGACATCATGATGCTCGCCTCTTGTGAGCGAGTCGGTCTAGCCTGGCAATTAAGTTTGTGTGGCGCACAGAAAGCGCGGCAATTCGGCTATCAAGCGGTACGTAGCGCTGCCCATGCATTGCCAACGCTGGACGTCCCGTCAAGGTATCTGTTTCCTCGGCGAGGTATTCAGCCAGATTTTGCGTGAGATTTTTCGCACTTGAGCGGAAAGTATGAACCAGATCGCGTGCGCTTCGGATGAATTGATGGGCGGCCACATCCCCGACAACATGAGCCAAAGCGTCCTCCGGATCGGGTCGTAAATCGCGCGCCAGATCAGACACAACTTGCGCCAAAGCGGCTTGACCAGAAATGTTGATCAACTCCGCCATATCCTGCGCCGAATCACTCGCAACCAGACGCGCGAGAGAAAGTTTCTCTGCGATGATCTCAAGCGTCACGTCAGGCACCACTGCCGCATCGGACTGTGTCAGATGTCCCTCGCTATCAATCGTCATCGTCACCGCGAAACCACCCAAGGCAATCCGAATCGTCTTGCCGGCGTGACGGATCAAACGCTCTGCCGCCCAGGGCTGCTGAATGGTCAGCAGATTGAAGGCGGCAGCGATCGCACGCACAGGGTGCAAAGCAGCTAAATCCGGAACGAGGGGCGTGAACTGTTTCACGTAGTTGAGGTGCCAAGCATAAGCAAAGACTGCAGTTTAACGGGTATTACGTGCACAACACGTGACAGGCAGGGAGAAGAATCATGAAGCGTCAACAAAAAACCCGCACTGAGCGGGTTTTTTTAAAATAAAACGCTTCTCTTGCTGATTAGCCTGCCTGCTCAACAGGGATTTGTTGAATCCCTGCCAACAACCAACCACCTTGTGCGGGCTTGAACAGATTCCAGACTTCTTCGAAACGGAACGCTTCTGCACCAACCTGCTCACGCAGCATGCCAGAAAAACGAACGCTTGCCAGGTGTCCATCGGTGACCTGCTCAATGCCAAGCATTTCAGCATTTAGCAGCACAACCTCAGTATGATTTTCGCCGGTACGGCCGCTGAGTTGAGCCTGCAGCTCTTTCATCAGGTCATCGGTCAGGAAGTTACGTAACTGAGATACATCACCGCTATCCCAGACCTTTTGAATCGCAACGAATTGCTGCTTAGCTTCCTGAAGGAAACGCTGGCTATCAAAATCAGCAGGAATAAACCAGTTTTTCTCTGGCTGTACGGCATCAGAGCCAAACCCAGCAGAAGAAAGTGCGCCATTACCCTGCGTGTTGGGTTGTGTGGCTGCAGGCACTGCGGTCTCACGCATCATCGCTGGAGCGGGCTGTTGAGTCGAGTCCGAACTTGAACCTGCACCCTGCATCGCTGGCTGAGCTGAACCACCGCGCAACAAACGCACGACAAACATGATTGCAAAAATCACAACAGCGGCCAACAGCGCCATCATCAGGAAATCGCCCATGGCACCACCCAGCCCAAAATGCGACAACAGGGCAGCAATACCCAGGCCTGCGGCGATTCCTGCCAAGGGACCTAACCATTTAGAGGCGCCAGACTTCGCAGCAGCACCCGCCGCAGCGCCGGCAGCAGCAGGTGCCGCTGCGCTTTTCTGCATGGTCGACGGCGCGGCCGAGCTCGCAGGGGCCTTGGAGGTGACGTTAGAGGACTGACTGCCCACGCTCTTACCACTGCCGGCGCGTGCAGCATCGGCATCAAATGAAACGGCGGTTAACCCAGCCGCACTCACTGTCAGCAGCGCGGCAACAAGAAAACGTGAAAGAGATCGAAACATGGAGTGCTCCTGAGCGAAAACTTCGCTGATAAAGAATTTATCCAGAAATCTTACTGGAAGCTGAATCTTACTGAAAGCTGAACAAGAATGAAAGGGGTAGACCTGAATATTTTCAGTAAGTTCAGAAATTAAAAAATTTCAGCCTAATTTGACGCCCTCATGCAACGCGGTCAGCCCTGCGCTCAGATTGAAATACTGTACGCGGGACAGTCCTGCCTCACCCAGCATGGTTTTAAGGGTTTCCTGGTCTGGGTGCATACGAATCGACTCTGCCAGATACCGGTAACTGTCTGCGTCTCCCGCGACCTTTTTACCCAACCACGGCAGAACCTTGAAGGAATACCAGTCATAAATCGGGGCAAGGGGCTTGGCGACACGGGAAAACTCCAACACCAACAGTTTGCCGCCCGGCTTCAGCACACGGGTCATTTCTGCTAGCGCGCGCTCCTTGTGCGTCATATTGCGCAAACCAAACGCCACACTCACGCGATCAAAATAATTGTCTGGAAAGGGTAATCGCTCTGCATCACAGACCGCTGTCGGCAAAATCAGGCCATCGTCCATCAGGCGGTCGCGACCGACGCGCAGCATGGAGTCATTGATGTCTGTCAACCACACCTCACCTGCGGCTCCCGCCTGCCTGGCAAAGGCACGCGCCAGATCGCCCGTACCGCCCGCGATATCAAGCACGCGCATGCCTGGACGAATTGCGGCGCGGGAAATCGTGAAGGCTTTCCAGATGCGATGCAGGCCGCCAGACATCAGGTCATTCATGACATCGTAGCGCGAGGCGACTGAATGAAAGACCTCAGCCACTTTGGTAGCTTTTTCAGATTCGGCTACGGTTTGATAGCCAAAGTGTGTTTTTTCTTCAGACATTGAAAAATTACCTGATAATTATCTAGAGGAAAGAGCCCCATTATTGCAGTTCAGCACAGCTCAACTCTGATTGCTGGAGTGAGGACTGTCATAAACATGACATATTGACGCCATACTATCGCAACATAGTCATTGTGCAGGCTAACACTCAACCGGCTCAAAAATATGTCAAGCACCATTCTAGTTGTTGAAGACGAACCTGCGATTCAGGAACTGATCGCAGTGAACCTATCCTTTGCAGGACACAAGGTCCTGCGCGCTTTTGACGTTGACCAAGCCGAAACGCTGATCCGCGCAGAGCTGCCAGATCTGATTTTGCTGGACTGGATGCTGCCAGGCGCCTCAGGCATTACGCTGGCGCGTAAATTGCGCAGCGATGAGCGAACACGTATGGTGCCTGTCATCATGCTCACGGCCAAAGGCTCAGAGCAGGATAAGGTCGACGGACTCGAAGCAGGTGCCGACGATTACATCACCAAACCGTTCTCTCCCAAAGAGCTCATGGCCAGAATCAAAGCCGTGCTGCGTCGGCGCGCGCCACAACTGACCGATGACATGATAGAGGTCGACGGTTTAAAACTTGATCCAATCTCTCACCGTTTGTCCGGGCGCGGACAGTCCTTAGCGATTGGCCCAACAGAGTTCCGTTTGCTGCATTTTTTCATGACACACCTTGAGCGTGTATTCTCGCGCACCCAACTGCTCGATCAAGTCTGGGGCGATCACGTCTTTGTTGAAGAACGCACCGTAGATGTTCATATCCGACGGCTACGTAAAGCGCTCGAACCTAGCGGACATGACCTCCACGTAGAAACCGTCAGAGGCAGTGGCTATCGCTTTACTTCCCAGCTTCCTAAATCATGAAAAGGTTGTAACCAGATCATCGTAAGCGTCGATCTGGTGCGAAAATAGTAAGAATGAGTTGGTCTCGCACCCTGTTATGGTTTATTTTCTGGTTCGCGCTTGCTGCCAGCGTTCAGTATCGCTGGGACACTGCGGTGGGCTGGATCATCTTGACCCTGGCATGCGGCGTCATTCTGACCATTCGCCGACGTCAGGCTAATCGCGTTGCTGTATGGGCCGCCCACCCAGAAACGGATCCACCCGCTGATGTCGGCCAATGGGAGGACATGGTCGCGAGCCTATACCGACACACTCGCGGACAAGCCATTGCCGTTCGTACGCTTCAGGAAACCAATGATGCAGTGATGTCCGCGGCTCAGGCGCTGCCTATCGGCGCAATCACCTTGAATAAAGATTTTCAGATTCGCTGGTTCAACGCTGCGGCAGAAAAAATCCTGCACCTCAAACCTGCACAAGACATTGGTCAAAACCTGCTCAATCTTTTGCGCTCTCCCCCCTTTGTTGCGTATGCCAAGCAAACAACGTGGGAAGAACCCCTGATCCTTAAAATCGCATTAGAAGGAAAAACCCAAAGCATCATGATGCGACTCGTCCCGTATGCTGAAGATCAGCTCTTGCTGATCGCACGGGACCTGACGCAAATTGAAAAGCTGGAAACAACTCGGCGTGATTTCGTTGCAAACGTCTCGCACGAAATGCGTACACCGCTGACGGTCCTATCTGGTTTTCTGGAAACCCTGCGAGAAGCGCCAAAGGGCGCACTGTCTGAAGAGCAATCACAGCATTATCTAAAACTGATGCATGAGCAGGCTTTACGCATGGAGGCTTTGGTTTCGGACTTACTGACGCTCTCCGCTCTGGAAACATCGTTGAGCGCAGATCGCAACCTCGTTCAAATGTCGGAACTGGTTGAAAGTGCAAGACAACAAGCAGAAAGCCTATCGGGCGCTCGGCACATATTTCACTGGGAGATTGAACCCAACCTGAATTTGCTAGGAAACCAAACTGAACTTAGTTCCGCAATCACTAATTTACTGACAAATGCTGTTCGATACACTCCGGACGGTCAATCCATTACCGTTCAATGGCGCCTTCAACCCGACGGTTCTGCACGCTACAGCGTAACCGACACGGGGATTGGTATTGCTTCCGAACATATACCCCGACTAAGCGAGCGTTTCTACACCGTCGATCGCGGTCGCTCACGTGCCATGGGTGGAACCGGGCTCGGACTAGCGATCACTAAACACGTCGCCATGCGTCACGACGCGCAACTCGACATCCAAAGCAAACTTGGGGCTGGCAGCACATTTAGTCTCGTTTTTGCACCAGATCGGGTCATTACCGCCTGCTGAGCACGACCGGCTCAAAATCAACTTTCGCTCGGTGAATTAAAGACATAAACTCAGGTGCTACGCTGAATTGTTGCGCCCTGAGCAATCAGGAACTGATTGCCTTCATTTGATTCATTCCGGAGCTTTTTACATGTCTGCCCAAGCTACTTCCATGCCCCCTTTTCATTTGGCTTTCCCTGTCCGCGATATCGAAGAAGCGCGCCAGTTTTATGTCGGCGTGCTCGGCTGTGGCGAAGGACGTAGTGCGCCTGACTGGGTGGATTTCGACTTTTATGGTCACCAGGTCGTTGCTCATCTCGCGCCCGAAGAATGTGGCCACAAACAAACGAGTGCCGTCGATGATCATCAGGTACCTGTTCGCCACTTCGGCGCGGTGCTCTCAATCCCACAGTGGGAAGCCATGGCAACAAAACTTAAATCGATTGGCACAAAGTTCGTGATCGAACCCTACACACGATTCAAGGGTGAAGTGGGCGAGCAGTCCACCATGTTTTTCATGGATCCATCGGGTAATGCTATTGAATTCAAAGCGTTCGCAAACATGGACTCTTTGTTCGCAAAGTAATCCGTGTCGCCTGCACAGAGATCTGTCAGCTCCTCCTTGCCGCTGTTTAATATCCGCGCGCAGGGAGATCGTTGCCTGAGCATCGATTTCGGCGATGAAATCGATGCTCAGACAGGTTTGTTGTGCCTATCGGTTACGCAAGCGATACGCCTGGCAAAATTCTCCGGAGTCACAGACGTCGTCCCTTCTTACACGAGCGTCGCACTGCACTATCAGCCTGACGCTCAACATGAGGGGACCGATTTTCACGGACTATCAAAAAAGATCACTGACCTGATTCACGCTGGCATCCCCTCTGTCAGCACGGATGCACGCGAGGTGGAGATCCCCGTTTGTTATGGTGGAGAACACGGTCCAGATCTAGCTTATGTGGCACAAACCACCGGGCTGACTGAAGCGCAGGTGATTGAGATACACACGGCGCCAGGCAGCATGGTCTTTATGCTTGGCTTTGCGCCAGGTGCCCCCTATATTGGGGTACACGATCCTGTGTTCGCCTTACCAAGACGTGATGTCCCCAGAACAGCAGTCCCTCAGGGCTCGGTTGCCATTGCAAACCGCCAATCAACCATTTATCCAAACAGATTGCCTGGTGGCTGGCATGTGCTGGGGGCAACCCCTCTGAAATTGTTCATGATGGACCGTACCCCACCTACTCTGCTTATGCCTGGCGATCGCGTCAAGTTCGTGCCCATTTCTGTACAAGAATTCGACCGGATTGCCGCGGAGCAGTCCCAAGGCATCGCCGAATGAGCATGATCGTTATCAAACCGGGCATGCTCTCGAGTTTTCAGGACCTCGGCAGAGTCGGCTATCAGCAGCTTGGAGTGCCGGTCACAGGCGTAATGGATCAACGTGCGCATCAGCTCGCCAACCTGCTTGCGGGTAACGAGACCGATCTAGCAACTCTTGAAATTACATTGACCGGCCCAACCCTCGAGTTCACTCAGCCTTGCTGCATTGCGTTGACTGGAGCAGACCTGGGTCCCACGCTCAATGGTCAAGCCCTTGCCATGAACCGGCCCATCGTCATCCGCGCGCATGACATCCTTTCTTTTGGCGCACGCCGTTCGGGCACACGCGCCTATCTAGCCATCCATGGAGGCTATACCCTTACACCCGTCCTTGGATCGAGTAGCACGCACATGCGCAGCGGCATGGGCGGCTGGCAAGGTCGCGCGCTCAAGCGCGGTGACAGGGTCGAGTTTAATCATCCGCTTGCCGATGAAAATCTAGAAGGGCTTGCGCTGGAGCTCTGGTCAATCAAAATTTATTTACCCGCAGCACTCGCGCAAAATGTCCGTTCACACGCACGGATCATCAAAAGCCAACAATTTGAGGATTTCACACCCGAGAGCCAGCATGCGCTTGCGTCTGAAATATTTCGCATCAGTCCTGACTCAGAGCGCATGGGCTACCGCCTGCAAGGCCCCGAACTCAGACTTAGTAAACCGCGCCAGATGCTCTCCGAAGCGGTGACGTTTGGAACCATTCAAGTGCCCGCTGGCGGGCAACCGATTATCCTGATGGCCGATCGACAAACAACAGGTGGCTATCCAAAAATTGCCTATGTCGCAGGCGTCGACTTACCCATGCTGGCTCAGATGGGGCCTGGCGACAGCGTTGGCTTTGAAGTCATCGCGCTCGAACACGCTCAAACCCTGGACGTTCAGCGTAACAAAGCATTCGCTGCGCTGAGGCAAACGCTTGCCCCTGTCCGTAGCCATATACTGAAACATAACGACTGAACTCCCACTGAACATCTGAGGTCATCATGACACTTCGTATCGACTTAAATTCTGACATGGGCGAGAGCTTTGGCGTCTGGAAAATGGGCAATGACGAGGCTATTCTGCCTTTTGTATCGTCCGCAAACATCGCCTGTGGTTTTCATGGGGGTGATCCGGCAACCATGCGCAAAACCGTCGCTGCGGCACTTAAACACGGCGTCTCACTTGGTGCACATCCCGGACTGCCTGACTTACAAGGTTTTGGCCGGCGCAATATGGCGATCACCGATCAGGAAGCCTACGACATGATGGTGGTACAGATCGGCGCACTTGCGGGTGTAGCTGCATCGCAAGGCGCTCGACTCCGTCATGTAAAAGCCCACGGTCAACTCTACAACATGGCCGTCAATAATGAAGGCCTGACGCGAGCCTTAGCCCAAGCGACCTACGATGTTGACAGCGACCTGGTGTTTTTTTGCCTCGCAGGCACCAAAATGCTCGACATCGCCGAGTCCATGGGTCTGAAAGTAGCCAGCGAGGTTTTTGGCGACCGCACTTACTCTCCTGATGGAACCCTGACCCCACGCAACAAACCTGGCGCGATGATCGAAGATGTAAATGTTTCCATCAAACAAGTTTTGCAGATGGTCCAGCAAGGCACCATCACGGCCGTCGATGGCTCGACTGTGCGCGTACGTGCAGATACCCTTTGCATCCATGGCGATCAGCCTGGCGCCGCGGCCTTTGCGAAAGCGATTCGCGAGGCACTCATTGCTGAGGGCATTGAGGTTGGCGTCTAAACCAGCGTTTGGCTTTTAACTGTTGCAGGCCTGCAAAATTCGCTGCGCGATATGCAGGTCTTGCAAAGCGATACCTGAGCTATCAAACACCGTAATCGCCTGATCACTTGAGCGACCTTTCGCTTGTCCCGTCAGAACCAGACCAATCGCGGTCAATGGCAAAGTCCCCGCCACGATTTGACGCGCTACGTGCTGAAACTCACCAATCTTGACTGATTGCTCTGGTAAATCGCAAAAAAGTTCTGCTTGCTCGAGCAACAACGGATCAATCTCCTGCTTACCCACCCCATCCGTTCCCATACAAGAGATATGTGTACCAGGACGAACCCATGAGGCATCAAACAAAGGAGCCTTTGACGGCGTCGCAGTGACAATGATGTCTGCACGTGCGCAACCTTCATCGGCTGACACGAGATCTGCGCGTAAACCGTGTTCCGCAAGACGGCGTTTGAATGCTTCAGCCCGTGCAGGATCGCGATTGACGACCAGGACGCGTTCAATCGGACGTATTTTTGCAAGCGCCAGGCAGTCATAACCCGCCTGATTACCCGCACCAAATACTGTCAGGATTGTTGAATCCTGACGCGCAAGCACATGGGTCGCAACAGCATCCGCAGCAGCAGTCCGATAGGCATTGACAACACCAGACTCAATCACGGCATCCACTCCACCGCTGTCCTGATTGAACAGCACGGTGACGGAGTTATGCGTCTTCAAGCCTTTGAGCGCATTACCCGGCCAGATAAATCCCATTTTCAAACCAGCTAGCGTATCGGTCGCGCCAGACTTGACAGAAAACCGGTTGTTCACATCAGAGCCATGCGCGATGAGTGCAGGAAAAACCTTGCTCGTATCTGAGCAGGCTGCGATCAGTGCTTCACGAATCGCCTCGAACGCCATTTCATGCGTGACCACCGAGGAGGATTGTGATTCAGGAATGTATTGCATCGAACAGTCACCTTTTACTCAAGCGCATTTCTTATAGCGCTTTGTCTAGTCAGCGCGCAATCATTCGAGCACGTTTAAACCAGCACGCGCTCAATGCCCCCGCTATTGGCCTTTGCCACATAGTCTTCAAGCCAGTTTTCGCCGAGTATATGACGTGCCATCTCGACCACAATGTAATCCGCCTTCGCGCCCGTGTCGCCTTCAAAGCGAGACAAGCCTTGCAAACAGGAGGGGCAAGAAGTCAACATTTTCACTTCGCCTGTAAAGCCATCTGCACGCAGTGTCGCGTTATTTTTATCGAGTTCTTCTTCCTTGCGAAAGCGAATCTGCGTGGAAATGTCGGGACGCGTGACAGCGAGCGTCCCGGACTCGCCACAGCAGCGATCAGTCTTAATCGTTGAGTCGCCGACCAAGGCGCGAACCGTTTTCATCGGGTCCTGCAGTTTCATCGGCGTGTGGCAAGGATCGTGATACATGTAACGCACGCCGCCCACACCTTCTAGTGCAATACCTTTTTCGAGCAAATACTCGTGAATATCGATCAAGCGGCAACCGGGGAATATTTTTTCAAACTCATAGCCTGCCAGCTGGTCATAACAAGTACCGCAACTCACGACGACCGTCTTGATATCCAGATAGTTCAAGGTGTTCGCCACACGATGAAACAACACACGGTTATCCGTAATGGTCTGTTCTGCTTTTTCAGTCATGCCATTGGCACGCTGTGGATAGCCGCAACACAACGCACCAGGAGGCAAAACGGTCTGCACGCCAGCATGCCAAAGCATCGCTTGCGTGGCCAACCCAACTTGTGAAAACAGCCTTTCAGAGCCACAGCCAGGGAAATAAAACACCGCTTCAGTTTCTGCCGAGGTCTTAGGATTGCGAATGATTGGCACGTAATCCGCATCTTCGATGTCGAGCAACTTGCGTGCAGTCTGTTTTGGCAGTCCGCCAGGCATTTTCTTATTCACGAAGTGAATAATCTGTTCACGCATGGGCGGCTTACCCACCGTCGCGGGAGGTGCTGCAGTTTGCTTGCGCGCAAACTTAGACAAAAAATCATGTGCAGCGCGTTGCAGCTTGTACCCGACGCCAATCATGGCTTTACGCGTGGCGTTGATAGTCGCGGGATCTTTGGCATTCAAAAAGAACATTGCGGCCGTCGTGCCGGCATTGAAAGACTTATGACCCATGCGGCGCAACAGCGCGCGCATATTCATCGAGACATCACCAAAATCGATATCGACCGGACAGGGGTTATAGCACTTGTGACAAACCGTGCAATGGTCGGCCACGTCCTCGAATTCTTCC